>NZ_JAMYMK010000003.1:0-405285 GCF_040318565.1 Mesorhizobium sp. M1142
GCCGTCGCCTTCCGCCCAACCGAAACCGATGGCGTCTTCGATGCCTACTTCCGCCACCAGAAAATCCAGACCATCGACCTCAATGCAAGCCAACGATAGGATGGCAAACTGTTCGCGATGTCCTCGCACAGCTGTTCGCGATGTCCCCGGTCCAAACACCCCCTTGAGGGGGAGATGGCCGCGAAGCGGCCAGAGGGGGTCGGTCCGACCGGGCTCGGCCCCTTATCGCAGGCGCAAGAGGTCGGTGCTCCATGCGAGACGACCCCCTCTGTCGCCCCCGGCGACATCTCCCCCTCAAGGAGGGAGATTCGCCATCCTGTTGATGTCAGAAAACCTTCATCGTTTCGAAATGTGCCTGAAACATTGAAGCTGGAGCTTGGCGGCGACGTTCAACGCCATCCAGGAGACAGCCATGAACAAGATTTCGATGACGCGGCGCGCTTTCGTCACGTCGGCCAGCGCCGTTGGCCTGGTCGGCGCGTCGGGCCTCGCGCTTCCCTATTACTCGCGCGCCAATCAGCGCCCGGCCTTTACCCACGGTATCCAATCCGGCGACGTCGACGCGACCAGCGGCATGGTCTGGGCGCGCACGGACCGGCCGTCGCGCGTCATGTTCGAAGTGTCGCCGACGGAGAGCTTCGCCAATGCCGTCCGCCTGGCGCCGCTCGATAGCTCGCCGGCCAGCGACTATACGGTGAAGCGGCTGCTTACCGATCTCGCCTCCGACCAGGACATCTTCTACCGCATGGTCGCGGCCGATCTTTCCGATGTCAACGCCGTTTCCGAGCCGATCATCGGCCGCTTCCGCACGGCACCTGCCTCGAAGCGCGACATTCGTTTCGCTTGGTCGGGCGACACCGCCGGCCAGGGCTGGGGCATCGACGACACCGGCATGAAGACCTACGCCACGATCGCCAAGCACACGCCGGACTTCTTCCTGCATTCGGGCGATACGATCTATGCCGATGGCGCGATGAAGGACGAGGTCGACCTGCCCGGCGGCGGCAAGTGGAAGAACACCGTGCTGATCGACGAAAAACGCAAGGTTGCCGAGACGCTGGATGAATACCGGGGTCAGTGGAAATACAATTTGATGGACAGGAACGTGCTGGCGCTGAACGCCATCTGCCCGACGTTCTACCAGTGGGACGACCACGAGGTGGTGAACAACTGGTCGGATTCGAAGGATCTGAGCGCCGACGACCGCTACACCGAAAATCCATCCATGTACTGGCGGCACGCGCGGCGCGCGCCTTCCACGAAATGACGACGATCCGCTACGAGCCGTCGGAGCCCGGCCGTGTCTACCGCAAAATCGCCTATGGGCCGCTGCTCGACGTGTTCTTCCTCGACATGCGTTCCTATCGCGGCCCCAACGGTCCGAATATGCAGGAGACGATGACGCCGCAATCGCGCATCCTCGGCGAACAACAGACGAAATGGCTGAAGCGCGAGCTGGCGAATTCCAATGCAACCTGGAAAATCATCGCCACCGACATGCCGCTCGGCCTCGTCGTCTGGAACGACGGCACCAAGAAGGTCGGGGCTGAGGCAATCAGCAATGGCGACAATGGCCCGGCCAAGGGGCGCGAGCTGGAAATTGCCGACCTCCTTCGCTATATAAAGAACGCGGGGATCAGCAATACCGTCTGGCTAACCGCGGACGTGCATTACACAGCCGCGCATTATTACAATCCGGACAAGGCGCAGTTCCAGGACTTCAATCCGTTCTGGGAATTCGTTTCGGGTCCGATCCACGCCGGCACATTCGGACCGAATGCTTTCGACATGACTTTCGGCCCGGAGCTGAGGTTCATCAAGGCACCGACCGCCGAACAGGGTCAGAACCTGCCGCCGTCGGCCGGCCTGCAGTTCTTCGGGCTCGTCGACATCGATGGAGCCACCGAGCAGTTGACGGTGCGGCTGATGGATCGCGACGACAGCGAACTCTATAAGGTCACGCTCGATCCGGTGCGGTCGGCGTGAGATTGCCTTTTAGGACCACCCCGAAGGTGGATGTGCATCAATCGGGATAGCAGACGACGGGAATCTTGGGCCAGACGGCGCTGTCGCATCCGGCGTTTTTTTGCCTTTGCTTGAAGGCGGTGCTGACCGGTCCGGTCACCACCGGGTCGACGCCGTCCGGAGCATCGGCAAAAAGCTGCTCTGCCGAGCGCTTGTCGGACGGCAGAGCAGACCGCGTCTCCTTGGACGGCGCGGCCGATTGCGCCGCGCTTGCCGCGAGGAGGACGGCGAGCGCGGTACATGCCAAAATCGGCCGGAGTTTGATGCCTGTCTCGATCATGAAATTCGAACTGTCCGGACCACGAAAGGTTCCGCCTTGGTTAATAATTCCACTTCACACCAAGATATTTAAGATTTGGTGACTTTATTTGGTGGCTCGCCTCCTCTTTCGCAAATGCGAAAAACCCTGTATGAGCCGCCCAACCGAAAGAGGCAGCGCCTTTTGGCCTGCTGCCTGCAACGCTCCCGAGACCGAAACATGAAAATCCGCAATATCGCGATCATCGCGCACGTCGACCATGGAAAAACCACCCTCGTCGACCAACTCCTGAAACAGTCCGGCTCGTTCCGCGACAACCAGCGCGTCGCCGAGCGCGCCATGGATTCAAACGATCTTGAAAAGGAACGCGGCATCACCATCCTGGCCAAGGCGACCTCGGTCGACTGGAAGGATACCCGCATCAACATCGTCGACACGCCCGGCCACGCCGATTTCGGCGGCGAGGTCGAGCGCATCCTGTCGATGGTGGATTCGGCCATCGTGCTGGTCGACGCCGCCGAGGGCCCGATGCCGCAGACCAAATTCGTCGTCGGCAAGGCGCTCAAGGTTGGACTGAAGCCGATCGTCGTCATCAACAAGATCGACCGGCCGGATGCCCGCCATGTCGAAGTGGTCAACGAGGTGTTCGACCTTTTCGCAGCACTTGACGCCACCGACGAGCAGCTCGACTTCCCTATCCTTTACGGTTCAGGCCGCGACGGCTGGGTCTCGGAAAACCCCGAAGGCCCGAAGGACCAGGCTCTGGCGCCGCTGTTCGACCTCGTCATCAAGCACGTGCCGGCGCCGACCGTTCATCCCGGCCCGTTCCGCATGATCGGCACCATCCTGGAAGCCAATCCGTTCCTCGGCCGCATCATCACCGGCCGTATCGAATCCGGCACGCTGAAATCCAACCAGGCGGTCAAGGTGCTGCACCATGACGGCACCCAGGTCGAAACCGGCCGCATTTCGAAGATCCTCGCCTTCCGCGGGCTCGAGCGCCAGCCCATCGAGGAAGCGCAGGCGGGCGACATCGTCGCCATCGCCGGCCTGTCGAAAGGCACTGTCGCAGACACCTTCTGCGACCTGTCGGTGACCGAGCCGCTGCACGCGCAGCCGATCGATCCGCCGACGGTGACGATGTCTTTCCTCGTCAACGATTCGCCGCTGGCCGGTACCGAAGGCGACAAGGTGACCAGCCGCGTCATCCGCGACCGCCTGTTGCGCGAGGCCGAAGGCAATGTCGCGCTGAAGATCGAGGAATCACCTGACAAGGATTCGTTCTTCGTTTCCGGCCGCGGCGAATTGCAGCTGGCCGTGCTGATCGAGACGATGCGCCGCGAAGGTTTTGAGATCGCCGTGTCGCGGCCGCGCGTCGTCATGCAGAAGGGCGATAACGGCGAATTGCTGGAGCCGGTCGAGGAAGTCGTCATCGACGTCGACGAGGAGCATGCCGGCGTCGTCGTGCAGAAGATGTCGGAGCGCAAGGCCGAGATGGTCGAGTTGCGCCCTTCGGGCGGCAATCGCCAGCGAATCGTCTTCCACGCGCCGACGCGCGGCCTGATCGGCTACCAGTCGGAACTGTTGACCGACACGCGCGGCACCGCCGTGATGAACAGGTTGTTCCATGCCTACGAGCCTTATAAGGGTGAGCTGCCGGGTCGCACCAACGGCGTGCTGATCTCCAACGAACAGGGTGAATCGGTGGCCTATGCCATGTGGAACCTGGAAGACCGCGGCCCGATGGTCATCGATCCCGGCGTCAAGGTCTATCAGGGCATGATCATCGGCATCCATTCCAGGGACAACGATCTCGAGGTCAACGTGCTCAAGGGCAAGAAGCTGACCAACATCCGCGCCGCCGGCAAGGACGAGGCGGTGAAGCTGACGCCGCCGATCCGCATGACGCTGGAACGCGCGCTGGCCTGGATCCAGGACGACGAGCTGGTCGAGGTGACGCCGAAGACCATCCGCCTGCGCAAGCTCTATCTCGACCCGAACGAGCGCAAGCGTTTTGAGAAGTCGGCGAAAGTGGTCGGCGCGGCATAAAGGGTAATACCGCGCAGTGAGCGGTAAACTCGTCACGGCTGTCATATACGACAATCGACGCGAGGCCGAAGTTTGCGTGTCGATGCTCGACGCGTATGGAATTTATGCTCCCGCGAATTATCTTCTCGACACGGGCAGGCTCGGCTTGATCCATGTGCAAGTCGCCGACAGCGATCTCGATGCAGCCAAGGGTTTGATCGGCTCGGCCTCCAAAGAGGGCGATTGACCCCTGGCCGCAACTGTCTCCGATTGCGGATGCCCTTGCCGTCGCCTCATCCGCCGGCAGCCGAAATGATGTCGTCCCGGTCTGGTTCGCCAGACAGGTGGATGCGGATCGCCGTTCCCGTCCGCGCCGGCCTGCGCAAGGCTTTGGCTCCGTCCGGACTAATGACCAGCAATCGTTTCTCTTCCCAAACCTGAAGCCGCGATCGCGAGACACCGAGTTCGCTGGCGAGCAACCGGTCGAGCCGCAGCGATGTCGGCGTTTCGAGCCAGAGCTGGAGTTCGAGAGCGGTGGTGTTTCCCAGCCTGTCGCCGAGCACCTCCTTTTGAACGGCGGCTTCGGCGAACTCCTCAACGCGCCCGATACTGCTTCGCAATGCGGCAACATCGAAGGCATGGCGCCGCGCCAGGACCGGATCGTTGCTTTCGAGCGCCTGCAATATTGCCGGTTCGATATCCCGGCGGCTGCAGCGCTCCAGAATGCCGAAATTCCAGGAATTGTCGCAGTCGATGCAGCGGTAGATCAACCAGGCGTCAATGCGCTTGCCATTGGCATTGACGCGGAATTTGCCGCTGCAGCGATAGGCTTTCAGGCCGCCGCAGCGATTGCAGTTGAGGTGAGGTCGAGGTCCGGTTTTGGGCGCGATCGCCCAGCGGATGAGCAGTATCGAAGGCATGCCGAAAAGCCCTTCCCGTCGGGAAGTTCGTCAGATCGGCGATATCGAGAACCCCTTGCGGGCACGGCGTGGCGAGAGACTGCGGCAGTTGGAAATCAGGTGTCGCGGGTGGTTATGCGCGACAGCGGTTCAGCAGTGCCAAACCGGTCTCGAACCGCCACCCTGAAGAACAGGTCATGTGAAAACAGGCACCGCGACTGCGACGCCCTGCTCTGTGTTGGGGGAGTTGACGAGACCGGCGGTTACGTAGGCAAAGTGAAGCTCGGAAAGGATTTCGGAACGACATCTCTAGCCGTGAGGTGCCTGGCGGACAAGCCTTCTTTCGGTAGACGCTACCGTCGCCGGAACAGTTGGGTTATGTTGAACACCCCAAACACTTCAAACGAGACCCCGTCATGCATTTCACGTCGCTGCTGATTTTTGCCGGCGCCCTGCTTGTTGCCGCCGGCTCGCCCGGCCCGTCGATTGCCGCTCTTGTGGCGCGGGTCATCGCAAAGGGCTTCCGCGACGTGTTTCCGTTCCTGCTTGCGATGTGGATCGGCGAAGCGATCTGGCTGTCTCTGGCGGTGTTTGGCCTCGCCGTGGTGGCGCAGACGTTCCATTATGCCTTTGTCGTCGTGAAGTGGGCCGGCGTCAGCTATCTCGGCTGGCTTGCCTGGAAGATGTGGACGGCACCGGTCGAGGCGAAGGAAGGTTCGCTGCCGCGCGAAGATTCTCCTGCCAAGCTGTTCTTTGCCGGCATGGCTGTGACGCTCGGCAACCCCAAGATCATGATGTTCTATCTGGCGCTGCTGCCGACCATCATCGACCTCGGTTCGGTCAGCGTGGTCGGCTGGGTCGAGCTGACGGCGACCATGGCAGTGGTCCTGGTCGCCATCGATTTGACCTGGGTGCTCGCCGCATCGCAGGCGCGCAAGCTCTTGAGAAGCAAGCGGGCGATGAAGATCGCCAACCGCATCAGCGCCGGCACCATGGCCGGCGCTGCGGCGGCGATCGCGGCGCGGTCCTGAGCCGGCGCGTCAACCCATTTCGATGATCGGCGCGATCTCGATACTAAAGGCTGGGTCGGTCAAGATAGGACAATCCTTGGCCTTGCCGACGGCATCGTCGATGTCTTTTGCTTCGATGATGGTGTAACCAGCGGTCGGATTGCTGCCGCCGTTGTTCTCGACCTTGCCGCCAGGCAGCACGGTCTTCGACATGCCGACTGGATTGCCACCGTCGACCACCGCTGAGCCGAGCTTGCCGTACCAGCCGGTCCAGGCATCCATCGCTGCCTTCCGTTCGGCCTCCTCGGTCGGCATCTTGCCTGAGCCATGATAGACGTAGAGAAATTTCGCCATGTTCTCCTCCTCTGATCGGCGGCATCGAACCGGCATGCGGTCATGCCGCATGCCGATCATCTGACCAAACCGGCAAACAAGCAACGAGAATGCGAAGTAGCTAATATAATGTGCGGTTGGCTCGCAACAGCGGTGCCCTATCGCGCCATCGCGTGGTATTCATCGTTCGGCCGCATATCGATTGCCGATGCCAGCCGGTTCGACATGTTGAAGAATGCCGCGGTCGAGGCGACATCCCATATGTCGCGGTCGGAAAAGCCGACTTGCCGCAGCGCCGCCCGGTCCGCTTCGACGATCTTTGCCGGTTGCTCGGTCAGCTTCACCGCGAATTCGAGCATGGCGCGTTGCCTGTCCGACAGCTTGGCGGCGCGAAAATTCATCACCATCATCTCGCCGAAGGCGGGGTCGCCGGAAAGCTGGCGCACCGCCGCGCCATGCGCGGCCAGGCAATAGTAGCAATGGTTGACCGAAGAGACGGCGACCGCGATCATCTCGCGCTCGAGTTTCGACAGGCCGGATTCACCCAGCATCAAATCATTGTACATGTCGGTGAAAGCGCGCAGCTTCTTCTCGTCGAAGGCATAGGCGAGTAGCACATTGGGAACGAGGCCGAGTTTCTCCCGGCATTTGGCGAAATAGGCCTTGGTCGCGTCGCTCAGCTCCGCCGGTGCCAGGTCAAGCGCGGTGATTTTGTCCGTCATGGCGGATTTCTCCTCGTTTTTCGCCAGGCTGCCGGTGAATTCCGACATTTCGTCGCAAGCCGTCAAACCTTTGTCGCCAAATACCCGTCATCTGTTAGCATAGCCGCAAAAACATGCGACGGGAGGGACTCATGGCCAGTGTAAAGTCAGCGAGCCGGTTGAAAAAAGCCGGCCTGACGAGGGGTGAAGCCGCGGGTGGCGAAAAGCCCGGCAGGCTTGCCGACTACCTGCTGGCCCGAGCTCCGGCCGAAGATGTCGCCGCCTACGACGTCATCGATCTCGAACGCGCTGCCGAACTCGCCGGCCGCGCAGTGGCCAGGCACAAGAAGGACGACTGCGTCGTTGCTATAGACGTCGATTCCGGTGTCGTCCGCCAGGGCCGGCCGATGACGGTGATCACCGTCGTCAACGACAACATGCCGTTCCTGTTTGATTCCGTCCTCGGCGAAATCACCGAGAGCGCGGGCGAGCCGCTGCTGGTTACCCACCCGGTCATAGTCGTCAGGCACGGCAAAAACGGCGTCGAGGAAATCCTCGGCGACGGGGGTTATGCCAAGGGCGACCACAGCCATGACCGGCTGAGCGTCATCCATGTCCATATCGGCCGCCTTTCGGCCGAGCAGGCTGAAGGTCTGGCCGCACGCCTGACCAAGCTGCTCGGCCAAGTGCGCGCCGCCGTCACCGACTGGAAGCCGATGCTCGCCCGCCTCGACCAGGCGATCTCGGAATTCCGCTACTCGCCAGTGCCGCTCGACAAGGCCCATGTCACCGAGGCGATCGCCTTCCTCGAATGGCTGCGCGACGACAATTTCACCTTTCTCGGCATGCGCGAATTCAACTACACCGGCGGCGAGACGAGCGGCATGCTCGAGCGGGCCGAAAAGCCCGGCCTCGGCATCCTTTCCGATCCCGACGTGCTGGTGCTCAGGCGCGGCACCGAAGCGGTAAGCACGACGCCGGAAATCCGCGCTTTCCTGCATGGGCCGGAACCGCTGATTGTCACCAAGGCCAACGCCAAGTCATCGGTGCACCGGCGCATCTACCTCGACTACATCGGCGTCAAGACCTACACCGGCAAAGGCGTGCTTTCGGGCGAGCTCCGCATCGTCGGCCTGTTCACGTCGACTGCCTATACGCGCTCGGTGATGAAAATCCCCTATCTGCGCTCGAAGGCGGAAACCGTCATCGCCAAATCCGGCTTCAATCCAAGCGACCATTCCGGCAAGGCATTGATCAACGTGCTGGAGAGCTATCCGCGCGACGAGCTGTTCCAGGTTCCGGTGCCGATCCTGCGCAAGCATGCCGAAGCCATCCTGGGCTTGATCGAGCGGCCGCGCGTCAGGGCATTGGTGCGTGTCGACCAGTTCGACCGCTTCGTCTCCGTGCTCGTCTTCGTGCCGCGCGACCGCTACGACAGCGTCGTGCGTGAGAAGATCGGCACGTATCTGAAGACCGTCTTCGAAGGCCGGCTGTCGGCCTATTATCCGGCGTTCCCGGAAGGCGGGCTGGCGCGTGTCCATTTCATCATCGGCCGCTCCGGCGGCAAGACGCCGAAGGTCGAGCAGGCGACGATCGAGGCGGCGATCCGCGACATCGTACGGACCTGGGACGATGCACTGCGCGAGACCGCGACAGAGACCGGCGCCGATGCGAGACTCACGGCCATCGCCTCGCGTTTTTCGGAAAGCTATCGCGACAGTTTTCCGCCGGCCGTGGCGCTGGCCGACGCCGGGCGCATCGCCAAGCTCGATGCGTCAAATCCGATCGCCATCGACTATTACCGTCACGCCGTCCAGAAGCCGCATCAGGCTGCGCTGAAGATCTATCACCACGGCAGCCCGGTGGCGCTGTCGCGGCGCGTGCCGGTGCTGGAAAACATTGGTTTCCGCGTCATCAGCGAGCGCACTTTCGAGGTCGGCGACAATCAATCCGGCATGGTCTTCATCCACGACATGGAACTCGAGAACAGCTACGGCAGGCCGATCGACCTCGGCAATGGCGGCGCGCTGTTCGAGGATGCGTTCCTTTCCGTCTGGCGCGGCGATGTCGACAATGACGGCTATAACGGCCTTGCCCAGACCGCCGGCCTGTGGTCAGGCGAGATCACCGTCCTGCGCGCCTATGGCCGCTATCTGCAGCAGGCCGGTATCCCGCAGAGCCAGGATTTCATCGCCGCCGCGCTCAATCGCTATCCCGAGATCGCCCGCGGCCTGCATGCGCTGTTCGTCGCCCGCCTCGGCCCGACGGCGGAAACGGAAGGTGTCGTCCAGGCCAAACATTTGAAGGCCAAGATCACGGATGCGCTGGAAGACGTTCCCAACATTGATGACGACACCATCATCCGCCGTTATCTGAACCTGATCGAGGCCTCGCTGCGCACCAATCATTTCGTTGCCGATACGAAAGAGAAAGGCCAATCGCTGGCGATCAAGCTCGATTCGCAATCGGTGGACGGGCTGCCGGCGCCGCGGCCATGGCGGGAGATCTTCGTCTATGGCTCTGAGGTCGAGGGTGTGCATCTGCGCTTCGGCCCAGTCGCGCGCGGCGGCCTGCGCTGGTCGGACCGTGCCCAGGACTATCGCACCGAAGTGCTCGGCCTGGTCAAGGCACAGCAGGTCAAGAATGCGGTGATCGTGCCGGTTGGCGCCAAGGGCGGTTTCTACCCGAAAAAGCTGCCGATGAGCGCCGGGCGCGACGCCATTTTCGAGGCCGGCACAGCCGCCTACAAGAATTACGTTTCCAGCCTGTTGTCGATCACCGACAATATCGGCCTGGACGGCGTCATCCCGCCGGCGGGCGTGGTGCGGCGCGACCAGGACGATCCCTATTTCGTCGTCGCCGCGGACAAGGGCACGGCGACCTTCTCGGACATCGCCAACGCCATCAGTGAAAAGCACGGCTTCTGGCTCGACGACGCTTTCGCCAGCGGCGGTTCGGCCGGTTACGACCACAAGAAGATGGGCATCACCGCCAAGGGCGCCTGGGAAGCGGTCAAGCGGCATTTTCGCGAGATGAACCGCGACATCCAAACCACTCCGTTCACCGTCGTCGGCGTTGGCGACATGTCAGGCGACGTGTTCGGCAACGGCATGCTGCTGTCGGAGCAGACCCGACTGATCGCCGCCTTCGATCATCGCGACATCTTCATCGATCCCGATCCCGACATGGCGGCTTCGATGGCCGAGCGCCGGCGTATGTTCGCTCTCGCCCGCTCAAGCTGGCAGGATTACGACAAGACGAAGCTGTCCGAAGGTGGCATCATCGTCTCGCGCAGCCAGAAGTCGATCACCTTGCCGGCCGCCGCGGCTGCAGCGATCGGCCTCGGCAAGACAACGGCCACGCCGGTCGAGATCATGAGTGCCATCCTCAAGGCGCCGGCAGATCTTTTGTGGTTCGGCGGCATCGGCACCTATGTCAGGGCATCGGGCGAGACCAACCAGGACGTCGGCGACCGTGCCAATGACGCGATCCGGATCACCGCGCTCGACCTGCGCGCCAAGGTGATCGGTGAGGGCGCCAATCTCGGCGTCACGCAGCGGGCGCGCATCGAATTCGGATTGAATGGCGGCCGCTGCAACTCAGATGCGATCGACAATTCGGGCGGCGTGAACTGTTCCGACGTCGAGGTCAACATCAAGATCGCGCTGGCTTCCGCGATGCGCAAGGGATCGTTGACCCGGCCGGCGCGCAACAAATTGCTAGCCGAGATGACCGACGAGGTCAGCGCCCTGGTGCTGTCCAACAATTACCAGCAGACGCTGGCGCTGTCGCTTGCCCGCAAGCGCGGCCTCGCCGACATCGCCCATCAGAGCCGCTTCATGGCGGCGCTGGAGGCGCGCGGACTGCTCGACCGTGCCGTCGAGGCGCTGCCGTCGCCGGCGGCCCTTGTTGAGCGCGAGACGCGCGGCGAGCCGCTGACCAGGGCCGAGCTCGGCGTGCTGCTTGCCTATGCCAAGATCGTGCTGTTTTCCGATATCGTCGCCAGCGACGTCCCGGACGATCCGCATTTCGACCGCGACCTGATGGGTTACTTTCCCGAGCGCATGGCAAAGAAATATGCTGCGGAAATCCACGGCCATCGGCTGCGCCGCGAGATCATCGCCCGTGTCGTCGCCAATGATCTGGTCAATCGCGGCGGTCCGTCCTTCGTCAACCGGCTGCAGGAAACAACCGGCCGCAGTGCCGCCGATGTCGTGCGCACCTTCGCCGTGGTGCGGGACGGCTTCGCGCTGCCGGCGCTGTACCGGCAGATCGACGCGCTCGACAACCAGATCGACGGGCAGATCCAGCTCGACCTTTATCAGGCGGTCAGCCGGCTGATCTATGTGACGAGCGGCTGGTACCTGAAGAACGACGCCGGCACCGCGCCGCTCGGGCAGCGGATCGCCGAGTTGCAGGACGCACGCAAGGCGCTGGAGCCGAAGCTGGTTTCGCTGCTGCCGGCCTTCTCGCGCGAGCGGATCGAGGAGCGGCGGCACAATCTGTCGAAGGGCGGCGCGCCGGGGAGCCTTGCCGAACAATTGGCGTTGACCGATGTGGCGGAACTCATCCCCGACATTGCCCTGACGGCGCGGACGGCGAATGCCGGCATCGTCGCTGCCGCCAAGGCATTTTTCGCGGTCAGCGATGTCTTTCGCATCCCGCGCGTCGAAGATGCGGCGCGCTCGATCACCCCCTCGGATTATTACGATCAACTGGCGCTTTCCCGTGCCACCGACACGATCGGCGCGGCCAGGCGCGGCATCGCCGTGGCGGCACTCACCGGCCATGCCGAGGCGGCGGATCCGGTGGCGGCATGGCTGGAGGCCGGCGGCGAACGGGTCGGACGCATCCGCGAGCGGCTGCAGGCGCTGACCGAGGGCGGCGACATCACCGTGTCGCGGCTGTCGGTGGCGTCCGGCCTGATGAGCGATCTGACGGGGCTGTGAGACGTCTTCCATATCGCGCGGGATTGCCGGGAAGAACTGCGCAATAGAGCGAACGGCGCGCTGCTTTTGGGAGCGCCGGAGCATGATGCCGAACCTAACGATCGGCTTTTGGACAAGATCGTGCTCAACAACAAGGTGGAAGCGTCATTCCGATTCGATCAGTATTGAGCAAGCTCCAGCGGAGGGGACATGGCTGAGATGGCAGTGCAGGGGGCGTCGGGACGCGGCATCTGGGGATGGATGCTGTTCGACTGGGCGGCACAGCCGTTTTT
Source organism: Mesorhizobium sp. M1142 (assembly GCF_040318565.1). Taxonomy (NCBI): domain Bacteria; kingdom Pseudomonadati; phylum Pseudomonadota; class Alphaproteobacteria; order Hyphomicrobiales; family Phyllobacteriaceae; genus Mesorhizobium; species Mesorhizobium sp. M1142. The sequence continues at coordinate 12,477 of NZ_JAMYMK010000003.1, forward strand.
CACGGTCGTCACTACCTTCATCTTCGGTCCTTATTTCGTCTCGCGCATGGCCAGCAATCCCGAGACCGGGCAAGCGGCCTGGGGCTACGGCATTGCCGCCGCCGGCCTCGTCATTGCCGTTTTGTCGCCGGTCCTCGGTTCGATTGCCGACCAGACCGGACCGCGAAAGCCGTGGATAGCCTTCTTCGCCGCGGTCAAGATCACCTGCCTCACCCTACTGTGGTTCGCCGCGCCCGGCTCTGATCTTTTTCTGATCGTGGCGTTGTTCTCGCTGGCGTCGGTCGCGGCGGAATTCTCGACCGTGTTCAATGATTCGATGATGCCCCGCCTGGTGCCGAAGAGCGACATCGGCAGGATCTCGAACATGGCCTGGGGGCTCGGCTATCTCGGCGGCATGATCGCACTGATCTTCGTCGTTACCGTCATGGCCGGCTCGCCTGAAACCGGCAAGACCGTTGTTGGGCTGGACCCGATCTTCGGCCTCGATCCCAGGCTCGGCGAGGACGCGCGCGCCACCGGACCGTTGTCGGCGGCCTGGTATTTCCTGTTCATCCTGCCGATGTTCTTCTTCACGCCGGATGCAATCAAAGGCATTCCAATCGGGCCGGCGGTGCGCGAGGGACTGTCGGAACTCAAGTCGACGCTGGCCGAAGTGCGCAAGCGCAGCGGCATTTTTCGCTTTCTCGTCGCCCGCATGATCTATCAGGACGGCGTCAACGCGCTGCTGGCGTTGGGCGGAACGTTTGCGGCGGCAATGTTCCATTGGTCGATTACCGAGATCGGCCTGTTCGGCATCATCCTCAACGTCGTCGCCATAGTCGGATGCCTGGTTGCCGCACGCCTCGACACGGCGCTGGGTTCCAAGTCCATAGTGATGATTTCGCTGGTCATGCTGAGCATCGCCACGCTCGGCATCGTCTCGACCGGCCCGGGCTATACGCTGTTCGGCGCCTGGGTGATGCCCGGACTGGACGGCGGCGGATTGTTCGGCACGGCGGCGGAAAAAGCCTACATTTTCTACGGCCTGCTGATCGGGCTTGCTTTCGGGCCGGTGCAGGCATCGTCGCGCTCCTACATGGCGCGCAGCGTCTCCGCGGCCGAATCGGGCCGCTATTTCGGCATCTATGCGCTGGCCGGCCGAGCAACCAGTTTTGCCGCACCTTTCATGGTGGCCACGATCACCCTGGCCAGCGGCTCGGCGCGGCTCGGCATGGCGGCGATCGTGCTGTTCCTCGGAGCGGGCATGGCGATCCTGATCGGCACGCCCTATCCGGCGGATCGGCCGGCGGAGTGATCTGCTCGTCCCTTCTCCCACAGAGGGAAGGGAGGGAGTTCAATGCCTGAAATGCCTCACGCCGGTAAACACCATGGCGATGCCGTGAGCATCGGCGGCGGCGATGACATCGTCGTCGCGCATCGAGCCGCCGGGCTGGATGACGGCGGTGGCGCCGGCTTCGATTGCCGACAAAAGCCCATCCGCGAACGGGAAAAAGGCATCCGAGGCGACGACAGAGCCCTTGGTCAAAGGCTCCGTCAGACCGGCAGCCTCGGCCGCGTCGAGCGCCTTGCGCGCGGCGATGCGCGAGGAATCGACCCGGCTCATCTGGCCGGCGCCGATGCCGACTGTAGCGCCATCCCTGGCATAGACGATGGCGTTCGACTTGACGTGCTTTGCCACGCGAAAGGCGAATTTCAGATCGGCCAATTCGGCCGGCGTCGGAGCGCGGCTGGTCACCACTTTCAGGTCGAGGTCATCGATCACCGCATTGTCGCGGCCCTGGACCAGCAAGCCGCCGGCAACCGATTTCAAGCCAAGGCCCGCCGCGCGCGGGTCGGGCAGGCCGCCGGTAACCAGCAGGCGTAGATTCTTCTTGGCGGCAATGATGCGGACTGCTTCCTCGGACGCCTCTGGTGCGATGATCACTTCGGTAAAGGTCTTGACGATCTCTTCGGCGGTTCCGGCGTCGAGGATGCGGTTCATGGCGACGATGCCGCCGAAGGCAGAGACCGGATCGCAGGCCAGCGCCTTGGCATAGGCCGCGTGCAGCGAAGCGGCTTCGGCGACGCCGCACGGGTTGGCGTGCTTGATGATGGCAATTGCGGCGGAGCGGGTCGGATCGAATTCGCCGACCAGCTCGAAGGCGGCGTCGGTGTCGTTGATGTTGTTGTAGGAAAGCTGCTTGCCCTGAAGCTGGCGCGCCGTAGCGACGCCCGGCCGCCTGTCGCCATTGACATAGAAGCCGGCGCCCTGATGCGGGTTTTCGCCATAGCGCATCACCGATTGCAGCTTGCCGCCGAAGGCGCGCCATGTCGGATGCTCGATCTCGAGCGCCTCGGCGAACCATCCCGAGATCGCCGCATCGTAGGTGGCAGTACGGGCAAAGGCCTTGGCTGCCAGCTTCTTGCGGAAATCCAGCGACAGCGAGCCGAAATTCATCTCCAGCGCGTTGAGCACCGAGGCATAGTCGTCAGGGTCGGTGACGATACCGACATAGGCGTGGTTCTTGGCCGAGGCACGGATCATCGCCGGGCCGCCAATATCGATGTTCTCGACGATCGCCGCGTAGTCGGCGCCGGAGCGGCGCACCTCTTCGAATGGATAGAGATTGGAGACGACGAGATCTATAGGCTCGATACCGTGGTCGCGCATCGCAGCGGCGTGCTCGGGATCGTCGCGCACGCCGAGCAGTGCGCCATGCACCGACGGGTGCAGCGTCTTGACGCGGCCGTCCATGATCTCGGGAAAGCCGGTGAGCTCGGATACGTCGCGCACGGCCATGCCGGCCTCGGCGATCGCCTTTGCGGTGCCGCCGGTCGAAACCAGCTCGACGCCGGCCGAAGCCAGCGCCTTGGCGAAGTCGATCAGGCCGGTCTTGTCGAAGACGGAGAGCAGCGCGCGACGGATCGGAACAAGGTCGGGCGCGGGAATGTTCTTGGCGGCGACGGCCATGGGCTGGCGGCCTTTCCAGTTCTGGTTGGAGAGCGTCCGCGGGCCGTAGCACATGAGGCCCGGAAATCAAGCAGCAAGGCTTGATCAGTGTTTGCCGTTGCCACTGGCTTCAGCTTTTTCCGGATGACCACCGATAGTAGTCCGCGTCAATTGCCAGTGGACCTCGGAAATCTCCGAGGCTTTGAACGCAAGCACGATCTGCCGGCTGCGGCGCGGGCCGCCGAGCCCGGCGAAATAGATCGATTCCTCGACCTCGGGTGCCACTTCGGTGGAGGTAAACACCCAGGTGTCGGCATGGTCGGCGGCCAGCACCAGACGGTCATGCTCATCCTGGAGCAGGTTTATGTCGGGATGGACATGGAAACGCACCGTGACGAAATCACGGCCATTGTTGCGGATAGAGGCGCCGCCCGGCCGCAGGAAGCGGTCCCTGCCGGCAAGCACATTGCCTTCGGTCGATAATTTCAGCTCGCGCTCATGCAGGAAGCCGAAGCGCGCCCCATAGCCGTCATGGCGGGCGATGAAGCCCTGGCTGCCCTTCTGGTCGGTGCGCTTGCAAGGCACATGCTGCGGTCCGCCGATCAAAGGCGTGCCGAGCAGGTCGTTGACGCGCAGGGAGTGGTTGAAGCGCGCCGACGACGTGTCGTTGATGGTGGCGGTCGAATGGGCGGCGGTGGCGCGGGCAAGCGGCCGGAACTCGGCGGCGCCATAGGTGTCTATGCCGGCGTTGACGATATAGTGCTGGCGGCCCGACGACAATTCGAAGGCGAGGCACCCGGCGTGAGCGGCATTGGACACGTCGACGGGCGGCGGCGGTCCGGTATCGGCGATCACGGTGACACCCCCCATCGACAGGCGCTCATAACCCGAATGCGGCGCGTGCAGCAATGGTGCGCCGGCGGTGTCGTCGTGATGCAGGATGCTGGCGATACGGTCGTGGATGGTGGCGCCCATGCCGTTGAAGCGGGCAAGGCTGCCATCCTGATGGCGAAAGAAGCGCAGCGCCGGCAGCATCCGGTCGATGGCGCCGATCAGGGCGGCCGGCGGTGTCTCGGCCTGATTGGCGTATGTCTGGCGCAACGGCAGAAGGTCGGCGAGGATTTCAAGCACGGCCATCGGATTGCGCGAGATATGGCCGCCGTCAGGCAGGATCTGGCGGTCGATCTCCTCGGCGAGACTGCGGGTGGCACCGCGCAGCGCCGAGGCCGGCGCCGGCAGCGACAAAGCGGCAAAGGCCAGCGCAATGCGCGCGCGCAGCCTGTCCTTGCCGTCCGGCATCTCGCGCGCCATGGCGCGCAGATAGCGGATCTGGACGGCAAGCGATTTCAGGAAGGCGCGGTAGAACGGAAATTCGGCGCCCTGCAACACGATCGAGGAATGCTGCAGCCAGGCAATGACGCGCTTGGCCGTCGTGCCGGGCTCCCAGGCGACGCCGGAAATATGGCTGCCATGGATTGCAATCCAGTCGGAAACCAACGCCCGCGCGTTGGCGGCGGCGAGCTCGGTACGCGCGGCACGCATGTGGCGCAGCCAGCGAAAGCCATGCAGCGTCTTTTGCCAGCCGGGATTGGGCACGTCGATCTGGAAGGGCGATTTGCCGCCGGTCTCGACCAGATGCCCCGAAAGCGGATAGCGGCCGTAATAGATCTCGAGCGCAATCTGAGGATCGGCGAGGCGCAGGTCCGGCGGGGCGATCAGGACGCGCTCCGGCGTGCGGCCTGAGTAGCGCCAGCGATAGAGTGGTCCGGCACGCAAGCGCCGGCGCGCCTTGCGCCAGAACTCCCTCGCGACAAGCGTCCACAGACGCGTCGTGTTACCGGCAGCGATTGCCAAAATCTCTCCTGATCGTCCTCACCCAGGCACAAGTTTATATGATTCAAGAACTTGTGCGAAGGCGAATTCCGCGGCAGCGTGGCCGTTCAGCCTGTTTTCCGTGCCTCCTCGCTCCAAAAGGCCGGACGCGCTTCGATATCTGCCCTTAGCCGGCTCTGCGCATGCGGGCGGCGAAGAAGCCGTCCAGCCCGGAACGGGCAGGGGAGCCAAGCTCCAGGTCGGCAGGCGTGGTGCGCAACGTGCCTTGCGGCGTCAGGAACGGGTCGATGCCGGCGATCTCACCCGGCCGAAGCGGGTCGTCGATGATTTCCGCATTGCCGGCGAGAAAGCCGCGATAAAGCTCTTCGCCTTCGAGCGGATCGAGCGAACAGTTGGAAAAGACGATGCGTCCGCCAGGCTTGACCAGGGTGACGGCCCGGGCAAGCAGCCGGCGTTGCAGGTCGGCCAGTTTTTCGACGTCGGCCGCCGTCTTCGTCCAGGGGACGTCGGGGTGCCGGCGCACCGTGCCGGTCGAAGAGCAAGGTGCGTCGAGGAGGACGGCGTCGAAGCGGTCCTTCGGCTCGTATTTGAGCAGATCGGCCTGCACTATCTCCGCGGCCAGGCCGAGCCGTTCGAGGTTCTGCGTCAGCCGTGCCAGCCGCGTTCTGGACATGTCGAGGGCGGTGACGTGGGCGCCGGCGAGGATCAACTGGGCGGTCTTGCCGCCCGGCGCGGCACAGAGGTCGGCGATTCGCAAACCATTGATGTCGCCGAACAGCCGGGCCGGCAGGCTGGCCGCCGCGTCCTGAACCCACCAGGCGCCTTCCCCAAAGCCGGGCAGTTCGGTCACGGAAGCGCTGAGCTTTTCCACCCGCACCGTGCCGGTCGGCAAGACGAAGCCACCGAGCCGTTCGGCCCACAGCGCCGGGCCCGACTTGACGGTGAAATCGACCGGCGCCTCATGGCGATGGGCGAGCAGTATCTGCCTGGTCTTGTCGAGGCCGTAGACCGTTTTCAAACGGTCGGAAAACCATTTTGGCGCCTCGTCGGTGGCCGCAACCGCCGCCGCGAGCTCATCCTGCTTGGCCCGCGCCAACGTACGCAGTACGCCGTTGACGAGGCCGGAAAAGCGCGCCGTGCGCGGATCGGACTTGGCATGCGTCACGGCGAGGTCGACGGCGGCGCTGTCGGGAACATCGAGGAACAGGATCTGCGCCGCCGCCCCATGCAAGATGTGCGAAAGCGCCGTGGCGTTGGGCGGCAGCGGCTTTTCCAGGCGGCGGGCCAACAGGCCTGATATGGTCATGCGGTAGCGCAGGGCGGTGACCAGAATGGCGCGCACCAGGGCGCGGTCGCGCAGGTCGAGCGCCTTGTATTGCGGATGGCCGTTTTCATGGTCGGTCAGCCCGTCGAGCGGCGTTCTCGCGTCGATGACGGCGGCAAGCAGCCGCGCGGCTGCCTTGCGCGCGGCGAGACCGCGAGCTTCTGAAGCCTCACTGTGAGTTGGCCTCATTGTGCCGGCGATCGGTTGACTAGTTTAAATATGGCGCTGACAAAATCTTCTTTGCTTCCTAGGGGTGAGGTCACCTGAATGTAGTCTTTCTCAACCTTGTCAACATAGTCCGCGACTTGCTTTGGAGATGCACCATCCCCGACAAGTCGGACGATGTGGTGGAGATAGGTGTCATATTCGTTTTCAGGAAGCGGACGAAATTCCAGTTCACTTGATGTTTCCATGTTCGCCATCGGTATGCCGATAGGGTTCCAGTGCCTTGCACAAAGATCGCGTATTTCCGCCAGCGAGATCCCGCCTTTTTTGTCTGTCGCGCTCGTCACGACCACGGACCTTTAGGCCCGGTCGGATTGCGTCCCCAGGGATTGGGTTTCGGCCTGGCCGGCTCGGCCGGCCTTTCGGGCCGGGCGGCCCTTTCCCACGGACCCGACGGCTGCTGCCCGATCCCGTCCGGCGCCGGGCTTGGCGTCGCGGCCGCTTCGGGTGCGCCGGCCATCTGTTGCGCCATCCGCTGCAGGGCGGCGATGCGGTTTTCGGTGCTCGGGTGGGTGGAGAACAAATTGTCCATGCGCTCGCCGGAAAGAGGATTGATGATGAAGAGATGGGCGGTTGCCGGATTGCGCTCGGCATCCGGGTTGCGGATGCGTTCGGCGCCACGGGCGATCTTGTCAAGCGCCGAGGCGAGCCACAGCGGGTGTCCACAGATTTCGGCACCGCGCCGGTCGGCCTCGTATTCGCGAGTGCGGCTCACCGCCATCTGCACGATCATGGCGGCCAAAGGCGCGACGATCATTGCCACCAGCACGCCGACGATGCCGAAGGAATTGTTGTTGTCGCGGTTACCGCCGAAGAAGAAGGCGAAGTTGCCGAGCATCGAAATTGCGCCGGCGAAGGTGGCGACGATCGTCATGGTCAGCGTATCGCGGTGCTGCACATGGGCGAGCTCGTGCGCCATCACCGCCGCGACTTCTTCATGCGATAGCCGCTCGAGCAGGCCAGTGCTGGCGGCGACAGCGGCATTTTGCGGATTGCGGCCGGTGGCGAAGGCATTGGGCTGCGGATTGTCGATGAGATAGGTCCTCGGCATCGGCAGACCGGCGCGTCGGGCGAGGCCCTGCACGATGGCGTAATATTCAGGCGCGTTGCTTTCGTCGACCTCGATCGCTCGGTGCATCGCCAGCACCATCTTGTCGGCGTTCCAATAGCTGAACAGATTGGTGCCGGCAGCGATCAGCAAAGCGATCATCATGCCGCCGGATCCGCCGACCAGATAACCGACGCCCATGAACAGGGCCGTCATTGCGGCCAAAAGCATGGCGGTGCGAAGGGTGTTCATTGTCTGCTCCGTTCTGCCCAACAAAGGGGTCGATCCCTTGTGGACCCATCGCTATATGATGGGAAACAGCGGTTCTCGTTTCAATCGGGGGCCCGTTTCAATCTACCGGAAGATCGCATGATCGACGAATCCAACAAAACACAGGCTCACCACGCGCCGCAAAAGGCGCTGACGCCGGCAGCCCGGCGCGCTTTGGCGGAGGCCGAGGCCCGGCGGCAAAAATATCGCGAGACGGAAGCCACGCTGCCGAGGGAGATCGGCGGGCGCGGCGGCAAGGAGCCTGGCCGCTACGGCGACTGGGAGATCAAGGGCCTGACCAGCGACTTTTAGCCCAGGCAGGGCGCCAAACTACGCAGGCTGCGCCGTCCGCTCCGCTTCGATGGCAATCCAGCCGCTGGCATCGACGGCGATGCCGATCGCGTCATAGCCGGCGATAGCGGCATGCGGCGTCTGCAAAGGATGCCGGTGCGTGGCGCTGATCACCACGATTGCGGCGCCCGCGGCTTCGGCTGCCGCTATGCCGGCCGGCGCGTCCTCGAAGACAAGGCAGTCGCGCACATCGACGCCGAGCCGTTCGGCCGCCAGCCGGAAGCAGTCGGGCGCCGGCTTGCCGCGGGCCACGTCCTCCGCCGCAACGATCACGGCGGGAGCCGGAATGCCGGCGGCCTGCAGGCGCAGCAGGGCGAGTTCGCGCGGCGCGGAGGTGGCGATCGCCCAACTCCCAGGCGGCAGCGATGCGAGGAACGCCGCGGCGCCGGCGATCGGGCGAATGCCCTCGACATCGGCTGCCTCGGCCTGCAAAAGCGCATCGGCTTCGCGGGCAGGATCGACGCCTGGCAGCGCCAGCCGGCCGATGGTCTCGATCGCCCGCACGCCGTGGATGGTCGGCAGGAATGCGGCGACGTCAAGACCTTGCCGACGCGCCCAAGCTGCCCAGACCCTTTCCGCCGCGGCAATCGAATTGAGAATCGTGCCGTCCATATCGAACAGGAAGGCCGCAAATTTTCTGCCTGCAAACATCGGTTTTCCCGGGTCATCCTGGAGGGATTATTTTCGAAGGACGCGTGTCGATCGACCGTAACGTTGCCGCGTCCGTATGGGAAGCCGCGAGGCGTCGTTTTCGACGTTCGCAAGGAACCGCCGCGCACTCTCCTGCGTTGACCAGCACTATCTTCCATGACGATCGTAGGGGGACGGCGATGCTGATCAGGCTCGGCTATGAAATTGGCATTGAATGCGCTGCAGCCACGCCGATTGTTTCGCTGCTCGAGATCCACAGGGATCGCCAGGTCGACATCAAGCGGCAGACGCGCGTGCTGACCTCGCCGTCGGTCCCGACCAGGGTCTACCACGATCTTTTCGGCAATAGCTGCCGCCGCTTCACGGCGCCGGCCGGAAGCTTTCGCATCCTCTATGACGCGGTGGTCGAGGACAGCGGTGAGGCGGACGAAGTCAACACGCTGGCCAGGGAAGTTCCGGTCGCCGAATTGCCGGACGAGGTGCTCGGCTATCTGCTCGGCAGCCGTTACTGCGAGACCGACCATCTCGGCGACCTGGCCTGGCAACTGTTCGGCCAGCTTCCGCCGGGCTGGGCGCGGGTGCAGGCGATCGTCGACTATGTCCACAACCGCCTGTCCTTCGGCTACGGTTATGCGCGCTCGACCCGCACGGCGGCGCAGGCGCATGAGGAACGCGTCGGCGTCTGCCGCGACTTTGCCCATCTGGCGATCACGCTCTGCCGCTGCATGAATATCCCGGCCCGCTACGTGAACGGCTATCTCGGCGATATCGGCGTGCCCGCGGATCCGGCGCCGATGGACTTCTCGGCCTGGATGGAAGTGTTCCTCGACGGCAAGTGGTACACGTTCGATCCCCGCCACAACGTGCCGAGAATCGGCCGTGTCGTCATTGCGCGTGGCCGCGACGCCACCGATGTGCCGCTGTTGCACAGTTTCGGCCCGCACCGGCTCAGCCTGTTCAAGGTCTGGACCTACGAGCAGGAAGGCAACCTGTTCAGGCCGCCCTATCGCGGCCTCGACAGGACCGTCACCGCACGGGTGCTGGCCTAATCCTCCCGGAGACATCCACAGCCGTGTTTCCACGTCCCGCCATCGCGGTCGTGCTGATCCGGTTCGAGACATCTCTTCTGTACCGGATCGGGACGCAGTCCGGCCGTTCCGAATTGCGAGCCGGATCGTGGTAAGCGCTTTGTGAACAAAGCTGCGCCGACGCGGCTTTCGTTTACCGGCTGTTTACCTTGTCGCCGCTCGAAACCGTTTGGAAACAATGCCCTGAGCGGGGGGCGCTCGCTTTCCCGCGCCCGGCGGCGCGATCCGGCCGGATTCCTGCAATGCGCGTTCGGACAGCTGCAGGCTGTAGCGAATGGAGGCGGAAGGAATGCGGCGTTTCGGGGGTCTTGTTCAGGCGATCGGCGGGTTTGCCGGGGATCGCAGCGGAAATTTCGCGGTGCTGTTTGGTATAATCGGCTCAGTACTGGCGCTGAGCGTCGGCTTTGCCGTCAACGTCTCCCAACTCTACAATGTGAAATCGAGCCTGCAAGGCGTCGTCGATGCTGCGGTCACCTCGACGGCCCGCGACCTGACGACCAGCGTCATCAGCGAGGCTGACGCCAGCAAATCGGTGCAGGCCTTTCTCGATGCCAACAGCACGGCGGGTATCCTGCAGGACAATCAGATCGTTCTCGACAAACTGACTGTCGACCGAATCGCCAAGACCGTTCAGGCGGACGTTCATGTCAATGTCAGCTATTATTTCCCGCTTTTCAGCACGGGTAGCATGCAGCGCGTTCCCGCATCGACGACGGCTCTCTATTCGGACAAGCAGATCGAAGTCGCGACGATGCTCGATGTTACCGGCTCGATGGCAGGCCAGAAAATCATCGATCTGCGGACGGCTGCGGCGAATGCTGTCGACAGCTTCCTGGGCGGTCAGGACCCGTCCAAACCGCGCGTGCGGGTTGCCATCGTGCCCTATGCCAATTCGGTGAATGCCGGTACACTTGCCACCAGCAGCGTCTATGTGGAAACCACCGCCAGCCAACGCAAACAGGCGCCGGCCAATGACGCCGTGCAGTATGTCTCGGGCTTCATCCGTCCCGATAATTGCGCCACAGAACGCAAGGGGACCTACCAGTATTCGGACGCAGGCCCCGACGCCAGCATGGTCAACCGCGACTACCTGCTGTCGTCCTTCGCCTGGCAAACCGGCACCGCCGCCTGCCCGGCCGCCACGCTGATGCCGCTGACGGCCGATGCGACGGCGCTCAAGACGGTCATCAAGAATTTCGTCGCCTCCGGCGGCACTGCCGGCCATATCGGCGTGCAGTGGACCTGGTACATGCTCTCGGAGAGCTGGGGGAGCATAATGAGGACTTCGCAGCGGCCGGCCAAGATGGATCCAAAAAAGGTCGCCAAAATCGCGATCCTGATGACCGACGGCGAATTCAACCTGTCCTACTTCGATGCGAGCACGGTGAGCGACGTTTACAATGACGCCGGCAAGGAGCCGACCCGCACGGCAGCCAAGAAACTTTGCGCTGCCATGCGCGACAAGGGCATCGAGATCTTCACTATTGGATTTGACCTAAACGAAACGAATGCCAAGGCGACGCTCCAGGATTGCGCGAGCCCGGACACCACCAAGATCAAGCACTTCTACCAAGCTGCCAATGGAACCGAACTCAACCAGGCTTTCCAGGACATAGCGCGCAACGTCGAGATGTTGAGCGTAACCAAATAAGGGACAACAGCCCAAAAAGGAAAAGGCCGCCGCTTCTTGCGAAGTCGGCGGCCTTCCGTGTTTCCGTCCATGGCGCGGCTCCTGGCTGCGACGGTTGGTCGCCAGCCGCGCATCTCGCGCCTTAACGGGAAGACTGCTTCCCGAAAGTGCGATCCGCTGAGGCCACGTTCTGGAAAACGAAATCACTCGACATCGGATCACCTCCTTTCGATTTGTTGAACACTTGCTCATGATGGGGTGTCATCCGGCAAATGGCAAGGCGGGGCACTCGAAAATCCTGAACAAGCGTGCTTGTGCACTCGGGCGGCTTGCGGCCGGCCGATCCGGCAGGCAAGATCGAGCCGCGATTGTTCCGGGCCGCTTTTTGCCGGGTAAGGGAGGATGGGGATGGAGGCAGCCGAAAGAGCGGCCCGGATTGTTCGGACGGTCATCGAAACGCTGAAACCGGGTTTCGCGGTGAGGCTGTGGACAGGCGAGCGGATCGGCCCGGCTACCGGCCCGGTGCTCACTATCAACGACCAGGACATCGTCTGGCAGATCGTACGTCGGCCCTCTTTATCGACGCTGATCGAGATGTGGATTGCCAAGGCGGTCGACGTCGAAGACGGATCGCTGTTTGATTTCTACGCCTTGCCCACGCACGGCAAGCTCAGGACGAAGCTCAAGACGTTGCCGAAGCTGGCGATCCTGCGCGACCTGCCGGCGGTGCTGTTTTCGCGAAAACAGATGACGGCGCGAACCGATCTTTCCGGCCGCAATCCTTTCGTCAGCGGTTCGAGCCGGGAGGCAATCCAGCATCACTACGATATTTCCAACGCATTCTACCGGCTCTTCCTCGACGAGCGCATGGTCTATAGCTGCGGCTATTTCAAGGATTTCGCCAACGATATCGATCAGGCCCAAAGAGACAAGCTCGACCATATCTGCCGCAAGCTTCGGCTGAAGCCCGGCGAAAAACTGCTCGACATCGGCTGCGGCTGGGGAGCGATGCTCATCCATGCGGTGAAGAATTATGGCGTCGTCGGCCACGGTGTTTCGCTGTCGGAGGCACAGACCGAGCTCGCCCGCGAACGCATCCGCGCCGCGGGGCTGGAGGACCGCATCACCATCGAGATCAAGTCCTATGCCGAGCTGTCCGGCTCCTTCGACAAGATCTCGTCGATCGGCATGTTCGAGCATCTGGGGCTTGCCAACCATGCGGCCTATTTCTCGAGGATCCATCGCCTGCTCAAGCCCGGCGGCATCTATCTGCACCACGCCATCACCCGGCGCGACAAGGGCAGCTTGAAGAAGACGCTGCGAAAGGGGCCGGAATTCAAGGCGCTGATCAAATACATTTTTCCGGGCGGCGAACTCGATACGATCGGCATGACGCTCGGCAATCTCGAGGCGCACGGCTTCCTCGTCTACGACGTCGAAAACTTGCGCGAGCACTATGCGCGCACCTGCAGGCTATGGGCAGAGCGTCTCCACGCACGTTTTGACGAAGCCATCGCTGAGGTCGGCGAAGCCAAGGCGCGGCTCTGGCTGCTTTATCTCACCGGCTGCTCGATTACTTTCGAACGTGCATCGGCGCAGGTTTTCCAGACCGTCGCCACAAGGCGCGCGCGTGGGCCGAGCGGCCTGCCGCCGACGCGGGCGGATTTGTACCGATAGCTACAGGAGGCGCATCGTGGCGCCGATCTCGACGCGGGCCGGTCGATCGACGGTGCAGTAGACGCCGAGATTATGGGCGTTGTGGCGGACCAGGCTGCGCAGGATTGCCGGGTCGTGGTCCAACCCGTCCTGGCCAATGATGGTGAAGCCGCAGCGGCGGCACGGCTCGGAGATGGTCAGGAGCAGGTCGCCGATTGCCAGCTTGCGCCCGATCCATTCCGTCTCGGGGAACGACCCCTCGACCTCCGGCATATCGACGACGATGTTGGGGCGGAAGCGGCGCGCGTCGGCGGTGCCCTCTGGATGCAGCACTTTCAAACGCGCCAGTGAGGCGGTGGTCAGCAGATGAATAGGGGCTTTGACATAGCGTTCCGTCAGCAGAGGGCCGGCGTAATCCGGAGCCGCATTTTCCCGGCGGAACGGCCGGATGGAAGCCGCAAAGCCGAGATACGCGGAAACCGCGCGATCACTTTGCGCGCCAGGTGCCGAAAGCCAGCGTCCGTCGGGGATGGCGACCTCCAGCCTGCCGGCCTGCGACAGCCGGGTGCGGATGCGGGGCACCTTGTGCCATTTCGCTTCGCGGTCGGGCCGTGCGATTTCATCGGTCGAGGTATCGACAAGACCAAACAGGCGGTCGCCTTCGACGGTATACCAGTCGACGGAGATCGCCTCCTGAAACTCGCCGGCGAGCGAGCTCGCGGGATAGCGCCAAAGCTCGGTGACGGCGCCCAATGCGGGTTGCATCAGCCCTTCTTGTTTTGCCGGTTGGCGATCAGGTCGTCGACGACTGCCGGATCGGCGAGCGTCGAGGTGTCGCCGAGCGCGGCAAAATCATCCTCGGCGATCTTGCGCAGGATGCGCCGCATGATCTTGCCGGAACGGGTCTTCGGCAGGCCGGGCGCGAACTGGATCTTGTCGGGCGAAGCGATGGCGCCGATCTCCTTGCGGACATGGACGACGAGCTCCTGGCGCAATTCCTCGCTTGGCGTCTCGCCGGCCATCAGCGTGACATAGCAGTAGATGCCCTGGCCCTTGATATCGTGCGGGTAGCCGACGACGGCGGCCTCCGAGACCTTCTCATGCGAAACCAGCGCCGATTCGACCTCGGCGGTGCCCATGCGGTGGCCGGAGACGTTGATGACGTCGTCGACCCGGCCGGTGATCCAGTAGTAGCCGTCAGCATCGCGGCGGCAGCCGTCGCCGGTGAAGTACCTGCCCTTGTAAGTCGAGAAATAGGTCTGCACGAAGCGGTCGTGATCGCCATAGACGGTGCGCATCTGGCCCGGCCATGAGTCGGCAATGCAAAGATTGCCGCTGGCTTCGCCTTCCAGTACCTTGCCGTCGGCGTCGACCAGCTGCGGCTTGACGCCAAAGAAGGGCCGCGTCGCCGAACCCGCCTTGAGGTGGGTGGCGCCCGGAACCGGCGTGATCATGATGCCGCCGGTCTCGGTCTGCCACCAGGTGTCGACGATCGGCACCTTGCCGTTGCCGACGACGTTGAAATACCACTCCCAGGCTTCCGGATTGATCGGCTCGCCGACGGTGCCCAGCACGCGCAGCGACTTGCGCGACGTTTTGGTGACATGGGCATCGCCGGCGCCCATCAGCGCACGCAACGCCGTCGGCGCCGTGTAGAAGATGTTGACCTTGTGCTTGTCGATCACGTCCCAGAAACGCGACTGCGACGGGTAGTTCGGCACGCCTTCGAACATCAGCGTGGTGGCGCCGTTGGCGAGCGGCCCGTAGACGATATAGCTGTGACCGGTGACCCAGCCGACATCTGCGGTGCACCAGTAGATGTCGCCGTCATGATAGTCGAATACATATTGGTGGGTCATCGAGACATAGACGAGATAGCCGGCGGTGGTGTGCAGCACGCCCTTCGGCTTGCCGGTCGAGCCGGATGTGTAGAGGATGAACAGCGGGTCCTCGGCATTCATCTTCTCGGGCTTGCATTCGGCCTTAACCGTGGCGACCTCGTCATGGTACCAGACGTCGCGCCCGGCGGCCCAGCCGGTCTTGCCGCCGGTGCGGCGCACGACCAAGACCTTTTCGACTTTCGTTCCGGCCTTGGCGGCGATCTCGATCGCCTTGTCGGTGTTGTCCTTCAGCGGGATAGTCTTGCCGCCGCGCAGGCCTTCGTCGGCGGTAATGACGAAGGTCGACTTGCAGTCGTCGATGCGTCCGGCCAGCGCGTCCGGCGAAAAGCCGCCGAAGACGACCGAATGAATGGCGCCGATGCGCGTGCAGGCGAGCATCGCATAAGCGGCCTCCGGGATCATCGGCATGTAGATGGTGACGCGGTCGCCCTTCTTGACGCCGTGCTTCTTCATCACATTGGCGAGGCGGCAGACATGTGCGTGAAGTTCGTTATAGGTGATCTTCCTGTCGTCGTAGGGGTTGTCGCCTTCCCAGATGATGGCGGTCTGTTCGCCGCGCTTCTTCAGATGCCGGTCGATGCAGTTCCAGGAAACGTTTGTCTGGCCATCCTCGAACCATTTGATCGAAACCTTGCCGTCGAAGGACGTGTTCTTGACCTTGCTGTAGGGCTTGAACCAGTCGATGCGCTTGCCGTGCGTGCCCCAGAACTTGTCCGGGTTCTTGACGCTGTCGGCGTACCATTTCAGGTAGGTGTCATTGTCAATCAGCGCGTTCTTCTTCCACGCCGGCTGGACGCGATGGACATGAACATCGGACATTTCTTCGCCTTCCTCCCCAAAACCAAACCGCCGGCTTGACCGCCGGCAGGATCGCAGCGATGCGGCCGCGAATTCGCGCGCATTATTAACAGTTCGGCGGTGACGGCAACATTAGACGTTGGATTCGCGCGGCGGGATGCCGCAGGTGCCTTGCCGGGTGGTGTCAGCACTCTCGTGAGGCGGCTGCTAAGCGCATGTTTTTGCGGGAGGAATCTGGTTTGATCGCAGAAATATCAATAGACGAATAAGCAAATGGGGTGCACAATTTCAGGCTGGGAGGAAGGAGAATCAACCAGGGGACCGCAATGCGCGACCATTCAGAAATGGACCTGATGCTCAAGGGCTATGGCTTGACCACGGCCAAGATTCTTTATCACTTTCCCGATCATCCGCATCTGCTGCAGAGCTTCATCTGGCAGGATTACGACATCGCCCCGAAATTTCCGGTGCTGATCCGCTTCATCGAATTCTGGAAGGCCGAGCTCGAAGGCCCGCTGCATTCGGTGAGCTACACGCACCAGAAGCTGATCGCGCCGAACGAATGGCGCAAGGTCGACGGCGAGTTCGTGCTGCATTAGCCGGGGCGGCAGCCCGGGAGCCGCCGCCAGCTTTTGGAGCGTCAGACTGCGGGCGCGTTCAGCCGGACAAACCCCTCCTGCCGGCGATAGGGAAAATACGGGTAGGGTGCGGTGACCTCACTTGCCGTGTCGAGCTTCTTCATCTGCTCGGCTGTCAAGGACCAGCCGACGGCGCCGAGATTCTGGCGCAACTGCTCCTCGTTGCGCGCGCCAATGATGACGGAGGCGACGGTCGGCCGCTGCAGCAGCCAATTAATGGCGATCTGCGGTATGGTCTTGCCGGTTTCCTCGGCGACAACATCAAGCGCGTCGACGACCCGATAGAGATGCTCATCCTCGACGGGCGGTCCGAAGCTTGCCGTGTCGTGCAGCCGGCTTTTCTCAGGCAGCTTCTGGCCACGGCGGATCTTGCCGGTCAGGCGGCCCCAGCCGAGTGGGCTCCACACCAGCGCACCGACACCCTGGTCGAGGCCGAGCGGCATCAACTCCCATTCATAATCGCGTCCGACCAGCGAGTAGTAGACCTGATGGGCGACGTATCGGGGATAGCCATATCTATCCGCCAGGCCGAGCGACTTCATCACTTGCCAGCCGGAAAAATTGGAGACGCCGACATAACGCAGCTTGCCGGCGCGCACGAGACCGTCCAGCGTCGACAGCACCTCCTCGATCGGTGTTGCGGCATCAAAGGCGTGCAGTTGCAGCAGGTCGATGTAATCGGTTCCAATACGCTTCAGCGCGTCTTCGACGGCCTTGATCAGGCGTGAACGTGACGAGCCGGCATCGTTGGGACCGTCGCCCATCGGCAGCGAGGTCTTGGTCGAGATCAGCACGGCGTCGCGGCGGCCCCTGATGGCAGCGCCGAGCACTTGTTCGGAAGCGCCAATCGAATAGACATCGGCGGTGTCGAACAGGTTGACGCCGGCCTCTAGGCAGATGTCGACCAGCCGCCGTGCTTCCGTCGCATCGCTGTTGCCCCAGGCGCCGAACAGCGGGCCTGAGCCGCCGAAGGTTCCAGCGCCGAACGAGAGTGCCGGGACCTTCAGGCCTGATGCGCCAAGATTTCGATAATCCATGGGTTTGCTCCTTGTGGAAGGATGGCTGTTTCAAGGATTGGTTGAGGTTTGCCGTTCTATGACGGCGCGATTTCCGGTGTGGAGAGGGCAGGGTCTCGGTCGAGGCGCAGAGCAAACGCCGCCACGGCAAGCGCTGAA
Source organism: Mesorhizobium sp. M1142 (assembly GCF_040318565.1). Lineage (NCBI taxonomy): Bacteria > Pseudomonadati > Pseudomonadota > Alphaproteobacteria > Hyphomicrobiales > Phyllobacteriaceae > Mesorhizobium > Mesorhizobium sp. M1142. The sequence continues at coordinate 29,994 of NZ_JAMYMK010000003.1, forward strand.
AGCGGCAACAGGGCCGCGACCCAGGTGACGGCGCCGAGGCCGGGACCGTGCGCGATGACCACGCCGCCGAGCCAGGCGCCGGCCGCGTTGCCGAGGTTGAAGGCGGCGATGTTGAAGGACGAGGCGAGGCTCTGGCCGGCGCCTTGTGCCTTTTCCAGCACCCACATCTGCAGTGGCGCCACGGTGGCGAAGGCGGCGGCGCCGAGCAGGCCGACATAGATAACGGCCATGACCTGGCTGTGCAGGGCGAACGTCATGGTGCCGAGCACCAGCGCCAGGACGACGAGACTGCCGAGAACGGAAGGTAGCAGCCGGCGGTCGGCGAACTTGCCGCCGGCGATGTTGCCGGCGATGAGGCCGCCGCCGAAGACCAGCAGGATAGGCGACACCGCTGCTTCCTCAAAACCGGTGATCTCGGTCAGCAACGGAGCGATGTAGGTAAAGACGGCAAAGACGCCGGCATAGCCAAGCACGGTGGTGGCAAAGCCAAGCAGGACGGGCGTGCGGCCGAGCACGGCGAGATCGGCACGCAAATTGCTCTTCTCAGGTTCTGTTCGGCTGCGCGGCACCACCAAGAGAATGATGGCGGAGGCGGCGATGCCGACCAGGGTCACCGCCCAGAACGTCGCGCGCCAGCCGAAGGCCTGGCCGAGCCAAGTGCCGAAAGGCACGCCGAGGATGTTGGCGATGGTCAGGCCGGTGAACATCAGGGCGATCGCCGAAGCTTTCTTGTTGGGCGCCACCAGCCCGGTCGCCACGACCGAGCCAACGCCGAAGAAGGTGCCGTGGGCGAAGGCGGTCAGCACGCGCGCACCCATCAGCGTCCAGTAGTCTGGGGCAAGCGCACAGGCGAGGTTGCCCAGCGTGAAGATCGCCATCAGCGACAGAAGCACGGTCTTGCGCGGCCAACGGCCGGTTGCGATCGTCAGCAGCGGCGCGCCGATGACAACGCCGAGCGCATAGCCGGAAATAAGCTGGCCGGCAGCTGAGATCGAGACGTCGAGATCGGTGCTGACGTCGAGCAGCAGGCCCATGATGACGAATTCGGTGACGCCGATGCCGAACGCACCGGCGGCAAGAGCGTAAAGAGCAAGGGGCATGGCGGTTCCCACTTCGATGACGACCAGTTTTGACGACGGGCGCCGTGTTCCTCCCACGCCCCAATTCGGAAGATCGTGTCGCGATGTGCTGTGAACCAGCCTTGCATCGGGCACATCGTCTGTGAAATAGATTCACCAATGACCAGACCCGACATCAACCGCTCCGGCGAGATCGAAGTGTTCGTCCGCGTGGTCGAGGCGGGCAGCTTTTCGGCCGCTGCCCGTGCGTTGCGGATGACCCCGTCGGCGGTGAGCAAGCTGATCGCGCGGCTGGAGGCACGGCTCGGCGCGCGGCTGGTCAGCCGTTCGACGCGCAGGCTGCAACTGACGCCGGAGGGGGCGGCCTTTTTCGACAGCGGCGTGCGTATCCTGGCCGACATGGCAGCGGCCGAGCGCGAGGCGGCGGCGGGTGCCGCGCCGCGTGGCCGGCTGCGGATCAACAGCTACGTGCCTTTCGGGCAGCATCGGCTGATCCCGCTTTTGCCGCGTTTTCTGGAGCGCTACCCCGAAATCTCGGTCGATCTGGTGTTGACCGACGATGTCATCGACCTGATGGAGGAGCGTGCTGACGTCGCCATCCGGGCCGGGCCGCTCGGCGAATCACGGCTGGTGGCGCGCAAGCTCGGACAGAGCCGGGTGGTCGTCGTTGCGGCGCCATCGTATCTCGAAGCGCGTGGCACGCCCGTGACGCCCGCCGATCTCGATCGTCACAACCGGATGGGCTTCCGTTTCGTACGCCACCTCGAGGGCTGGCCTTTTATCGATGCGGTCGGCAAGCCGATCAGCCTGTCGATCGCCGGAAATACGCTGGTCAGCGACGGCGAGGCGATGCGGCTGATGGCGCTGTCGGGGGCGGGCATCGCCCGGCTGGCAAGCTGGCATGTGGAGGCCGACATTGCCGCCGGCCGGCTCCTGCCGCTGCTGGAAGAGTTCAACCCCGGCGACGAGGAACTTACCCACGCCGTCTATGTCGGCCATGGCAAGCATCTGCCGGCGCGGGTGCGGGCCTTTTTGGACTTTTTGGTCGAGACTGTCCGGCTGAACTGAGCCCAAAACGATCGGGAGCCTGCCGGCTCCCGAAGCAACGAAGGTAAGAAGGTAAGATTGAGTTACTATTTCGGCGCAAAGGGCGCCGGCCGCCGGCCGGCCGCCTGACGCTCCAGCATCCAGCCCGGATATTCGGCGGGCAGGGCACTGGCTTCGTCGAGGCGAACAAGATCATCGGCATCGAGCTGCAACTCGGTGGCTGCAAGGTTCTGTTCCAGCTGCTCCGTGCGGCTGGCGCCGATGATGACGCTCATCACGAATGGCTTGGCCAGAACATAGCCGAGCGCCACCGTAGCGACGCTGACGCCGTGCTTGGCGGCGATCTCGCGCATGACGGCGACTGCTGCCCAGGCACGGTCCTCATTGACCGGCGGGAAATTGAAGCTGGCGCGGCGGCCCTCGCCATTGCCGGGGGCGCCCGGTCCGTATTTGCCGGAGAGCAGGCCGCCAGCCATCGGCGACCAGACCATCAGCCCGAGCTTCTCCTCGTTGAGCAGCGGCACGATCTCGCGCTCGAGATCGCGGCCGGCGATCGAATAATACGACTGCACGGTCTCGAAGCGGGCAAAGCCTTTGCGCTCGGCAATACCCAGCGCCTTGGCTATGCGCCAGGCCTGCCAGTTCGAGACGCCGACATAGCGGACCTTGCCGGCGGCAACCAGGTCGTCGAGCGCCCGCAGCGTTTCGTCGATCGGCGTCACCGTGTCGGTGCCGTGCAGCTGGTAGAGATCGATATGATCCAGCTGCAGCCGTTCGAGGCTGCCTTCGACCGAATCCATGATGTGGCCGCGCGAGGAACCACGCTGGTTCGGGCCTCCACCCATGGCGCCATGAACCTTGGTGGCGATGATCACGTCCTGCCGGTTGACGCCAAGGTTCCTGAGCGACTGGCCGAGAAGCCGTTCCGAGGCGCCAAAGGAATAGACATCCGCCGTGTCGAAGAAATTGACGCCGGCGGCGAGCGAGCGGGCAACGATCTGGTCAACGCCCTTCTGGTCGAGGCTGGCGATCAGGCCCCATTGGGCGTTCTCGCCGGCCGCGCCGAACGTCATCGTGCCGAGGCAAAGTTCGGAGACGAACATCCCCGTATTTCCAAGTTGATTGTAACGCATGGTGGCTCCAGACGGGTTGAGAATAACTCGACCCATATAGGAACGAAACGTTCCGTTTCTATATGCTGGCTTAGTCAATGTTAGCCTGTGGCCTAAGGCCGGCTGCGCCTCATCTGGCGCCGAAAATCGCCGATCCAACCCTGACACTAGTCGCGCCGAAGGCGATCGCGGTTTCGTAGTCGCCGGACATGCCCATGGAGAACTTGTCGACGCCGGCCTCAAGCCCAAGCTTTTCCAGCAGCGCGAAATGCGGACCGGGGTTCTCGCCGGCCGGCGGAATGCACATCAGCCCTTCGATGGCGAGGCCGTGAACCGAGCGGCAGCGGGCCACGAAGGCGACAGCCTCGCGCGGCTCGATGCCGGCCTTTTGCGGCTCGGAGCCGGTGTTGACCTGGACATACAGCCTTGGTGACCGGCCTTGCCTGGCGATCTCCTTGGCGAGTTCGGCGGCGATCTTTTCACGGTCGACGGTTTCGATGACGTCGAACAATGCCACCGCTTCCTTCGCCTTGTTCGATTGCAGCGGACCGATCAGATGCAGCTCGACGTCGGGAAACGCCGTCCGCAGTGCCGGCCATTTGGCTTGTGCTTCCTGGACCCGGTTTTCGCCGAAGACGCGCTGGCCGGCCTCGATAACGGGGCGGATATCGGCGGCGTCGAAGGTTTTCGAGACCGCGACCAGCGCCACCGCTCCGGCGTCGCGTCCTGCCTCGCGCTCGGCGGCAGCGATCCTTGCCTTGACCGTGAAAAGCTGTTCGACGGCGCTCGCCATGCCTATATCCTGCCTGTGTTTGGCTTTTCGCCGGATCGCCGCAGTTGACGGGTCCGGCAATCCATGGTGAACACCGCGACGACATTTCCTGAGCCGCCCGGGCATTGTCCGGCGGTTCGCGCATGCTTTTAAGTGAAAAACACCCGATGGCAACCGAACGATACAATCCGCGCGCGTCAGAGCCCAAATGGCAGAAGGCCTGGGACGCAAAGAAGCTGTTCGAAGCCGACAATGACGACCCGCGCCCGAAATATTACGTGCTGGAGATGTTCCCCTATCCGTCGGGGCGCATCCATATCGGCCATACCCGCAACTATACGATGGGCGACGTGGTGGCGCGCTACAAGCGGGCCAAGGGTTTCAACGTGCTGCACCCGATGGGCTGGGACGCCTTTGGCATGCCAGCCGAAAACGCGGCGATGCAGAACAAGGTCCATCCCAAGGACTGGACCTATCAGAACATCGCCGCTATGCGCGAGCAACTCAAGGTCATGGGCCTGTCGCTCGATTGGGCGCGCGAGTTCGCCACCTGCGATGTCGATTACTATCACCGCCAGCAGATGCTGTTCCTCGATTTCGTCGAGAAGGGGCTGGTGACGCGCAAATCCTCCAAGGTCAACTGGGATCCGGAGGACATGACGGTGCTTGCCAACGAGCAGGTCATCGACGGACGCGGCTGGCGCTCGGGCGCGCTGGTGGAACAGCGCGAGCTGACGCAGTGGTTCTTCAAGATCACCGACTACGCGCAGGACCTGCTGGATTCGCTCGATCAACTCGACGACTGGCCGGAAAAAGTGAAGCTGATGCAGGCGAACTGGATCGGCCGTTCGGAAGGTCTGCTGATCCGCTGGCCGCTGGCCAAGCCAGCAGCCGGCGAGCATGAGCTCGAAATCTATACGACAAGGCCTGACACCATCTTCGGCGCCTCCTTTATGGCGATTGCCGCCGACCATCCGCTGGCCAAAAAGGCCGCCGAAGACAATCCGGCGCTGGCAAAGTTCATCGACGAGGTCCGCCATATGGGCACCTCGGTGGCGGCTCTGGAGACGGCCGAGAAGAAGGGCTTCGATACCGGCATTCGCGTCGTCCATCCGTTCGACGAGAAGTGGACGCTGCCCGTCTACGTCGCCAATTTCGTGCTGATGGACTACGGCACCGGCGCCATCTTCGGCTGTCCGTCCGGTGACCAGCGCGACCTCGACTTCGCCAACAGATACGGCCTGCCGGTCATTCCGGTGGTGATGCCGGAGGGCGAGAATCAAGGGAGCTTCCAGGTCATCGATGAGGCCTATGTCGGCGACGGCGTGATGATCAATTCGCGCTTCCTCGACGGCATGAAGCCGGATCAGGCGTTCGACGAGGTGGCGAAGCTGCTGGAACAAAAGACCATCGGCAACCGGCCGATGGCCGAGCGCAAGGTGAACTTCCGCCTGCGCGACTGGGGCATTTCGCGCCAGCGCTATTGGGGCTGCCCGATCCCGATGATCCATTGCGAGGATTGCGGCGTGGTGCCGGTGCCGAAAGCCGACCTGCCGGTCAAGCTGCCGGACGACATCGAGTTCGACCGGCCGGGCAATCCGCTCGATCGCCATCCGACATGGCGGCGCGTCAAATGCCCGCGTTGCGGCAAGGATGCGCGGCGAGAAACCGACACGATGGACACATTTGTCGATTCTTCGTGGTATTTCGCTCGCTTCACCGCGCCGTGGGCAAATGATCCGACCGATCCCGAGGCCGCGACTGAATGGCTGCCGGTTGACCAGTATATTGGCGGTATTGAGCATGCGATCCTGCATTTGCTCTATTCGCGCTTTTTCACCCGCGCCATGCGCGAGACCGGCCATGTCGATCTCGCCGAGCCGTTCAGGGGCCTGTTCACGCAAGGCATGGTGGTGCACGAGACCTATCGGGTTGGCGGCGCCTCGAACGGCCGCTGGCTTGCGCCAAGCGAGGTCAGGCTGGAAGACGCCGACGGAAAGCGCCGCGCCTTCGAAATCGCCACCGGCGAAGAGGCGGTGATCGGTCCGCTCGAAAAAATGTCGAAGTCGAAGAAGAATACGGTGAGTCCGGAAGAGATCACCGACGGCTACGGCGCCGATACGGCGCGCTGGTTCATGCTGTCGGACTCGCCGCCCGAACGCGATGTCGAATGGACCGACGAGGGCGCGGCCGGCGCGCACCGCTTCATCCAGCGCATCTGGCGCCTGGTGTCGACGGCTGCCGAATCGCTCGCCGGAGTCCGGCCAGAGGCGGCGAAGGACGGCGAGGCCGGGACAGTGTCCAAGGCCGCGCACAAGATCCTGAAATCGGTCGGTGAGGATATCGAAAAGCTCGCCTTCAACCGCGCCATCGCCCGCATCTATGAGCTCGCCAATGCCTTGACTGTACCGCTCAACGAGGCGGCAGAGGGCAAGGCCGGTCCGGCGCTGCAAGCGGCCTGCCGTGAGGCCGTCGAGATCCTGGTGCACCTGATCGCGCCGGTCATGCCGCATCTGGCCGAGGAGTGCTGGCAGACGCTCGGCGGCACCGACCTTGTCGCCGAACGGCCCTGGCCGGTCTACGATCCCTCGCTTGTCGTCGACGCCGAGATCGTGCTGCCGGTGCAGGTCAACGGCAAGAAGCGCGGCGATTTGACAATTGCCCGCGACGCGGACCAAGGTGCGGTCGAAAAAGCGGTTCTGGCCCTCGACTTCGTGCAGAGAGCGCTCGAAGGTAAGGCGCCGCGCAAGGTGATCATCGTGCCGCAGAGGATCGTTAATGTCGTTGCCTGATCCGCGAAAGACAGAGCTGACGCTGCGCCGCGTCGTGCTTTGCGGGCTGCTCGCCTCGGTGGCGCTGGTTTCCGCCTGCACGGTGCGGCCGCTCTATTCGAGCGCGCCGCTGATCGCCGGCTCGCAGGTCGGCGCTGCTGCCGAGCTGGCATCGATCTCGGTCAAGCCGGTCAAGACCCGCTACGCCCAGCAGGTCCGCAACAATTTGATCTTCGCGCTCGGCCGGGGCGCCGGCGAGCCGGCTTCGCCGGTCTATTCGCTTGATCTCGGCGTCTCCGAACTCGTCGAATCGGCGGCAATCGAGCAGGTCACGACAGACGAGGACGAGCCGACCGCCGGCACTGTAACGCTGACCGCCAACTATGTGCTCAGCGATGCCAAGACGGGCACGGTCATAGCGAGGGGTAAGCGCTCGATTCCGTCGTCATACGACAGGCCGCGCCAGGAATTCGCGTCATACCGAGCCCAGATCGACGCCGAGAACCGTGCGGCGCGCGAGCTGGCAGATGTGCTGCGGCTGTCGATCGCTCAGGATCTGATCAAGCACGGCAAGCCGGCGGCAAGCTAGGTCTTTCCGGAGTGCGCAATCTGCAAAAAAAAGGCCGATTGCTCGGCCTTTTTTTGTTCGTAGGATAGTCGCTTCAGCCGATCTTCTGCCCGGTCTTTGCCCAGTCGGCGAGGAACAGTTCCAGGCCCTTGTCGGTCAGCGGGTGTTTGACCAGTGCCTTGAGCGTCGCCGGCGGCGCGGTGATGACATCGGCACCGATCAGCGCCGCCTGCTTGACATGGTTCACGGTGCGCACAGAAGCGGTCAGGATCTCGGTCTGGAAGTCATAATTGTCGTAGATGGTGCGGATATCGGCAATCAGCTCCATGCCGTCCCAGCCGCTGTCGTCGATGCGGCCGACGAAGGGCGAGATGAAGGAGGCGCCGGCCTTGGCGGCGAGCAGCGCCTGGGTGGCCGAGAAGCACAGCGTGACGTTGACCATGCGGCCGTCCGACCGGATGTCCTTGCAGGCTCTCAGGCCATCGAGCGTCAGCGGCACCTTGATGCAGACATTGTCGGCGATCCTGGCCAGGATCTTGGCCTCCGCCATCATGTCCTTGTATTCGGTGGCGACGACTTCGGCCGAGACTGGGCCCTTGACGATCTCGCAGATCTCTCTTGTGACGTCGGCGATCTTGCCGCCGGATTTCAGGATCAGCGACGGATTGGTGGTTACGCCGTCGAGCAGCCCCAAATCGTTCAGCTCGCGGATTTCCTTGACATCGGCGGTGTCGACAAAAAATTTCATGGCGGTCTCCTGAAGATTTTTCATGTGCACGTCATGCACATTCGGGGTCGGACTTTGATCTAGACCAAAGTCGGGGCAAGGTCACGCCTCATGATCGAAGATTCGCCCTTTGTCGCGGCCGCACCGGTGCTGGTGCCGATGCCCGCCGAGCGCCCCTACACCTATGCCGTGCCGGCTGGCATGCGCGTGGTGCCGGGCTCGATCGTGCGCGTTCCGCTTGGGCCCCGCCAGGTCGCCGGCATCGTCTGGGACGGCGCCGTCGAAAAGGTCGACGCGAAGAAATTGCGGCCGATCGAGCAGGTTTTCGACTGCCCGCCGATCGACCGCGCGATGCGGCGTTTTGTCGATTGGGTGGCGCAGTACACGCTGTCGCCGCCCGGCATGGTGGCGCGCATGCTGCTCAGGGCGCCGGAGGCGTTCGATCCGGAGCCGTGGATCGAAGGGCTGCAGCGCACCTTCGCCAAGCCCGACCGGATGACGGAGGCGAGGACGCGCGTGCTGGAGACGGCCGAAGGCGGACTTGCCTGGACGCGATCCGGCCTGGCGCATGCGGCAGGCGTGTCGTCGACGGTGGTGGACGGGCTGCGGGCGCAGGGCGTATTCCAGACGGTGATGATCCCGCCGCGGCCGGTGGTCGCAGCACCCGATCCCGGCTACGCCGTGCCTTCACTGACGCCCGACCAGAGCGATGCCGCCGAGACGCTGCGCGCCAATGTCGCGACCGGTACATTCGGGGTCACCCTGCTCGACGGTGTAACCGGATCCGGCAAGACGGAGGTCTATTTCGAGGCGGTCGCGGCCGCGCTCGATCGCGGCAAGCAGGTGCTGATCCTGCTGCCGGAAATTGCGCTGACCCATGCCTTCCTCGAACGCTTCCAGGAGCGGTTCGGCGCCAAGCCGGCGGAGTGGCACTCGGACCTGCCGCCAAGGATGCGCGAAAAGGTCTGGCGGCAGGTAGCGGAAGGCGGCGTGCGGGTCGTCGCAGGCGCGCGCTCGGCGCTATTCCTGCCATTCAGGGAGCTTGGATTGATCGTCGTCGACGAAGAGCACGATCCCGCCTACAAGCAGGAGGATCGCGTCTTTTACAACGCGCGCGACATGGCCGTGGTGCGCGGCCATATCGGCGGTTTTCCGGTCGTGCTCGCTTCGGCGACACCGTCGGTCGAAAGCCGGGTCAATGCCAGCCAGGGCCGCTACAGCAGGGCGGTGCTTTCGGCGCGCTTTGCCGAGGCGGCACTTCCCGATCTCAAGACGGTCGACATGCGCCGCGCGCCGCCGGCACGCGGCGGCTTCCTGTCGCCGGTGCTGCTCGGCCATATGCGGCAGACGCTGGAAAGAAAGGAACAGTCGCTGCTGTTCCTCAACCGGCGCGGCTATGCGCCGCTGACGCTCTGCCGGGTCTGCGGCCACCGCTTCGGCTGTCCGGTCTGCTCGGCCTGGCTGGTCGAGCACCGCTTTCGCGGCCAGCTCGTCTGCCACCACTGCGGGCACAATGAACGCCGGCCCGAAGCCTGTCCGGAATGCGGCACGCTCGATCATCTGGTCGCCTGCGGGCCAGGCGTCGAGCGCATCGCCGAGGAGGTCGTCGCGCATTTCCCCGATGCCCGCACCATCGTCTTGTCGTCGGACCTGATGGGCGGCGTGCGGCGGCTGCGGCTCGAGCTTGAAGCCATCGCCAATGGCGAGGCCGACATCGTCATCGGCACGCAACTCGTCGCCAAGGGCCACAACTTCCCCAACATGACGCTGGTCGGTGTGGTCGATGCCGATCTCGGCCTTGCCAATGGCGACCCGCGCGCCGCCGAGCGCACCTTCCAACTGCTCAGCCAGGTGACCGGCCGCGCCGGTCGCACCGGCAAGAAAAGCCTCGGCCTGCTGCAGACCTTCCAACCCGACCACCCGGTGATGCGCGCGATCGTCTCAGGCGATGCCGAGGCCTTCTACGAGCGCGAGATCGCCGAGCGTGAGCGGGCGGGGCTGCCGCCCTTCGGCAGGCTCGCCGGCGTCATCGTCAGCGCGGCGACACGGGCCGAAGCCGAAGGGCACGCCCGTGGCCTGCGCCGCGCCGCGCCGCAAGCCACCGACCTGTTCGTGCTCGGCCCGGCCGAGGCGCCGCTGTCATTGATCGGCGGCCGCCATCGCTTTCGCCTGCTGATCCAGGGCGAGCGGCGCGCCGACATGCAAGGGTTCATTCGCACCATGTTGGCCGAGGGACCGAAGATAAGGGGCTCGGTGCGAGTCCAGGTCGACATCGACCCGCAGAGCTTTTTGTAAGCTGTCGAATTACCCTTTCGAGGCGCGTTCGGTGAATGGGTTCAGGTAAGGCACGTCGAGAATCGCAAAATGCCGGGTGTTGGCCGTCAAAACTGACAGGCCGTGCAAACGGGCAGTAGCTGCGATCAGAACGTCCGCCAGACCCGGATTGGCGCCTCTGGCGATAGTGGCGTCTTCCAGTTTTCCGGCTTCTCGCGCGATTGCTAAATCGATGGGAAGGATGCGCTGGTTGAACTCTAGAAGCAACCTTTCGAACCACTCATTGATGCGCTCTGCCTTCATATGCCCGCCCGCCCGCTTCAGTTTCGCGATTCCTCGTTCCACCTCCAAGATGACGATCGACGAGAGCTGCCAAGAGCCGCGTTCTCCTTGTTCGGCAACCCAGTTCTGCACGTGTGCCGGAAGCAGAGGCCGACCAGGTGCAAATGCCGAGAGAAAAGACGTATCAAGCAGATAGCCGGTCAAAACTCCACTTCCCGCGACGGCGATTCGTTTCGCTCAAGCTCGATGCCGCCTGGATACTGAAGCAGGAAATCCACGAAGTCTTTTTGGCTGTTCTGCGGATAAAGTTTCCGTCCCTCACCGATTGGCACCACCATGACTGCGGGCTTGCCGTGCTTGGTGATAACCGTGGGCTCACCGTTCTCAGCAGCCTCCACGAGCGCGGAAAGGCTGGCCTTTGCCTCTCGTAGTTGCATCGTCTTCATGCGCGGAACCTCTTGTGGTCTCATGTAGTCACAATATAGGAATTGTGCAGAAAAAAACAGCCCGTTGTGTAACGTCCTGTTAGCCCGGTCGATACAACGGCGCTCGCGTTGGGCTGACGCCCCGTAAATTGCGACGGCCCATCTGGCGCATGTCTCTTGCTTCGCTAGAATGCCCGAAAATTTTGAATATCCATTTACGAGGGGACAAGGATGGAATTTGCGTTTCCATGGCCGATGAGCCAGGGCGAGTGGCTGGCATGGTCAAGCGCCGTCGTGACCTTGCTTTTCGGGCTGCTGCTGTTCCTGGCGCCAGGGCTGGCGTTCCGGATTCTCAGGCTGCAGGTCAAGCCCGAGAAGGCGGCGGCGATCGCCGAAGGTCGCGGCAGGATGTCGGGCTTCTATCTCGGTGTCAGCCTGTGCTGCATCCTCTTGGCGCAGCCGCTGCTCTATATGGCGCTCGGCTTCTCCTGGCTGTTCACCGCCTTCGGCCGGCTGCTGTCGATGATGTCGGACGGCGCCAACACGCCGTTCAACTGGGCTTCCATCGTCGTCGAGCTGGTGCTGGCGGCGCTGCCGCTTGCCTTCGCCTTCGGCTTTTTGCCCTGAATCAGGGATCAATCCGGGGTTGGTTGCTGAACTCGCCCGGCGGATGCGACAATAGTGCCTGAAAACCATGCCGGACGACGCATTGCGGTCTGAAAATGCCTGTGCTAGACGGCAATCGACTTTCGACCGGGGATAGCGGAAGCCGCGCCTCCGTGCTTGGAAAAATGCAGTAAGGTCAAAGATTTAGCCAGAGTTTTTGCTCGCGCCAACAATCTGCGGCCTATCAGACAAGAGAAAAGACGGTCCGTGGCCCAATCGTCATCGCCAATCTCAGGTGTCGCAGAACGCTATGCGGGTTCGCTGTTCGAACTCGCGCTGCAGGCCAATTCGGTCGCCGGCGTCGAGGCCGACCTCAACAGGTTCGAAACGATGCTCGAAGGCAGCGCTGACCTTTCGCGGCTGATCAGGAGCCCTGTCTTCTCCAGCGAGGACCAGGCCAAGGCGATCGCCGCGATCGCCGACAGAGCAGGGATTACCGGCCTCACCGGCAATTTCCTGCGCGTCGTTGCCCAGAATCGCCGGCTGTTCGCCGTGCCCGGCATGATCAAGGCGTTCCGCCAGATCGCCGCCGAACACCGCGGCGAGACCGCTGCCGAGGTCACCTCGGCGCATGCGCTGACGCCTGCCCAGGAAACCGAGCTGAAAGCAGCGCTGAAAAGCGTCGCCGGCAAGGACGTGGCGATCACGGTCACCGTCGATCCGTCGCTGCTCGGCGGACTGGTGGTCAAGATCGGCTCGCGCCAGATCGATACGTCGCTCAAAACCAAACTCAATTCGCTCAAGCTTGCACTGAAAGAGGTCGGCTGATGGACATCCGCGCCGCGGAAATTTCCGCAATTCTGAAAGACCAGATCAAGAATTTCGGCAAGGAGGCCGAGGTCTCCGAAGTCGGCCAGGTGCTGTCCGTCGGTGACGGTATCGCCCGCGTCTACGGCCTCGACAATGTCCAGGCCGGCGAGATGGTCGAGTTCCCCGGCGGCATCCGCGGCATGGCGCTCAACCTCGAAGCCGACAATGTCGGCGTCGTCATCTTCGGCGCCGACCGCGACATCAAGGAAGGCGACACCGTCAAGCGCACCGGCGCCATCGTCGATGCGCCCGTCGGCATGGGCCTGCTCGGCCGCGTCGTCGACGCGCTCGGCAACCCGATCGACGGCAAAGGCCCGATCCAGGCCACCGAACGCAAGCGCGTCGACGTCAAGGCGCCCGGCATCATCCCGCGCAAATCGGTGAACGAGCCGATGTCGACTGGCCTCAAGGCCATCGACGCGCTGATCCCGGTCGGCCGCGGCCAGCGCGAGCTGGTCATCGGCGACCGCCAGACCGGCAAGACCGCGATCATCCTCGACACCATGCTCAACCAGAAATCGGTGCACGACAACGGCCCTGAGAAGGAAAAGCTGTACTGCGTCTATGTCGCCGTCGGCCAGAAGCGCTCGACGGTGGCGCAGTTCGTCAAGGTCCTGGAAGAGCGCGGCGCGCTCGACTATTCGATCATCATCGCCGCGACCGCCTCCGATCCGGCGCCGATGCAGTTCCTGGCGCCGTTCACCGCCTGCACCATGGGCGAATATTTCCGCGACAACGGCATGCACGCGCTGATCAGCTACGACGACCTGTCGAAGCAGGCCGTCGCCTATCGCCAGATGTCGCTGCTGCTGCGCCGTCCGCCGGGCCGCGAGGCCTATCCCGGCGACGTCTTCTACCTGCACTCGCGCCTGCTCGAGCGCGCCGCCAAGCTCAATGACGAAAATGGCGGTGGGTCTCTGACTGCGCTGCCGATCATCGAAACGCAGGCCAACGACGTGTCGGCCTATATCCCGACCAACGTCATCTCGATCACCGACGGCCAGATCTTCCTGGAAACCAATCTGTTCTTCCAGGGCGTGCGCCCGGCGGTCAATGTCGGCCTTTCGGTGTCGCGCGTCGGTTCCTCGGCGCAGATCAAGGCGATGAAGCAGGTTGCCGGGTCGATCAAGGGCGAGCTCGCGCAGTACCGCGAAATGGCTGCTTTCGCGCAGTTCGGCTCCGATCTCGACGCCGCCACGCAACGCCTGCTCAACCGCGGCTCGCGTCTGACCGAGCTGTTGAAGCAGCCGCAATTCTCGCCGCTCAAAGTCGAGGAGCAGGTCGCGGTGATCTTCGCCGGCGTCAACGGCTATCTCGACAAGCTGGCGGTCAACCAGGTCGGCAAGTTCGAGCATGGTCTGTTGTCGCATATGCGCTCGGCCGGCAAGGACGTGCTCGACGGCATCCGCAAGGAGAAGGCGCTGTCCGACGATCTGCGCGCCAGGCTGAAGGCAGAAATCGACGCCTTCGCCAAGACCTTTGCTTGAGCAGGACGGACGGGATCAGGTTTAAAGCATGCCTTCGTTAAAAGACCTTCGTAACCGTATCGCCTCGGTCAAGGCGACGCAGAAGATCACCAAGGCGATGCAGATGGTCGCCGCGGCGAAGCTGCGTCGCGCGCAGGAAGCGGCGGAAGCGGCGCGTCCCTATTCGGAGCGCATGGGCGCGGTGCTGGCCAATATCACCCAGGCGATCGGCGGCGGCGGCGATGCTCCGGCGCTGATGACCGGCACCGGCAAGGACGACGTGCATCTGCTTGTCGTCTGCACGGCCGAACGCGGTCTGTGCGGCGGCTTCAATTCGCAGATCGCCCGCTTTGCCCGCGACCACATCCGCAAGCTTCTGGCAGACGGCAAGCAGGTCAAGATCATCTGCGTCGGCAAGAAGGGGTTCGACATATTGCGCCGCGACTACGGGGCGCTGATCATCGAGCGTGTCGACCTGCGCGAGGTCAAGACGCTGGGCTTTGTCAATGCCGATGCCATCGCCAAGAAGGTGATCCACCTGTTCAACGAAGGCGGCTTCGACATCTGCACGCTGTTCTATTCGCAGTTCAAGTCGGTGATCAGCCAGATCCCGACGGCGCAGCAAATTGTCCCGGCGGGCGCGCCTGCGGCTGGCGCGGAAGTGAGGGACGGCGGCAGCGCTGTCTACGAATACGAGCCGGAGCCGGGCGAGATCCTCTCCGATCTCATCCCGCGCAACATTTCCGTGCAGGTTTTTCGCGCGCTGCTCGAGAATGCTGCCGGCGAGATGGGCGCCAAGATGAGCGCCATGGACAATGCGACGCGCAACGCCGGCGACATGATCAACAAATTGTCGATCACCTACAACCGCCAGCGGCAGGCGCAGATCACCAAGGAATTGATCGAAATCATTTCGGGCGCCGAGGCGCTCTAGGCACGCTCACAAGGAGGTCATCGACCTCAAGCGTGTGAGAAACAAAGAGACGAAAAGGGTAAGGACGATGGCGAAAGCAGCGACCCCGAAGACGGCAGCCCCGAAGGCCGCGGCACCAGCAGCAGCAAAGGCCGCTCCGGCCAAGAAAGCGGCAGCAACCAAGGTCGCCGCTGTGAATGCGCCGGCCGCCACCATCAAGAAAACCGGCCTGGCAGGCAAGGTTCGCCAGGTCATCGGCGCCGTTGTCGACGTCCAGTTCGGCGAACATCTGCCGGCGATCCTGAACGCGCTTGAGACGATCAACGTCGGCAATCGCCTGGTGCTAGAGGTGGCCCAGCATCTGGGCGAAAACACCGTGCGCTGCATCGCCATGGACTCGACCGAAGGTCTGGTCCGCGGCCAGGACGTCTATGATACCGGTGCACCGATCACCGTGCCGGTCGGCCCGGGCATGCTCGGCCGCATCATCAACGTCATCGGCGAGCCGGTCGACGAGGCAGGCCCGGTCGACGGCATCGAGATGCGCTCGATCCATCAGCCGGCGCCGACCTATGTCGAGCAGTCGACGGAAGCGCAGATCCTGGTCACCGGCATCAAGGTGCTCGACCTGCTGGCCCCCTATGCCCGCGGCGGCAAGATCGGCCTGTTCGGCGGCGCCGGCGTCGGCAAGACGGTGCTGATCCAGGAACTGATCAACAACGTCGCCAAGGCGCATGGCGGCTTCTCGGTGTTCGCCGGCGTCGGCGAGCGCACCCGCGAAGGCAACGACCTCTATCACGAGTTCATCGAGTCCGGCGTCAACAAGAAGGGCGGCGGCGAAGGCTCCAAGGCCGCGCTCGTCTATGGCCAGATGAACGAGCCGCCGGGCGCCCGCGCCCGCGTCGGCCTGACCGGGCTGACGGTTGCCGAATATTTCCGCGATCAGGGCCAGGACGTGCTGTTCTTCGTAGACAACATCTTCCGTTTCACGCAGGCGGGCTCGGAAGTGTCGGCGCTGCTCGGCCGCATTCCTTCGGCCGTGGGCTACCAGCCGACGCTGGCTACCGACATGGGTGCGCTACAGGAGCGTATCACCACGACGACCAAGGGTTCGATCACCTCGGTGCAGGCGATCTATGTGCCGGCCGACGACCTGACCGACCCTGCACCGGCGACCTCGTTCGCCCACCTCGACGCGACGACCGTGCTCAACCGCGCGATTTCGGAAAAGGGCATCTATCCGGCGGTCGATCCGCTCGATTCGACCTCGCGCATGCTCGACCCGATGGTTGTCGGCGAAGAGCATTATCAGGTCGCCCGCCAGGTGCAGTCGATCCTTCAGCGCTACAAGTCGCTGCAGGACATCATCGCCATCCTGGGCATGGACGAGCTGTCGGAAGAGGATAAGCAGACCGTGGCCCGCGCTCGCAAGATCGAGCGCTTCCTGTCGCAGCCCTTCTTCGTCGCCGAAGTGTTCACCGGCGCACCGGGCAAGCTGGTCGACCTCGCCGACACCATCAACGGCTTCAAGGGCCTTTGCAACGGCGATTACGACCATCTGCCGGAGGCCGCCTTCTACATGGTCGGCGGCATCGAGGAAGCGGTCGAGAAGGCACAGCGCCTGGCCGCTGAAGCGGCCTGATGGTGAATGGTCAATAGTGAATTGTGAATGGGGAGTAGCGGATAGGAAATCGGGGGCTGAGTGAAGGTCATTCTTTCTGACCATTCACCATTCACCATTCACCAGTCGCTAAATTGATCATGCCTGAAGCTTTCAAATTCGAACTGGTCTCGCCGGAGCGCCTCTTGGTTTCCGAGCAGGTCGAATCCGTCGTCATTCCGGGCGCCGAAGGCGAGATGACTGTCATGGCGCATCACGCACCCGTCATGACCACGATCAAGCCCGGCGTCGTCACGCTGAAGACCGTTTCCGGCAAGGAAGAGCGCTATGTGGTGTTCGGCGGCTTTGCCGACATCGTTCCGGCCGGCTGCACGCTGCTCGCCGAATCGGCTGTGGCCGTGGGCGACATCGACCGCGCCGACCTTGCCCGCCGCATCCAGGAGGCCAGGGAAGACGCCGCCGACGCCAAGGACGACCAGACCCGCAGCAAGGCCGAGCAGTTCCTCAACCAGCTTACGACGCTTGAAGGCGCGCTGTTGCCGGCTTAACAGGCGCCCCCTGCCTTCTCCCCTTGTGGGAGAAGGTGGATCGGCGCGCAGCGCCGAGACGGTTGAGGGGTGTTGGAAGAAACGAGACGGCGGCGATCCCTGGAGCACCCCTCATCCGACCGAGCTCCGCTCGGCCACCTTCTCCCACAAGGGGAGAAGGGGGGCTGGTCACACCGTCAGCGCCTCCACTGCGCGCATGACGCCGCGCAGTTCGGCGAGGCCCTTCAGGCGGCCGATGCAGGAATAGCCGGGGTTCACCTTCTTGCCGATGTCGTCGACGATGGCGTGGCCATGGTCGGGGCGCATCGGAATCTGCCAGTCCGCCCTGCCTGCCGCCTTGCGCCGGCGCTCTTCGCCAATCAGCGCCGACACGACCGCCACCATGTCGGTGTCGCCGTCGAGGTGCTCGGCTTCGTGGAAGGAGCCGTCTGGCTCCTTGGTGACGTTGCGCAGATGGGCGAAATGGATGTTTTCGGCGAAGGCCTTGGCCATCGTCGGCAGATCGTTCTGCGCGCCCGCCCCGTAGGAGCCGGTGCACAGCGTCAACCCGTTGGCCGGCGAAGCGACGGCGTCGAGCAGCGCGCGGGCATCATTGGCGTTGGAAACGATGCGCGGCAGGCCGAACAGCGAAAAAGGTGGATCGTCGGGATGGATCGCCATCCTGACGCCGGCCTCTTCGGCCACCGGCACGATCTCGCGCAGGAAGGCAAACAGGTTTTCGCGCAGACCTTCGGTTGAGACGTCCTTGTAGAGGTCGAGGGCACGGCGGAAGCTTGCCCGATCGAAGATGAATTCGCGCGCCGGAACCCAGCCGATCAGGTTGCGCTCCAGCCTTGCCTTGTCGCTGTCGCTCATCCCTTGCAGTCGCACACGCGCGGCCTCGACGCGGGCCGGCGGGTGATCGGCCTCCGCCCCTTCTCGCTCAAGGATGAAGACGTCATAGGCGCAGAGCTCGACGACATCGAAGCGCAGCGCCGTGCCGCCATGCGGCATGGGATAATCGAGATCTGTGCGCGTCCAGTCGGTGATCGCCATGAAATTATAGCAGACGGTATTGATCCCGGCGGCGGCGACGGAGCGGACCGACGCCTTGTAATTGTCGATCAGGGTGCGCCAGTTGCCGCTGCGGGTCTTGATGTCCTCATGGACGACAATGCTTTCTACCACATCCCAGGTCAGGCCCGCTGCCTCGATGTCGGCCTTGCGCCTGGCGATCTCGTCCGCCGGCCAGGCGCGGCCGTCATTGAGGTGATGCAGCGCGCTGACGATGCCGACGGCGCCGGCTTGACGGACATGGGCAAGCGTCACCGGATAGTCTGGCCCGAACCAGCGCCAGGTTTGTCTCATGGCTTCTCACTCCCTATGCCAAGCGCCACGAAGGCAGCGGCAGGTCCGCCTCGCCGCAGGCGCTCGAGATGGGCTGCCGTCAGATCGATCAGTGTCATGCGGTGGGAATGGTCTTTGGCGAAGCCGGCGAGATCGAACATCGCTGTCACCGTTTCGATAGCTGGCCGGCTGCCGAGCACAGTAAGCCGAGTGTCGATCGGGTCGGTAAAATGGGCTTCCGGCAAAGTTTTGCCGCGCGCCTCGCAAGCGGCGATCCAGGCCGCCACCACCAGCATGAGATGCGCGGGCGGGTCACCGGCACCCAGCCGATCGACGGCCGAGGCGACGATGCGCTGCGGCAGTTTCTGGCTGCCGTCATTGGCGATCTGCGCCGTGCGATGGGCGAGGGCGGTGTTCGAATAGCGTTCGGCGAGCTGGGCCGTGTAGCCGGCCGTATCGAGCCCGGCGTCCTGCGGCAGCGTCGGGATGGCTTCGGCCCATAGTCCGTCGACGAATTGCCGGATCGCCGGATCGGCAAAGGCGCGGTCGACCGTGTCGTAGCCGCTGAGCAGGCCGAGATAGGCGATTGCCGAATGCGAACCGTTGAGCAGCCGCAGCTTCATGTCCTCGAAGGGCCCGACGTCGCCGACCATGGTGACGCCGAACTTTTCCCAGACCGGCCTGCCTGCCGGGAAATCATCCTCGACCACCCATTGGCAGAACGGCTCGGTCATCACCGGCCAGGCATCCTCGACGCCGAGCTCGACGGCGATACGCGCCCGGTCCGCATCGGTGGTCGCCGGCACGATGCGGTCGACCATGCTCGACGGGAAGGCGACGCCGTCGGCGATGTGCCCGGCAAGGCCGGGATCGCGCAGTGCCGCGAATTCGACCAGCAGGCGGTGCAGCGTGGCGCCATTGGCCGGAAGGTTGTCGCAGCAGAGCACGGTGAAGGGCTTGATGCCGGCGAAACGGCGGCGCGACAGCGCTTCGGTGAGAAAACCATGCGCCGTCCGTGGCATTTGCGGGTTAGCCAAATCATGGACGATGTCCGGATGGGTGCTGTCCAGACCGCCGCCGGCTGCTCTCAGATAAGCCTTTTCGGTGATCGTGAGCGTAACGATGCGGGTGCGCTGATCCGTCAGAGCGGCGAGCACCGCAGCCGGATCTTCCGGCGCCACCAGCATCGACAGGATCGAACCGACGACGCGCAGCTCTTCGCCGATGCTGCTCCTGATCGCCAGCGTGTAGAGGCCATCCTGCGGCGCTAGTGCGTCGCGTGTGTCTGGACTGCGCAAGGACACGCCGACAATGCCCCAGTCCGCCTCTCCCGCCGCCAGGCAGTGGTCGACATAGGCCGCCTGATGGGCGCGATGGAACGCACCGACGCCGAGATGGACGATGCCCGGTGCGACGCCGCCGCGGGCGTAGCGCGGAACCGCGACCGAAGCCGGCAGTGCCTTCAGCGTGCTGTTGGAAAGGCGTCTATTGGTCATTGCGCCACGTGTCTGATCGAGATTGTTGGGTCCTGCTGGCAGGCGGCGTAACACCCGATGCCGTCACGCACAATGGGCAATGGCCGACGAAAAGTCATCATACAACAACCCAGTTTTTGTATGTTGACATTATTTCTTTCCAACCCTACCGATGTCCGAGTTGGGAGGATTACGTGGCCGCATTGACGGATCCGGATTTGCTGTTTGCCGCCGAGGCGCGCCCGCTTTCGCTGGCCCGCGATCTCTACGCCGCGGTCAAGGATCTGCCGATCGTCAGCCCGCACGGCCACACCGATCCGCGCTGGTATGCGCTCAACGAGGCGTTTCCCGATCCGGCGCAATTGCTGATCGTGCCGGACCACTACATTTTCCGCATGCTGTTCAGCCAGGGCGTTCGGCTTGAGGAGCTTGGGGTGCCGACGCTTGACGGCTCGCCAGTGGAGACCGACGGCAGAACGATCTGGCGGCGCTTCGCCGAGCATTATTACCTGTTTCGGGGTACGCCGACCCGGCTGTGGTTCGACCATGTGCTCGCCCATCTGTTCGGCATCGGCGAGCCGCTGAATGCCAGGACAGCCGACCGCCACTACGACACGATCGCGACGCTGCTGCAGCGTGAAGACTATCGCCCGCGAGCGCTGTTCGAGCGCTTCAACATTGAAGTCATCGCAACGACCGAAGGCGCGCTCGACGATCTCCGATGGCACCAGATGATCCGCGACAGCGGCTGGGAGGGCCGCGTCGTCACCGCCTATCGGCCGGATGCGATCGTCGATCCCGACTTCGAAGGGTTCTCGGCCAATCTCGACCGGCTTGGCGAGGTCACCGGCTGCGACACCGGCAATTGGGCCGGCTATCTCGATGCGCATCGCCAGCGGCGCGCATTCTTCAAGAGCTTTGGCGCGACTTCCTCCGATCACGGCCATCCGACGGCCGAAACCGCCAATCTCTCGGATGCCGCCGCGCAGGAGTTGTTCAACCGCATCCGCCGCGGCTCGGACGACGAGCGCGAGCGAAAGCTGTTTCGCGCTCAGATGCTGACCGAGATGGCCAAGATGAGCCGCGACGACGGGCTGGTCCTGCAGATCCATCCCGGCTCCTGGCGCAATCATTCGCCGGCTGTCTTTCACAAGTTCGGCAGGGACAAAGGCTTCGATATTCCGACCCGAACCGAATATGTGACGGCACTGAAGCCGCTGCTCGACTGCGTCGGGCTGGAGCGCGACCTCACCATCATCCTCTTCACGCTCGACGAGACCAGCTATGCGCGCGAGCTGGCGCCGCTCGCCGGCGTCTACCCGGCATTGAAGCTCGGGCCGGCCTGGTGGTTCCACGACAGCCCCGAAGGCATGCGCCGGTTCCGCGAGATGACCACCGAAACGGCCGGTTTCTACAATACCGTCGGTTTCAACGACGACACCCGCGCCTTTCCATCCATACCGGCCCGCCATGATGTGGCGCGCCGGGTCGATTGCGCTTTTCTGGCGCGTCTCGTCGCCGAGCATCGGCTCGGCGAAGACGAGGCGCACGAGCTGGCGCAGGAACTTGCCTATACGCTCGCGAAAAAGGCGTACCGGCTCTAACGGCGCTTGCCGCCATCGTTCAAAACGGGAGGAAACCAATGCTGCATTTTTCAAGACTGGCGGGAGCTACGCTACTTGCCGCCGCACTGCTGGCCGGATCGGCAAGCGCCCAGACGGTCCTGCGCTCGTCCGACACCCACCCGGACGGCTATCCGACGGTCGAGGCGGTCAAATATTTCGGCGAGCTGGTGAAGGAGCGCACGGCCGGCCGCTATGTGGTCGAGATCTATCCTTCCGCGCAACTCGGCGAGGAAAAGGACACGATCGAGCAGGTGCGTACCGGCGTGATCGATCTCAACCGCGTCTCGATGGCGCCGTTCAACGGGCTCATCCCGGAGACCACCGTGCCCTCGCTGCCCTACATCTTCCGTTCGGAAGAGCATATGCACAAGGTCATGGACGGGGCGATCGGCGACCAGATCGCGGCGGCGTTCGACCAGGTCGGGCTGGTGCTGCTCGCCTTTTACGACGGCGGCTCGCGCTCCTTCTACAATTCGAAGAAGCCGATCAACACCGTGGCCGACATGGCCGGGATGAAGTTCCGCGTCATCCAGTCCGACATCTTCGTCGACATGGTGGCGGCACTCGGCGCCAACGCGACGCCGATGCCGTATGGCGAAGTGTATTCGGCGATCGAGACCGGGGTGATCGACGGCGCGGAGAACAATTTTCCGAGCTACGACACCGCCAAGCACGCGGAAGTCGCCAAGTACTATTCGCTCGACGAGCACACGATGGTGCCGGAAGCCTTCGTCATGGCGAAGTCGAGCTGGGACAAGCTGACGCCGGAAGACCAGGCGATCTTCAAGGCGGCCGCCAAGGAGAGCGTCGCCAAGCAGCGCGAGCTGTGGACCGCCAAGGTCAAGGAATCGCGCGCCAAGGTCGAGGCGGCCGGTTCGCAGATCACGACGCCGGACAAGCAGCCCTTCATCGACGCGATGGGGCCGGTCTATGAGAAGCACGTCAAGGACGACAAGCTGAAGGCGATGGTCGAAGCCATCAAGGCCGTGCAGTGATCAAGCGGCGGCGCGGACATTCCGCGCCGCCATCCTCTTGGGGAGAAAACCGGTGACTTCCAGCCCAAAACCAACACCGCTCCTGTCCGGCGTCGCGCAAGTGATGTCGCGCGTCAGCACGGCGGCGCTGTCGATCGCCGGCATCGGGCTGGTGCTGATGACCGCCTTCGTCGCCTGGCAGGTGTTCGGCCGCTATGTTCTGAACCGCTCGCCGAGCTGGACCGAGCCCGGCTCGGTGATGCTGATGAGCTGGTTCATTTTCCTCGGCGCTGCCGTCGGTGTGCGCGAGAACTACCATCTTGGCTTCGACGTACTGCTCTACGTGCTGCCGAAAGGCGGCAAGCGCTGGCTGCGGATGATTTCGGATCTTGTCGCGCTCGCCTTCGGCATCGGCATGATCTGGTATGGCAGCCAGCTGGTCGCATTGACCTGGGGCTCCGTCTTGCCGTCACTCGGCATATCGGGGGGCTGGGACTATGTCCCGCTTGTCGCGGGAGGCGCGCTCATCGTGCTCTTCACGCTGGAGCGCATCGTGCTTCGCCTCTCCGGCGCGCCGATCGACGATGCCCTCGATGAACTGCCGCCGGCCGAAGTCGCGGCCGAACTCGACACCGCCAACGTGAATGTCTGACGCCATGGAACTGTGGATTCTCTTCGGCGTCTTCACCCTGCTGATGCTTATCGGCACGCCGATCGCTTTCTGCCTGGGCGTCGCAAGCCTCGCCACCGTCCTCTATATGGGCCTGCCGCCGCTCATCGTGTTCCAGCGCCTGAATTCCGGCATGAGCGTCTTTTCGCTGCTGGCCATTCCGTTTTTCATCTACGCCGGCGACTTGATGGTGCGCGGCGGCATCGCCAGCAAGATCGTTGCCTTCGCTGGCTCGCTCGTCGGCCATTTGCGCGGCGGCCTCGGCCAGGTCAACATTGCAACCGCTACACTGTTCGGCGGCATTTCCGGCTCAGCGGTTGCGGAGGCAGCGGCGGTAGGCGGCCTGATGATCCCGCAGATGAAGGCGCGCGGCTATGGAGCGGACTACGCCGTCAACGTCACGTCGATGGCGGCACTGATCGCGCTGCTGCTGCCGCCGTCGCACAACATGATCATCTACTCGATCTCGGCAGGCGGAAAGATCTCCATCGCCGATCTGTTCACGGCCGGTATCATCCCGGGCCTGCTACTGGCCCTGTCGCTGATGGTCACCGCCTATATCGTGGCGCGCTCCCGCGGCTATCCGACCGAGGCGTTTCCGGGCTTCACCGCGGTCGCGCATCTTTTCGCCGTCGCCGTGCCCGGCCTGCTGCTGATCGCGATCATCTTCGGCGGCGTGCGATCGGGCGTGTTCACGGCTACCGAGAGTTCCTGTATCGCCGTCATCTATGCGCTGCTCGTGACCGTCTTCGTTTACCGGCAGATGACCTGGGAAGGGTTCGTTCATGCCACCCATGGCGCCGTGCGCACCACGGCCATGGTGCTGCTCATCATCGGCATGGCGGCGGCGTTCTCGTGGCTGATGGCCTTCCTGAAAGTGCCGGCAGCGCTCATCGCCTCCATGAACGCGATCTCGGACGATCCGCTGGTCGTGCTTCTCCTGCTCAACCTCCTGATGCTGTTCCTCGGCACGTTCATGGACATGGGGCCAACGATCATCATTTGCACGCCTATCTTCCTGCCCGTGGCGCAGGCCTACGGCGTCGATCCGGTGCATTTCGGCGTCATCATGATCCTCAATTTCGGCATCGGGCTGAACACGCCGCCGGTGGGCGCAGTGCAGTTCGTGGCGTGTGCCGTGGGCAAGATATCCGTCTGGGAATCGATGCGCTCGATCTGGCCATTCTATGGCGCAGGCCTCGTGGTGCTGGCGCTCGTCACTTACATTCCGGCCATTTCGCTATGGCTGCCGAGCGTCTTCAAATAGGGGGTGCGACATGGCATCGGACACTGCCGTCGGGCTCCGCGTCGAACGAAGACCGAAGCTTTCGGAAACCGTCGTCGCGGCGATCCGCAAGCAGCTGCAGGCGGGCGAGATCCAGCCTGGGCAAAAGCTGCCGACCGAGGGCCAGCTGACGGAAACCTTCGGGGTCAGCCGCACCGTGATACGCGAGGCGCTGGCCAAGCTTGCCGCCGACGGCCTGGTCGAGCCGCGCCAAGGCGCCGGCGTCTTCGTTACCGAGCATATCTCGACAGCGTTCGGTGCTCTGGCAGCGGAGATGGGCAGCAAGGATTCGATTGCCCTCAACGTGCTCGAAGTCAGGTTGGCGATCGAGATCGAATCCGCCGGGCTCGCCGCCATACGGCGCAACGCCGCGCAGGAAGCGGCAATCCAGGAAGCCTTCTTCGAGTTCGAACGGCTGCTCCTCAACAGCGAGCCGACTGGACCGGCAGACCTTGCCTTCCACCGCGCAATCGCCAGCGCCACCAACAATCCGTTCTATGTCGAGATGCTCGACGTGCTCGGCCGGCGCGCTATTCCTTGCGATGTGACCTCGCCCTGGTCGACCGAGTTCGCACAGTCCGACGCCTACCAGCGCGGCCTGCAGCGCGAACACCTGATGATCCTCAACGCCATCTCGGCAGGCGATGCCGAAGCGGCGCGGGAGGCGATGCGCGCGCATCTCGGTGCCAGCCAGCAGCGCTATCGCGAGCGCCTGCACGCGCGCCAGATTTTTTATGCCGACTCGGTCAAGGCCGCGGCAACTGAATAAGCAATTGAGGCAGCCCCATGGGACAGCAATGAATCACACTGACAATCATACGGATTTCACCTCCCGCTTCGCCATCGATCCTGTTTGTGCCGCAGCCATGGGAACGGACGAGCTGCGACACTATTTCCTGATCGAGGACTTGTTCCAGCCCGGCCGCATCAGCCTGACCTACACCCATTACGACCGCATGATAGTCGGCGGCGCCATGCCCGCCGGTACACCGCTGCCGCTGCAGGCGATCAAGCCGACCGGGACCAAGAATTTTCTCGACCGCCGTGAGATGATCATCGTCAACATCGCCGGTGCCGGCGTCGTGAAAGCCGGCGGTCAATCCTACGAGTTGCAGGCGCGCGACATGCTCTATCTCGGCATGGGCACGGATGAGGTATCGTTTGCTGCGACCAATCCGGCAGCGCCGGCTAAATTCTACCTGCTCAGCGCGCCGGCGCATCAGGGCCATCCCAACCGGCTGATCCGCATCGGCGATGCCAAGCGGCTCGATCTCGGCAGCCAGGCGACCTCCAACGAGCGCTCGATCTTCCAGTTCATCCATGCCGATGGGGTAAAGACCTGTCAGCTTGTCGTCGGCATGACGCAGCTTGCCCCCGGTTCCGTCTGGAACACCATGCCATGCCATGTGCATGACCGGCGCATGGAGGCCTATCTCTATTTCGACCTGCCGGAGGCGGCGCGGATGTTTCACTTCATGGGCGAACCGGACGAAACGCGCCATCTCGTCATGCGCAACGAGGAGGCGGTGCTGTCGCCGGGATGGTCGATCCATTCGGGCGCCGGCACCTCGAACTACGCCTTCATCTGGGCGATGGCTGGCGACAATGTCGACTATACCGATGTCGACCTGGTGGCGATGGAGGAGCTCAAGTGAGCGATCTCTCGGCCTTCAGCCTTGCCGGCAAGCGCATCCTCGTCACCGGCGCCAATACCGGCATCGGCCAGGGCATCGCAGTGTCGATCGCGCGCGCCGGCGGCGCGGTCGTCGGCGTCGGCCGGTCGGCGATGGACGAGACGGCGGAGAAGATTGCGGCTGTCGGCGGCCGCTTCGAGGCGGTCCGCTGCGATCTTGGTGATGATGCAGCCGCCCAGGCGATGCTTGACCGCGTCTGGGACGGCACCGGACCGCTCGATGGCCTGGTCAACAATGCGGGCATCATCCGGCGTGCCGATGCGGTCGACCTGACCGAAGCCGACTGGGACGACGTCTTGGGCGTCAATCTGAAGACGGTGTTCTTCCTCAGCCAGAGTTTTGCCAGGCGCGTGCTTGCCGACCCGGGACGGCGTGGCAAGATCGTCAACATCGCTTCGGTGCTGAGCTTTCAGGGCGGCATTCGCGTCGCCTCCTACACCGCCTCCAAACACGGCGTGCTCGGCATCACCCGCCTGCTTGCATGTGAATGGGCGGCAAAGGGCATCAACGTCAACGGCATTGCGCCGGGCTATATCGAGACCAACAACACCGAGGCGCTGCGCACCGATCCCGACCGCAGCGCTTCGATCCTGGCGCGCATTCCGGCCGGCCGCTGGGGCGCGCCGGAAGACATCGGCGACGCAGCCGTCTTCCTGCTGGCGCCAGCGTCCAACTACATGCACGGCGCGGTGGTGCCGGTGGACGGCGGCTGGCTGGCACGATGAACAACAAAAGGTGAGAGTTTGGCGATGACCGGAACCAAAATCTTCTCGCATGCCGGCGAGGCTGCGTGGACGCCGACGCCGGATGGCAACCGCAGGCGCGTGCTCCTGCACACGGATGAGCTGATGATGGTCGAATTCGGTTTCGACAAGGGTGGCGTCGGCGCGCTGCACTCGCACCCGCACGTCCAGGCGAGCTATGTCGCCGAAGGCCGCTTCGAAGTCACCATCGACGGCAGGACCGAAATCCTAGAGACCGGAAGCAGCTTCATCGTCCCGTCCAACCTTGTCCATGGCGTCAAGGCGCTGGAGGCGGGACGACTGGTCGACAGCTTTACGCCGCACCGCGCCGATTTCCTCGACTGAGCTGCGGGCCCGAAGATCAGGCAGCCGGTTTTCAGAACGAAAAAACCCGCGCCTCCGGAGAGACGCGGGCGTGTTGCCTGGGCGCTTGTGGCGCCGCGGTACTCAAAACATCACCGCAGAACCTGAACCTGCCGAATGATGGTGAAGATAGGATTAACCGCTCCGAGGCGGTGCGATATTCACAGCCAAGGCGAATAGGGGCTGGAACGACGGTCTGATATCGGCCAATGAGAGAAAAGTTCGCCTCAGGCGGTACCGCGGACAGGACCAGAGGGGTCGATAAATGTTCGAATCTGCTGTCCAGGCAATCACCTGGCGATTCGCCGGGGAATTTCGGCAGGTCGTATCCCCGAAAGTTCTGTAATGCAGGTAGCAGCGAGCATCCCGACAGAGGATTCCAAGCGGCGCGTCCTGAAGGATGTATTCGGCTTCGATGACTTTCGTCTCGGCCAGGCGGCCGTGATGGAGGCGCTGCTGGCCGGGCATCATGTGCTGGCTGTCATGCCGACCGGCGCCGGCAAATCGCTCTGCTACCAGGTCCCGGCGCTGGTGCTGGGCGGGCTCACCATTGTCGTTTCGCCGCTGGTGGCCCTGATGCAGGATCAGGTCGCCGCATTGCGCCTTGCCGGCGTGGCGGCCGATACGATCAATTCCTCGCTCGACCGCGATGCCAATGTCGCTGGATGGCGCCGTGTCGCGGCAGGCCAGACACGCCTGCTCTATCTTGCACCGGAGCGGCTAATGACCGTGCGAATGCTCGAGGCGTTGACCAAGCTCGATGTCCGGCTGATCGCCATCGACGAGGCGCATTGCATCTCGCAATGGGGACCGGCGTTCCGGCGCGAATACGAAGAATTGTCGAGACTACGTGATATCTTCCCGAAAGTGCCGATCATTGCGCTGACGGCGACGGCGGACGAGACGACGCGCACCGACATTGCCGCGCAGCTGTTCGACGGGCGCGTCGATACCGTGGTGCTCGGCTTCGACCGGCCGAACATCAAGCTAGGCATTGAGCCCAAGCAGGACAGCAAGCGCCAATTGCTAAACTTCGTGCAGCGCCATGCGGGCCGCAGCGGGATCGTCTATTGCCTGTCGCGCAAAAAGACCGAAGAGATGGCGGCGTTCCTCGAGCGCAGCGGCGTACGCGCGCTCGCCTATCATGCCGGCATGAGCAAGGACGCGCGTGAAGCGAATCAAAACGCTTTCATGACCTTGTCCGGCGTGGTGATGGTGGCGACCATCGCCTTCGGCATGGGGATCGACAAGCCGGACGTCGCCTATATCTTCCACACCGACCTGCCGGGCAGCTTGGAGGCCTATTATCAGGAAATCGGGCGGGCGGGCCGCGACGGGCGGGCGGCCGAGGCACATATGCTCTTCGGTCTCGGCGATATCCGCATGCGCCGGCTTTTCATCGAAGACGAGGACGCGCCGGCTGAGCACAAAAGGCGCGCGCATGGCCGACTCGATACGCTGATCGGCTACTGCGAGACGACGCAGTGCCGCCGTCAGATCCTGCTTGGCTATTTCGGCGAGAGTGCTTCGCCTTGCGGCAATTGCGACAACTGCCTCGACCAGGCGCCGCATGCGGATGGTGAGGCGGAGGCACGGCTCATCCTGGCGGCGATCGCACAGACCGGCGAGCGCTTTGGCGCCGGCCATGTCGTCGACGTTCTGCTCGGCCATGAGACCGAGAAGGTCCTGGACAGGAACCACCACAGGCTTGCCAGCTTCGGCACCGGTGTCGCGCACAAGAAAAATGTGTGGCTGTCGCTGGTCCGCCAGCTCGTCGCGGGAGGGTTTCTGACATTGGACTCAACGGGCCATGGCGGCCTCGCCATTGCCGAGAAGGGCTGTGCGCTGGCTCGGGGCGAGGCCTCGTTCCGGTATCGCGTGGACGCGCGCCAGTCATCGCGAGGCAAGATACGGACCGCACAGGATACCGCAACAGGCACGGAAGGTCTGGATTCGGTGCTGCTGGCCGCGCTCAAGGCTGTACGGCTGCGTCTTGCCCGGGAACGCCAGGTGCCGGCCTTCGTGATCTTTTCGGATCGTACACTGATCGATATGGCCGAACGCTGCCCGTGCGATCTGGACGCCTTCGCCGCGGTCAACGGCGTCGGCGCCGCCAAGCTCAAGGATTTCGGCGAGATATTCCTCGGCGCGATCGCTGCGCATCAATCTGGTGTGGCGGGCTGAAGACCCACTTCAGTGACGTAATCAGCACCTGCTTCGCCTCGCCGCCGCAATCGCAGCCTCCTGCTGCCGCAAGCGCTCGAGCTTCGCACTCTGGCGGGCAGCCACGGTCGAGGCGACACGCTGCCCTCCCAACAGCCAGCCCGGAATGTTGGTGTGGACGACTTTGCCACGAGCGATGGCTGTCGCCGACATTTCGTCGGCGACAGCGCCCATCGCCACGTTGAGCTCGACGCAACTCATCTTGTCGTATTTCGCAGCATCGAAGGATGCAGGCAAAGGCGATGCGCAACTTCCGACAAACATCAGGCTGCATATCAGAGGCGCGGCCGTGGAGATCGCCTTCATTTTCTTTTCAAGCACGTTGACGCCGGCCGAGCGAATTTCGGAGGGTTCTCGATCTCAGGCCGCGAAGCACTCCCGAGGTTCGGCGTAACTGAAGCATGTGACCTCTACAATACTCTGTGCTGACCGTCCTGTTTATCCTCGAAGAATTCCGAGAGTGCCGCTGCCGTTTTGTCGGGGTGCTCTTCCGGGAAAAAGTGCCCGCCTTGAACAGCGCGTCCTTCCACTCTGTCGGCCCATTTCCTCCAAATGGCCAGCGGCCCGCCCTCTTGCGCATACCAGTTCTCCAGGGCGCCTTCGCCACTCCATAGCGCCACTAGCGGACACTCGATGCGACTACCGTTTACCTGGTCCAGCGCGTCATGTTCACGATCGATCGTCGCAGCGGCGCGATACTCTTCGCAGATGGCGTGAATATGCGCGGGATCGCGAAGCGCATCAACATAGGCGTCCCTGACCTCTTTGGAGACCATTTTCGCCGACGATCCCCACTGCGTTATTGCATCGTCGACGACGGCATCGGGAGCCGCGCCTATCAGACGCTCCGGCAGGGGCTCCGGCTGGGCAAGAAGGCTCCAGGGCCAGAAGCCGAGTGCCAGTCTGGCATCCGCCCGATCCCATGTTGCGGCGGTGGGGATGATGTCGAGGACGGCGATTTTGAGCACTTTGTCGGGATGGTCGAGCGCCAGGCGATAGGCAACCCGCCCGCCACGGTCATGCCCGGCAACCATGAACCGCTCAAACCCCAGTTGCTTCATGGCCTGAACCATGTCGCCGGCCATGGCGCGCTTGGCGTATGGGCTATGATCGGCAGATGAAACCGGGCATCCGCTTTGCCCATAGCCTCGAAGGTCGGCGGCGACCACCGTGAAGCGGGGCGCCAAGGCTGCGGCGATATCCCTCCACATCAGATGCGTTTCTGGAAAACCGTGAAGAAGCAGCAGCGGCGGACCGGTGCCGCCGACCCTTGCGAAAATGGTCGTATCGTCCAGTCGCAAGCTGGTGGCTCTGAAACCTGCAAACACCGTCAGCCTCCTCGGGCGCCCTTAGACAAGCTCTCCAAGGGCGCTAACGGCCGCCTGAGGCGAACCCCGGCCGCGATGGCCTGGGTTCAAGCCGGCCAGTTGCTAGAATCGAAACCAGACCCACACGCGCCTGCGGAAGCACCGCCTGCGCCGATAGCCATTTCGCCAGTAAACGCGACAGACCCTTCTCCAAGCACGCCGGCGGCGCCGACGCGGCCGGTGCCACCGGCGATGATAGACTGGTTGCAACTCGGCTTGAGTTTCGTCGTCGTCGAAGGTTTCGACATCCGGCGCCTCGAGTTCATCGAGAATGCCGCTTCTGGCAGTTGGAACGCCGGCCACTGCGTTGATTGGCCGAACTGTGCTTGCAAGGGCCGCGGCCCCGGCAATGCCAAACATTCCTGTCAAAAATAGTCGCCGATCCATGGAAACCTCCCAGTCTTCAACCAGCGATAGAACAAGGCTAACGATGGGGAGATAGCGCAGTCGGTGCAAACGCCTAGTGCCGCCCGGCGATCGCAATGATCCGGTCGGCCGGAGGGCGTTGCCCTCCTCCCCGAAGTGGGATGGCTACCTCGATCGACAAACACCCGGCGCTTTCTGAATTTATGGCGAGCCGAGATCAACGAAGATCGAATGACGTCTACGCCAAAGCCACCCAATTTCACGCTACTCGCTTTGCAAGGAGGCTTGACGGCCATCCTACCAGAAGGTAGGTATGGGCATGAGCAACTTGTCTACCACCTCTGACGACATCCTGGCTTGTGCGCGTTCTCTGATCGTCGCTGGCGGCTACAACGGTTTCAGTTATGCCGACATCGCTGTTGTGGTCGGGATCCGTAAGGCGAGCATCCATCACCATTTCCCAAGCAAAGTCGATCTGGT
The DNA here is from genome assembly GCF_040318565.1 of Mesorhizobium sp. M1142. Lineage (NCBI taxonomy): Bacteria > Pseudomonadati > Pseudomonadota > Alphaproteobacteria > Hyphomicrobiales > Phyllobacteriaceae > Mesorhizobium > Mesorhizobium sp. M1142. The sequence continues at coordinate 61,666 of NZ_JAMYMK010000003.1, forward strand.
TCGGACGCTGGTTGCGCGGTATCGGGAAGAAGCTGAAGCGGGGATGGCAAATGTCGAACTTCACGAATCCGATCCGCTCGAACAGTTGCGGATCTATGCCGGGTATTGGGAAGCCTGCATTGCGGACGCCAGCGCCCCGTTTTGTATCTGCGCGCTGTTGGCAAGCGAGCTCCCCGTTCTGCCCGAGGAAGTCGGCCTTGAGGTCCGGGCGCATTTCCGCTCCCTGTCGGCTTGGCTTACATCCGTGCTGGAGCGCGGCGCGCGGCGCGGCCAATTTCAACTGATGAGTACCCCTAGCGCCGAGGCTGAAGCGTTCATGGCGACCGTCCACGGCGCGATGCTTTCGGCACGGGCCTATGGCGACCCGACGATATTCGGCGTCGTGACAGGCCCGCTCCTGGAGCGGCTCGCTCCGCGTTCCCTCCAGATACGACACTAAGATCTCAACCAACCATAGCCGTAACGGCTCCGCGACGTTCGTCAAGACTCTCTACCTACTAGTCGAAAGGACATCCAATGACGGTTCACAATCGCGATCTTTCCCGTGCCAGCCAGGAACAATGGCTCAAGCTCTATTACTTCGCTCGGACGGCGTTCTCGGCTGCCTGGGTGGCGGCTGCCTTTACGGTGGGACAGAATTCCGGGGAGATCGCGGCGGTGTTACTCGTGGCTTATCCTGCATGGGATGCCCTGGCCAATTTTGTCGACGCATCGCGCAGCGGAGGATTGGGACAGAATCGCACCCAGACCATCAACGTCGTGGTCAGTGTGGCGACAACGCTGGCGGTGGTTGTTGCGCTGAAGATGAGCATGAATTGGGTGCTCGGGGTGTTCGGCCTATGGGCGATCCTGTCCGGCCTGCTTCAACTCGGCACCGCTGTCCGCCGTTGGAAGAGCTCTGGTGCGCAGTGGGCGATGGTCCTGAGCGGAGGGCAATCAGCACTGGCAGGCACGTTTTTCATCGCGCAGGTGCGGATGCCGATGCCGCCATCGATCTCCAACGTGGCCGGCTATGCCGCAGTAGGCGCCCTCTACTTTCTGGTTTCGGCGGTGTGGCTAAGTGTGAGCCAATTGCGGCGGAAGGCTGCATAGGCCGCGATCTTAAGCCATTACCGGCGCGATGAGAGATGCAGTTATCTATGGCTCGGGTCGTACCATTCCGAAGTGGCGGAGAGGGAGGGATTCGAACCCCCGATGGGCTTGCACCCATGCCGCATTTCGAGTGCGGTGCATTCGACCACTCTGCCACCTCTCCGCGGTCATGGTCCGCCGTTGCCGGCGCGGCGCACTAGATAACGGCTGGACAGGCAGGTTACAAGGGCCAATCTGCCCCGTCACCGCAGCTTCTGTCCCTGCTTCCTTCGAGCCGCCGGCAGCCGCTGCTCGATATTTGCAAGGACTGGGCTCAACCCGTTTGCAGCTTGCCCGCGGCGCTTGCCTTGACTCAAGCCGAACCTTCGGTTAGGGACAGCGCGCAATCGGCGTGGAGGGATCTTCCGCGCCGCTTGTTTTTTGAACCCGCAGACTGACAAAAAGACGGCCGAACCGCCTAAGGCGGTTCATCAAGGCCGACCGAACAGCGAAAGGCAAAAAATGTTCGCAGTCATCAAAACGGGCGGCAAGCAGTATCGCGTTGCCGCCAACGATCTCCTGAAGATCGAAAAACTCGAAGCCAATGTCGGCGATATCGTCGAGATCGGCCAGGTGCTCGCGCATGGCGAGGGCGAGAACGTCACGTTCGGTGCGCCGTTCGTCGACGGCGCCTTGGTCACCGCCGAAGTCGTCGAACAGGGCAAGAACCGCACTGTCATCGCCTTCAAGAAGCGCCGCCGGCAGAATTCGCGCCGCAAGATCGGCCATCGCCAGCTTTTGACCACCGTCAGGATCGCCGAGATCCTGCTGGATGGCGCCAAGCCGGCGAAGAAGGCCAGGGCCAAGACCGAAGCGAAGGCCGAGGTTGCAGCCAAGACCGAGGTGAAGGCTGAAGCCGCGCCGAAGGCCGAAGGCAAGGCAGAGGCTGCGCCGAAGAAGGAAGCCAAGGCTGAGACGACCGAGGCCAAGGCAACCGAAACCGCCGCTCCGCTGTTCAAGGCACCGAAGGGCGAACCGGACGATCTGACCGTGATCAAGGGCATCGGCCCGGTTGCAGCCGGCCAGCTCAACGAACAGGGCATCACGACCTTCGCACAGATCGCCAAACTGTCCGACAAGGATGTCGCCAAGATCGACGAGCACATGCCGTTCAGCGCCGACCAGATCAAGGACTGGCGTGAGCAGGCCAAGGAATTGGCGAAAAAGTAGAACGAACCGGCGCAATCGTCGCCGGATCGGACTTGAAACGGAACGCGAACGCGTTCATAAGATCGTTTAGGCGCCTCACGGCGCATCGGAGTAGTTAGATGGCACACAAGAAAGCTGGCGGATCGTCGCGCAATGGTCGCGATTCCCATTCCAAGCGGCTCGGCGTGAAGAAGTTCGGCGGCGAAGCCGTGATTCCGGGCAACATCATCATTCGTCAGCGTGGCACGACGTGGCATCCCGGCACCAATGTCGGCATTGGCACGGACCACACGCTGTTTGCGCTCGAAGCTGGCGCAGTCACCTTCAACAAAAAAGCCAATGGCCGAACCTACGTATCGGTGAACCCGATGACGAAGGCAGCGGAGTAGCCGGTTCCGCACGAGAACACCGGCACCCATCTCGGGACCGGTGTCTGGCCAAGCCAGGAAAAGGATCAGGGGAGATGGGTTTCCATCTCCCTTTTTTCTTGCCTGGAGGACTGACATGGTTGCCGAAGCGGAAGACTCAGACGACGAAAGTTACACGATAGATTGCCCGGTGCTCGCGACCGAGCGGCTGGTCATGCGTGCCCCGCGTGAAAGCGACATCGAGCAATTGGTGGCGCTCGCCGACAACCGCCATGTCGCGGAAATGCTGGCTCGCATGCCGCATCCCTATGGCGAGGCGGAGGCACGCGCTTTCCTGGCTATGACGGCCTCGCGCCGGGCTGGAATCGCCTATGCGTTGACGCTGGCCGGCACCGAGACCTTCGTCGGCTGTGCCGGTCTCAACACAACGGATCGCGGGCTGGAGCTCGGCTACTGGATCGGCGAGCCGTACTGGAAACGCGGCTACGCGACGGAGGCAGCGCACGCACTGGTCGACCTTGCCTTCCAGAGAACCACGATCCAGGTGCTGCACGCCTCGACGCGGGTTATCAATCCGGCCTCGCGCCGTGTCATCCATAAATGCGGCTTCCAGTATGCCGGCCAGGGCATGCTGAATTCGATCGTTGCCGGCCAGGTGCCGGTCGAGCGCTATCGCCTCGATCGCAAGACCTGGACCAGCCTGCGGAACTGGGTGCATTTTTGATGGATGCGGCTCACGTCATCTCGAGCCAGACCGGAAAGTGATCCGAACCGGCCGCTTGCCGGTCGACCCACAGGCGCCTCAGCGATTTGGCAAGCGAGGCGCTGGTGAAGATGTAGTCGATGCGCTTGTAGCGGCTGGTATCGCCCGGCTGCTTGGGGTCGACCCAGGTGACGAGATCGGCGCCGGCAGCGCCGAGGCGTGCGGCGGCATCGATGGCGAGGTCGGCGGTCACCGGCATGCCGAATTCGTGGTCAGGCTGGCCGGCGAGTTCGACATGTTCCGGCGATCCGGCCAGCATGTTGAAGTCGCCCATGACGACGAAGGCTTCGGGAGAAGGCAGCTCCGGCAAGCCGATCTCGGCGACGCCGGAGAGCCCGCCGCCCTCGAGCGGGTATTTCAACAGACGCTGGCGCAGAAAGCGGATCTGGCTCAGGCGTTCAACCGGGCTGCGATGGTCGAGATGGGTGGAATAGAAGCGGATCGGACCAAGCGGCGTTTCGACCAGCGCCTCCAGCGCGCCGCGCTGGAAGTTCATCGCCTCGACACTGCGGCTGCGCGGCAAAAGGAGATTGCGCGACAGATGGATCGGCGTCCTCGACAGCACCATGTTGCCGAGCTGGAAGGTGGTCGTGATGGCGCGGCCGTTCTCCAGGCGCGAGCCAGCGTCGGCTTCGAAATTGCTGCCGTAGACGGCAAAATAGTCGGGCAGCGCCTCGCCGAGGTCGGCCACCATGTCGCGGCCGCCATTCTTCGGGTTAGCGCGGGTGACCTCCTGCAGCGCGATCACGTCGGCGCCGCGCACGGCATCGGCGATACGGCCGATATCATAGCGGGCGTCGAGGCCGACGCCGTAATGGATATTGTAAGTTACCAGCTTCATTCCGACATCTCGCGCTTGGAAAGCCGAGGATCGATTTTTCGGCAAGGGTCAACCAAATGGTACGCGTCCAGAGCTACGCGCGACGTTACAGTAGCAAAAACGGCCCTCGCCCTTCGACCCGCCTTGGTTTAGAGCAATCCCGCAAAGCCAATAGCAGAAACCATACAATCCGATGAAATTTCTCGATCAAGCCAAGGTCTACATCCGCTCCGGCGACGGCGGCGCCGGTTCGGTGTCGTTCCGGCGCGAAAAGTTCATCGAGTTCGGCGGCCCGGACGGCGGCGACGGCGGTCGCGGCGGCGATGTCTGGGTCGAGGCGGTCGATGGGCTGAACACGCTGATCGACTATCGCTACCAGCAGCATTTCAAGGCCAAGACCGGGACGCACGGCATGGGCCGCAACATGACCGGCGCCAAGGGTGCCGACGTAACGCTGAAAGTGCCGGCCGGAACACAGGTCTTTGCCGAGGACAATGAGACGCTGATCTGCGATCTGACGGTCGTCGGCCAGCGCTTTCTGTTGGCCAAGGGCGGCAATGGCGGTTTCGGCAACCAGCACTTCAAGACCTCGACCAACCAAGCGCCGCGCCGCGCCAATCCCGGACTGCCGGGCGAAGAGCTCAACATCTGGCTCAGGCTGAAGCTGATCGCCGATGCCGGCCTTGTCGGGCTGCCCAACGCCGGCAAGTCGACCTTCCTGGCGGCGGTCACCGCGGCCAAGCCGAAGATCGCCGACTATCCCTTCACCACGCTGCATCCGGGCCTTGGCGTGGCCCGCATCGACGGTCGCGAATTCGTCATTGCCGATATTCCGGGCCTGATCGAAGGCGCGCATGAAGGTGTCGGCATCGGCGACCGCTTCCTTGGCCATGTCGAGCGCACGCGCGTCCTTCTGCACCTCGTCTCGGCGCAGGAAGAAAATCCGGGCAAGGCCTACAAGACCGTGCGCGCCGAACTCGGCGCCTATGGAAACGGGTTGACCGACAAGGTCGAGATCGTCGCGCTTTCCCAGGTCGACATACTCGATGCCGCCGCGCGCAAGGCGAAAGCCGCCTCGCTGAAACGCGCCGCCGGCCGCGCGCCGATGCTGCTTTCCGCCGTCACCGGCGAGGGCGTCGAGGCGGTGCTGCGCGCGCTGATGGGGGTGGTGGCGGAGGCACGCGAAGCCGTCGCCGCGCCGGTCGAGACGCGCTGGAACGCATAGCCATGGCCGCGCAATCGCTGAAAAATTATCGGCGCATTGCCGTCAAGATCGGCTCGGCGCTGCTTGTCGACCGCACGACGGGCCTGAAGCGCGACTGGCTGGCCTCGCTTGCCGACGACATCGCCGTGCTGGCCAGTGGCGGCGCCGAAATTCTCGTCGTGTCTTCCGGGGCGATTGCACTCGGCCGCACCATCCTCGGCCTCGGCAAGCGGGCGCTGAAGCTCGAGGAGAGCCAGGCTGCTGCTGCCGTCGGGCAGATCGCCTTAGCCGGCGCCTGGTCGGATGCGCTCGGCAAGAATGGCTTGAAATCGGGCCAGATCCTGCTGACGCTCGGCGACACCGAAGAGCGCCGCCGCTATCTCAACGCGCGGGCGACGATCTCGACACTGCTCAAGATGAAGGCGGTGCCGGTCATCAACGAGAACGATACGGTGGCCACCTCCGAAATCCGCTATGGCGATAACGACCGGCTGGCTGCGCGCGTCGCCACTATGATGGGCGCCGACCTTTTGGTGCTGCTCTCCGACGTTGACGGGCTCTACACGGCACCGCCGGCGCGTGACCCGCAAGCTCGATTCATTCAGGTCGTCGACCGCATCACTCCCGACATCGAAGCGATGGCGGGTGCCGCTGCTTCGGAATTGTCGCGCGGCGGCATGCGCACCAAGCTCGACGCCGGCAAGATCGCGACCGCCGCCGGCACCGCCATGATCATCACATCGGGCACGCGGCTGTCGCCGCTGCTGGCAATCGAGCGCGGCGAGCGTGCCACCTTCTTCCGGCCGAGCGCCAATCCGGTCAAGGGCTACAAGACCTGGATCGCCGGGCAGCTCGAACCTGCAGGACGGCTGACCGTCGATGCCGGCGCCATCGGCGCGCTGCTCTCCGGCAAGTCGCTGCTGCCGGCCGGCGTCAAACTGGTCAGCGGCAATTTTGCGCGTGGCGACACGGTGGCGATCCTGTCGCCCGAGGGCCGCGAGATCGCGCGCGGGCTGGTTGCCTATGATGCCGCCGATGCCGTAAGGATCGCTGGCCTGAAGACGGCCGAGATCGAAACCGTGCTCGGCTACGAGGCGCGTTCGGCGATGATCCACCGCGACGATCTTGTGGTGAGCCATGCCGGTGGCGAGCAAGTAGTCGGTGACCAGGTTACATAGCGGAGGATGAGCCATGCTGACGCTGCATGAAAAATCCCGGGATGATACCGTGGCGCTGATGGCCGATATCGGCCGCCGCGCGCGTGCCGCGGCCCGCCCGCTGGCCATAGCTGCGGCCGAGCGCAAGCACGCGGCGCTGTTCGGCATGGCTCAGGCGATCCTTCGGCATGAGCAGGACATCCTCGACGCCAATGCCATCGACATCAGAAATGGCAGGGAGGCTGGCCTATCGGCAGCGTCGATGGATCGGCTGAAGCTCGATCCCGCCCGCATCCGCGCCATGGCAGACGGTATCAGCGAGATCGCCGGGTTACGCGATCCGGTCGGCGATGTCATTGCCGCATGGGACCGGCCGAACGGGTTGCATATCGAACGGGTGCGCACGCCGCTCGGCGTCGTCGGCGTCATCTATGAGAGCCGGCCTAACGTGACCGCCGATGCCGGCGCGCTCTGCCTCAAGGCGGGCAATCCGGTGATCCTGCGCGGCGGCTCGGATTCGGCGAATTCTTCCGCCGCTATCCATGCCTGCCTGGTCGAGGGGCTGAAGGCAGCCGGGCTGCCGGAGGATGCCATACAATTGGTGCCGACCACCGATCGCGCCGCCGTCGGCGAAATGCTGAAAGGACTTTCCGGCAATCTCGAGGTCATCATTCCGCGCGGCGGCCGCAGCCTGGTCGAGCGTGTGCAGAGCGAGGCGCGGGTGCCGGTCTTCGCGCATCTCGAGGGCATCTGCCATCTCTATATCGACCGATCGGCCGATCTCGACATGGCGGTCAAGATCGCGGTCAATGCCAAGATGCGGCGCACCGGGGTGTGCGGTGCTGCCGAGACGCTGCTGGTCGACCGTGCCGCCGCCGGCACGCATCTGGTGCCGATCCTCGAGGCCTTGCGGGCGGCAGGCTGCGAGATCCATGCCGATGCCGAGGCGCTGAGGCTTTATGCCGATGCCCAGCCCGCGACCGATGCAGACTGGGTGACCGAGTATCTGGACGCGATCATTGCGGTGAAGCTGGTCGACGGCGTCGCCGGCGCCATCGAGCATATCGAGACGTTTTCCTCGCATCACACCGAGGCGATCATCGCCGAGGACGCCACAGCGGTCGACCGGTTCTTCAACGAGGTCGATTCGGCGATCCTTCTGCACAACGCCTCGACCCAGTTTGCCGATGGCGGCGAGTTCGGCATGGGCGCCGAGATCGGCATCGCCACAGGCAAGATGCATGCACGCGGGCCGGTCGGCGTCGAGCAACTGACCTCGTTCAAATACCGCGTACGCGGGTCGGGACAGGTGAGGCCTTGAGCGCCGGTCTTACCCTCCCCCTTGTGGGGAGGGTGGCGAGCATCGCGAGCCGGGTGGGGGTGCGACGCTGAACTCTGCAACACCCCCACCCTGCTCCGCTTCGCGGATCGACCCTCCTCACAAGGAGGAGGGTAAGGAATCCGTATCCTCCCACTATCTGCACATGCCGCATGCCGGGAAAGGCGTGGCGGTCGGGCTGTTCGGCGGTTCGTTCAACCCGCCGCATGCCGGCCATGCGCTGGTCGCCGAGATCGCACTCAGACGGCTTGCGCTCGACCAATTGTGGTGGATGGTGACGCCCGGCAACCCGCTCAAGCACGCCGGAGACCTGGCGCCGCTGGCTGAGCGGCTGCAGCTATCCGAAAAGATCGCCAAGAACCCGAAGATCAAGGTCACCGCCTTCGAGGCAGCCCACCGCGTCCGCTTCACCGCCGACACGCTGGCGCTGGTCAAGGCGCGTAACCCGGGCGTCGATTTTGTCTGGATCATGGGCGCCGACTCGCTTCGCGACTTCCACCGCTGGCAGCGCTGGCGCCGCATCGTCATGACGTTCCCGATCGCGGTGGTCGACCGGCCAGGTGCGACGCTGTCGTTCCTGTCGTCGGTGGTCGCCAAGACCTTCGACTATGCTCGCGTCGACGAGGGCGACGCACCGCGGCTCGCCCGCATGACGGCGCCGGCCTGGACCTTCATCCACGGCCCGCGTTCGTCGCTGTCGTCGAGCGCGATCCGCAAGGTGGCAAAGGGATAGGAGTCTCCTTCTCCCCCCTGTGGGACAAGGTGGCCGAGCGAAGCTCGGTCGGATGAGGGGTGCTGGAATGATCGCTAGCTTGAAGAACTAAGCACTTAAAATCCCTCGGTCTTTTTACGCTGCATTTCTTCCAGCACCCCTCATCCGTCTCGGCGCTACGCGGCAATCCACCTTCTCCCACAAGAAGGGGAGAAGGCAAGTCCGGTGATGTCGCTTTTGCCGCTGCCTTGACCTGCTTGATGGGCGATCCTCGGTCATGACGATTCTCGAGCGCGACCAGGACAAGAACGGTCTAGGGCAGCCGGCGCCGTCGATCGCCATTGCCAGCATCCTGTTGTCGATGGCGCTGATCGCCGTCGGCAATGGGCTGATGTTCGCCTACATCCCAGTCCGGCTCGGCGCCGAGGGCTTCGATCCGACATGGGCGGGGCTGATCGTCACCGGCCTTTCGGCTGGCGGCCTCGCCGGCTGCATCCTGACCGGGCCGCTGGTGCGGCGTGTCGGCCATGCCCGCGTATTCATGGTGCTGTCGGCGCTGATCGTGCTGTCCAACGCCGCGGTCGGCGCCGGGCCGCACCCATTGCCATGGATCGCTGCACGGGCGCTCTACGGCTTTGCCATATGCGGCCTGTTCATTGTCGCGCAGAGCTGGCTGAACGATGTCGTCGCCAACGCCATCCGCGGCCGGGTCATGGCTATCTTCTACGTTGCCTATGTCGCCGGGCTCGGCGTCGGTTATTCGACGCTGGCGTTGATCGATATCCGCGCGGCCGATGCGCCGCTGATCGGCATCGCCTTCACCGCGCTGTCGATCCTTCCCGTCGGGCTGACGCGGCTTGCGCAGCCGCCGGCGCCGCAAGCGGCGTCCGTGGCGCTCGGCCGCGCCTGGCGGATCTCCCCGGTCGGCGTTGCCGGCATGCTTGCCGTCGGCGGCCTGTCGATGACGATCTCGGGTTTTGCGCCGATCCATGCCACGACCAAGGGCTACAGCCAGGCCGACGTCGCCTTGCTGCTTTCGGCAATGCCGGCCGGCACGCTGATCCTGCAGATTCCGCTCGGCTGGATTTCCGACCGCACCGACCGGCGCTTTGTGCTGATCGCGGCGTCGGCGCTTGCCGCCGCGGCGGGCCTGTTTGCCCTCGGTTTCGACGGCGGCGCGCTGGCGGCGCTGCTTGTCATCTATGTGGTCTGGGACGGCGCCTCGGAATCGATCTACTCGCTGGCCAGCGCCCATGCCGGCGACCGCGCCGGCAAGGACGACATGGTGGCGCTGTCGAGCTCGCTTTTGTTTGCCTGGTCGCTGTCCGGCTTCGTCGTACCCGGCATTGTGACCGGGCTTTCCGCCGTCTACGGCACGCAGGCCTTCATCTATGTGGCAATCGTCATTGCCGCCGCCTACTGCCTGTTCGTTCTCTGGCGCGTCGTCATGGTCCGGCCGGTGCCCGCCACCGAGACCGGCAGTTTCGCGCCAATGACGGCGCAGGCGCCGCTGCCTGTCGATCTCGCCTTCGCGCCCGAAGATCAGCGCCGGCGCGAAGGACTTTGAACACCCTCCAGCTGGTTTCAAATGCTCTATTGCCGCGTGGCCGAGGCATCCGGCTGAGGCGCTTTCGGTGCCGGCGCCGGGACCGAAAGGCCCTCGGCATCGAACGCCTGCTTGACGCTCTTGGTGAGGTCGATCTGGGCGGCGAAGAAATCGGCAGCCGCCGTCCAGTAGCGCAAGGTGATGGCGACGGTGCTGTCGCCGACAGTCGCGACAAAGGCGATCGGCGCCGGCTGCCGCCTGACGCGCCGGTCGGCGGCGGCGACACCGAGCATGGTCTTCTGCGCAAAATCGATGTCGTTCCAGGAGCCGATGCTGAGCGTGATGTCGCCGCGGCGCACACCGTTGCGGGTGAAGTTGCGGACCGGCTGGTTCCACAGGGTCGAGTTGGGTGCAAGCACGTAGACGCCTTCGACCGTCCTCAGCGTTGTGGCAAACAGCCCGATCTCCTCGACGGTGCCGGATATCGCGCCGACTTCGACATATTCGCCGATGCGGAACGGCCGCAGCGCCAGGAGCATGATGCCGGCGGCAATGTTCTGCAGCGTGCCTTGCAGCGCCAGGCCGATGGCCAGGCCGGCGGCACCGATAGCGGCAATGATCGAAGCCGTCTGCACGCCGAACTGGCCGAGAACCATGATCACGACCAGTCCCAGGATGGCGTAGCGGACGACCTGCGAGAAGAAATGGCGGAGCGTTTCGTCGAAGCCGCTGATATGGCCGAGGCCGGCATAGATCGAACGCTCGGCGAGGCCGGCGACGATGTAGCCGATGACCAGCAGGATGACGGCGCCGACCGCCGAAAGCGAGTAGGAGACGATCAGCGTGCTGAGTTGCGCCAGGCCGGATTGCACGGTGAGGAGGGCGTTCTGGGGATCGATCGGCATGTCGGGATTCCGGTTCGTGGATGAGCCGATAACCGCTGCGGGGCGAGGCGGTTCCGATTTTCTGGCCCGAAAAGCCGGATATTCGGCCGCTGCCGGGTGCCTGCTTGCGAGCGGTGTCTTGAAACTGCAACCTAACTCTGCCTATCTAAGCAGTGTCACCTGATTTCAGAGGTGATTTGGTTGTTCTTGCTGCGAAAGGAAATACACTGAGAACAGCACTGCGGAAGAAGGCCGACATCGTGCCTTCGCCGGCCGGGATCAGCGTAAACGACGCCGTGTCCCGCGCCATCAAGACAGTCCTTGCCAGTCTGGAAGACTCCAAGGCCGAAAACATCGTCTCAATCGACATTCAGGGGAAATCGAGCCTCGGCGACTACATGGTCGTCGCGTCTGGCCGATCGCACCGTCATGTCTCGGCTGTTGCCGATCATCTCCTTAAGGCGCTCAAGGATGCCGGGCTCGGCACTGCGCGCGTCGAGGGGCTGGCTGGCGCCGACTGGGTCCTGATCGATTCGGGCGACATCATCGTCCATGTCTTCCGTCCCGAGGTCCGCGACTTCTACAATCTCGAAAAGATGTGGCAGGCGCCCGATCTCGAGGAGGAGACCCTCCACTGAGCCGTATTCGTCTTGATGCATGTCGTTGTCCGACATGCATCAGCGGCTCTTCGAGGCAGGGATGAAGATTACGGTTCATGCCGTGGGCCGAATGAAAGCCGGCCCCGAGAAGCAGTTGGCCGACCGCTATTTCGAGCGTTTTGCCAGGAGCGGTCCTGCCGTAGGCCTCGAATTCGCCGGGATCGTCGAGATTGCCGAAGGTCGCGCGCAGACGGCCAATGAGCGCCGGCGCGAGGAAGGCCAGAAGCTGCAGACGCACTTGCAACCGGGCACGGCGCTGATGCTGCTGGATGAGCGCGGCAAGAACCTTTCCTCCGAGGATTTCGCCGGCCGCATAGGTTCGCTGCGCGATGGCGGGCGCAAGGCGCTGGTGATCGCCATTGGCGGCGCCGACGGCCATGACCAGTCACTGCGCGACCTGGCTGATCTGACGGTGTCGCTCGGCGCGCTGACCTGGCCGCATCAGCTGGTCCGCGTGATGCTGGGCGAGCAGCTTTACCGGGCGGCCACGATCCTTTCCGGTCACCCCTACCATCGTTCATGAAGTCGGCTCCGTCGGCGAATTGATGCCAGCCGCCCGGATTTTTGCCCCAATGCTCATCGACAGTTTGGCCTCATGGGGTTTGTCGATGACGGCCGGGGCTCGAACATGGTTGATGGTTCGTTAACGAAGCCGCGCATAGAGTTGGGCTTCAATGTCTGAAGACTGGAAATCACGAACGGGCTCCTGGCGCGTGCGCTACGGCATCGCCGTGGCGACGATCGCGCTTTCGCTCGGCGTCGCGCGGGCCGAGAACACGCTCGACCTGGCGCCCGACCCGGACCAGAGCCGCGCCGAATACGAAAAAGTATCGAAAGAGATCACGCTGTCGTCCGAGCGGCTGGCCAAGCTCGCCGCCGACATAGCGGCTGTCAAGAAGGACCACGCCTCGATCACCGCGGCGCTGATCCAGTCGGCGATGACCGAGCAGAAGCTCGGCCAGGACATCGAGGACATTGGCGGCAAGCTGGAAGGGCTGAAGGCGCAGGGGCAGAAGATCCGCGCCTCACTGGCCGCCAGACGCGACGTTCTGGCCGAAGTGCTCGGCGCGCTGCAGCGCATGGGGCTCAATCCGCCGCCGGCGATCCTGGTCAAGCCGGAGGACGCATTGTCGTCGGTGCGCAGCGCCATCCTGCTCGGTGCCGTGGTGCCGGAACTGCGCCAGCAGACCGACATGTTGCTGGCCGACCTCAAGGAGCAGTCGCGGGTGACGGCCTCGATCGAGGCCGAGCGGGCGCGGCTGACGGCAGCTGTCGGCGAGCAGGCGGCGGAAAAAAAGCGGCTCGGCATGCTGCTCGAAGCCAAGCAGAAGCTCGCCGCCGATACGCAAACCGCGCTGGCCGCCGAAAAGCAGCGGTCCGCGACGTTGGCGGCCAAGGCCGGCAGCCTGAAAGAACTGATCGCCTCGCTCGAGGCCGACAGAGCCCGCAAGGCGGCGGATGCGGCCAAGGCAGCCGAGCAAAAGACGGCCGACGCCGACAAGGGCCCGGCATCGGCTGCGGCGCCGACGGAATTGGCCTCGCTGCCGGTGCCGGAGAGCAACAGGCTCACCGCTGCCGCGCCGTTTTCCGCGCTTCAAGGGCAGATCGCGCTGCCGGTCACCGGCAGGATCAAGCGGCGCTTCGGGGCCGACGACGGTAACGGCGCGGTGATGCTCGGTGACATGGTTGCGACACAATCGGGAGCCATCGTCACAGCGCCGGCGGATGGAAATGTGCTTTATGCGGGGCCTTTCCGCTCTTACGGTCAACTCTTGATCCTGAATGCGGGTGACGGCTATCATGTCGTCCTGGCGGGGATGAGCAGAATCAGCGTCGCGTCTGGCCAGTCGGTGCTCGCAGGTGAGCCGGTCGGCGCGATGGGAGAGGCCCGGGTGGCGAGCACCTCGGCATCGAAGAATGGAAATGCCACGCCGGAGCTCTATGTCGAGTTCCGCAAGGATGGAAAACCCGTCGATCCGGCCCCATGGTGGGCGGACCGTTTTTCTGGAAGGACGTGAATGATGCGGAAACTGTCGCTTCTGTTTGCCGGTGCGCTGATGGGTGCATCGGCGATGAGCCTGGTCTATGGCGCGCCCGGCTCGACAGCGAAAGCTGCGGGCTCCGAGACCTATAAGCAACTGGCGATCTTCGGCGATATCTTCGAACGGGTGCGGGCGAATTATGTGACGCCGCCCGACGACAAGTCGCTGGTTGAAAATGCCATCAACGGCATGCTGTCGTCGCTCGACCCGCACTCCTCCTACATGAATGCCGAAGAAGCGCAGGACATGCGCGTGCAGACCAAGGGCGAATTCGGCGGCCTCGGCATCGAGGTCACCATGGAGAACGACCTGGTCAAGGTGATCACGCCGATCGACGATACGCCGGCCGCCAAGGCAGGCGTGCTTGCCGGCGACTATATCGCCAAGATCGACGGCGAGGAGGTTCGCGGCCTGACGCTCAACGACGCCGTCGAGAAGATGCGCGGGCTGGTCAATACGCCGATCAAGCTCACCATCCTGCGCCAGGGCGCCGACAAGCCGATCGAACTGACCGTCGTGCGCGATATCATCAAGGTCAAGGCGGTCAAGTTCCGGGTCGAAAACGACATCGGCTACATGAAGATCACCTCCTTTACCGAAAAAACCTATGACGACCTCGAGAATGCCATCGACACCATCAAGAAGCAGGTGCCGAACGACAAGCTCAAGGGCTACGTGCTCGACCTGCGCCTCAATCCGGGCGGTTTGCTCGACCAGGCGGTGAGCGTGTCGGATGCCTTCCTCGACCGCGGCGAGATCGTCTCGACGCGCGGCCGCGACCCGAAGGACGTCACCCGCTTCGACGCGCGGGCCGGCGACGACATCGGCGGCAAGCCGCTGATCGTGCTCGTCAATGGCGGCTCGGCCAGTGCCTCGGAAATCGTCGCCGGCGCGCTGCAGGATCTGCGCCGCGCCACGGTGGTCGGCACGCAGTCCTTCGGCAAGGGTTCGGTGCAGACCATCATCCCGCTTGGCGAGAACGGGGCGCTGCGGCTGACGACGGCGCTCTATTACACGCCGTCCGGCAAGTCGATCCAGGGCAAGGGCATCACGCCCGATATCAAGGTCGACCAGCCGCTGCCGGCGGAACTGCAGGGCAGGGACCTGACGCGCGGCGAATCCGACCTCAAGGGCCATATCAAGGGCGCCGACGAAGGCACGACCGGTTCGGGTTCGGCAGCCTATGTGCCGCCGGAGCCGAAGGACGATTTGCAGCTCATCTATGCCGAGCAGCTGCTGCGCGGCCAGAAGACCGATCCGGCGTTCCCGCCGAATCCGCAAAAGGCCGTGTTGAACCAGTAAGGGCGGGCAAGCCGGGCCAAACGGGTCTGGCTGCCTGAGCGAAGCGATGCGATGCTGCCGGGGCCGCGAGGCTCCGGCAGTTTGATTCGGGGCTGCGGCCGGCATGCTGCGCGTCCAGTGAAGCAAGGGGACGCGCCGACATTTTGGATCTTGCGCCTCCGGAGAAGGTTTTACTTCGGGGATGCACGCCGGGGGTGCGGGCTTGGCTGATATCGGCAAGGACATAGAACGACCTCTCGGACAGGCGATCCGGCCGTCGCGCTCGGGCAGCGGGATCAGCGCCGGTGCGGTCGCGGCCGCGCTTGTCGTGCTGTCGGTGGTCGGCGTCTCCAGCGCGATCGCCTTGCGCGACAAGCCGTTCCGGAAGCTGCAGGAAGTAGCGGTCTCGACGCCGAAGACGCCGGCGGCGGATACCGCCGCTGCGCCTGCCAAGGCGACGCCCGAAACGGCAGCGCCAAGCAACGCAAGCGGGGCCAACATAAGCGGGCCGAAGACGGGCGGTCCGCAGATCATCCATGTCCAGACCGAGGAGGGCGATGGTCCACCCGAGGCGGCCATCGTCATCCGCGACCCTTCGACGATCGGCCAGAACCTCAGGATCGCGCACATTCCCGACAAGGCACTGATCGAGGCCAGCGAGACCGGTCCGCTGCCGATCCGCGCCGCCGACGGCCGGCGCCCGTTCGATGTCTATGCGCGGCCGTGGTCCGGCGCACGCGGTGCACGCGTGGCGCTCGTCATCGGCGGTCTTGCCGTGTCGCAGACCGGCACGCAGGCAGCCATCGCCAAGCTGCCGGCGGAGGTGACGCTGGCCTTCGCGCCGCAAGGCAACAGCATTGGCCGCTGGATGCAGGTGGCGCGGCAGAGCGGCCATGAGGTCATCATGCAGGTGCCGCTCGAGCCGTTCGACTATCCGAACGTCAATCCCGGCCGTAACACCCTGACCGTAGCTGCGACGCCGGACGAGAATTTAAAGAATTTACGCTGGGCGCTGTCGCGAACGACCAACTACACCGGCGTCATGAACTATATGGGCGCCCGCTTTTCAGCCGACGCGACGGCGATGGGGCCGTTGATGGCCGAACTTGGCAAGCGTGGTCTGGCCTATATCGACGACGGTTCGTCGGCGCGCAGCCTGGCACCCGAATTGGCGCTGAAGGACGGCGTACCGTTCGTCGGCGGCGATACGGCGATCGACGCGGTGCAGGACCGCGGCGCCATATTGAAGAAACTGGATGGGCTGGAAGCGACGGCGCGAGCGAAAGGCTTTGCCGTCGGCATCGGCTCGGCCTTCGACCTGACGGTCGATACCGTATCGTCCTGGGTGACCGAGGCCAAGAAGCGCGGCATCGAGATCGTGCCGGTTTCAGCGGTGGCCATAGATCCGGAAAAAGGCTGAGATGGCAAAGAACAAGCTCGTTGACGCCGAGACACTGCCCTACCGGCCCTGCGTAGGGGTGATGGTCCTCAATGGCGACGGCCTGGTCTGGGTTGGCCGTCGCATTGCCGAGCCGGACAGCGAATTCGCTGGAACGACGCAGCTCTGGCAGATGCCGCAGGGCGGCATCGACGATGGCGAGGAGCCGCTGCCCGCGGCGTCGCGCGAACTCTACGAAGAGACCGGCATGCGCTCGGTGTCGCTGCTGGCCGAGGCGCCGCACTGGATCAAATACGACCTGCCGGCGCATCTGGTCGGCGTCGCCTTCAAGGGACGGTATCGCGGCCAGACGCAGAAATGGTTTGCCTTCCGCTTCCACGGTGACGAAAGCGAGATCGCGATCAATCCGCCACCGGGTGGCCACAAGGCCGAGTTCGACCGGTGGGCGTGGCGGCCGATGCTGGAATTGCCGGGCCTGATCGTGCCGTTCAAGCGCAAGGTCTACGAAGACGTGGTGGCGGCGTTCCGGCATTTGGTGGCGTAGCCACTGGCCTTCCGCTAAAACAGGTCGGCATGAACGACATCTCCAGCAAATCTCTTCCGCAGGCCGTTGCCCCACGGCAGGCTGGCGCCCCGAGCGAGCCGATCAGCGAAGCGGCGGCGGGGGCAATCCTGACTATCGATCTCGGCGCCATCCGTGAGAATTACCGGCGGCTGAAGGCGCGGCTGGGCGGCGTCAGCTGTGCTGGAGTGGTCAAGGCCGACGGTTACGGGATTGGCGCGGCGCCGGTGGCGGCGGCACTGATGGCTGAGGGCTGTAATACCTTCTTTGTTGCGCATTTGGCCGGCGGCATCTTGCTGCGCAAGGCGCTCGGCTCAGGCCCGGCCATTTATGTGCTGAACGGCATTCCGCCGGGTGCGGAAAGGGAAGCGGTTGCGGCAGGGCTTTGCAGCGTACTCAACAGCGCCAGCCAACTCGCGGCATGGCGCGAGATGGCCGGGCGGGTGGGCCGTAAGTTGCCGGCCGCCCTCCAGGTCGACAGCGGCATGTCGCGGCTCGGCATGACGCCCGCGGAGGTGAAGGCAGTCGCGCAGGATACGCACGCCTTCGACGGTGTCGAAGTGACGTTCGTGATGAGCCATCTCGCCTGCGCCGACGAACCCGAGCAACTGGCCAACGAGCGGCAGCGGCTGGAATTCGAACGGCTGCGCCAAATGCTGCCGGAAGCGCCGGCTTCCCTTGCCAATTCATCAGGCATTTTTCTCGGGCAGCGCTATCACTACGACCTCGTTCGTCCGGGTGCCGCTCTCTATGGCGTCAATCCGACGCCGGCGAAGGACAATCCGATGCTGCCGGTGGTGCGATTGCAGGCCAAGGTCATCCAGACGCGGATATTGGAGGCCGGCGCCGGTGTCGGCTACGGCCACACTTTTCATGCCAAGGCCCCGCTTGCCGCGGCGACGATTTCGCTCGGCTACGGCGATGGCTGGCATCGTCGCGCCGCTTCCGCTGCCTGGTTCGAAAATGTGCGGCTGCCCTTCGTCGGCCGGATTTCGATGGATACGATCATCCTCGACATTTCCGCACTGCCGCCCGGCAAGCTGAAGGCCGGCGACCTCGTTGAACTGATCGGGCCGTCATCGCAGACGGTGGACCAGGTAGCTGGCCAGGCCGGCACTATCGGCTACGAGGTCTTGACCAGCCTCGGCCACCGTTTCCACCGGCGCTATGTGAATCGCTAGGACGCAAGCTTGTTGTCCTCACGCATGTCTTTTCCCTGAGCATCGGCACTTGGCTGACGCCACAGAATCCGGCAGACAGAAGGCGGCGATGATCCCGGTCTCGAATCCCGACGAGATGCCGCCGCGGAGAACCAAACGATGAAGATCTTCGTGCTGGGCGGCGGTGTGATCGGGGTCACCACCGCCTATTTTCTTGCCGAGGCCGGCCATCAGGTGACTGTGATCGATCGCCAGAAAGGCCCGGCGCTGGAAACCAGCTTTGCCAATGCCGGCGAGATCTCGCCTGGCTATGCCTCGCCCTGGGCCGGGCCCGGCGTTCCGCTGAAGGCCATCAAATGGCTTTTGATGAAGCACGGCCCACTGGTGGTGCGACCGGCCCTCGATCCGCATATGTGGATATGGCTGGTCAAGATGCTGCGCAATTGCACGGCTGAACGCTACGCGCTGAACAAGGCGCGCATGGTGCCGCTGGCCGAGTACAGCCGCGACACGCTGAAGGCGCTGCGCGAGGCGACCAGCATCGCCTATGACGAGCGCGCAAAGGGCACGCTGCAGCTTTTCCGAACGCAAAAGCAGCTCGACGGCGTCGGTGGCGATGTCGAGGTGCTGAAGACCTATGGCGTCCCCTACCAGGTTCTCGACCCCGACGGCTGCATTGCGGCCGAACCCGCGCTGGCTGGCGTGCGCGAAAAATTCGTCGGTGGCCTGCGGTTGCCCGGCGACGAAACCGGCGACTGCAAGATGTTTACCGACAGGCTTGCCGAGCTTTGCGCGGCACGCGGCGTCACCTTCGAATACGACACGGAGATACGGCGCGTCGTCAAGAAGCGCGATCGCATCACCAACATCAGCACCAGCAAGGGCTGGATGGTCGCTGATGCCTATGTGATGGCGATGGGCAGCTATTCGGCGCGGTTCATGCGCATGCTGAAGCGCCCCATCCCGGTCTACCCGGTCAAGGGCTATTCGATCACCCTGCCGATCAAGGACGCCACCGCCGCACCGGTCTCGACCGTGATGGACGAGAGCTACAAAGTAGCGATCACCCGGCTCGGCGATCGTATCCGGGTCGGCGGCACGGCGGAGATTTCCGGCTTCGATCTGCGGCTGCACGAATCGCGGCGCCGCACGCTCGAACATTCGGTCGGCGACCTGTTTCCGGGCAGCGGCGACATGCGATCGGCGACCTTCTGGTGCGGGCTGCGGCCGATGACACCGGACGGGCCGCCGCTGATCGGCCGCACCGATTTCTCCAATCTCTATCTCAATACCGGCCATGGCACACTCGGTTGGACCATGGCCTGCGGCTCGGCTAAGGTTCTAGCCGACATCATCTCCAGCCGGGTGCCCGACATCGACGTCGGCGATCTCGGGCCGGGACGATATGCCAAGTAAGACCCCCGGCAACTTAAGACAGCCGCCGGCCGATAGGCTTCACGCGAACAAACCCCTGTCCCGTTCGACGGCCTTGGTGATGAAGCTCGAAACGACCTGGACGCGGCGCAGCGGCCTGACCGATTCGTGATAGACCAGCCAGTAGGCGCGGCGAATGGGTGCGACGATATCGAGGGGCACCAACTCCGGCATCGAGCGGGCAACGAAGGTGTGCAGTATGCCGATCCCGGCGCCGGAACGCACCGCTTCGGCCTGGCCGAGCGCGGAGGAAATGGCGAAGCTGGTGCGCCAGTCGGCGCTGAATTCGGCCGCGTAGTCGAGCGAGGGACTGACGATCAGATCCGGCACGTAGCCGATCAGCGTATGCTGACCTAGCTCGGCGGCGCTTCCGGGCAAGCCATGGGTGTCGGCGTAGGCACGCGACGCGAACAGGCCGAGCGTGTAGTCGACCAGCTTTCCCGCCACCAGGCGGCCTTCCGTCGGCCGCTCGACGGTGATGGCAATGTCGGCCTCGCGCCGTGACAAAGAGAAGGAGCGTGGTACCGGCACCAACTGGATGGTGAGTTCACGGTGCAGAGCGGTCAGCACGCCGAGGCGCCTGGCCAGGAAGGCGACGCCAAAACCGTCCGGCGCGCCGATCCGCACGGTGCCCGACACGTCGTCGCCTTCGCCTGAAACAGTCGAGCGCGCGGCGATCATGTCGCCCTCCATGCGTTCGGCGATCTCGAGGAAACGCTCGCCCGCCGGCGTCAGCTCACTGCCGGTGGTAAGCCGGCGAAACAGTTTTGTCCTGAGCGCATCCTCGAGGGCGGCGATGCGGCGCGAGACGGTCGCGTGATTAAGCTCCAGCCGCCTGGCGGCGCCGAGGATCTGACCGGCGCGCGCCACGGCAAGGAAGATGCGGGCATCATCCCAGTTCATCGGGAGGGTCCGGATGATGACGATTACGGCAGCGCTCGACGGCGAAGAAACTCAATTTTCTCTATCCCATGGCGTACACCACACATCTCTATCATTTGCGCGATTTGATGCACAGACACCCACTGCTATCTATTTTCTGCACAACGGTTGCGTTTTCGCTCGCGTTGCCATCGCTCTCGCAAAGGCGGACAATGCCTCATCACGAACCAGGGAGAGAGACCATGATCGAATACGGTCATTTCATCGGCGGCAAGCGCGTCGCCGGAACCAGCGGCCGCAAGCAGGACGTCATGCAGCCGATGGACGGCACGGTGCGCGGCACGGTGGCGCTGGCTTCGCAGGCGGAATTGCGCGCGGCGGTCGAAAACGCCAAGGCGGCACAGCCCGGCTGGGCGGCGACCAACCCGCAGCGGCGCGTGCGCGTCCTGATGCGGTTCCTCGAGCTGGTCGCCAAGGAGTATGACGCGCTGGCCGAGATATTGGCGCGCGAACACGGCAAGACCATCGCCGACGCCAAGGGCGACATCCAGCGCGGCCTCGAAGTGGTCGAGGTCTGCATCGGTGCGCCGCACATGATGAAGGGCGAGTTCACCGATGGCGCCGGCCCCGGCATCGACGTCTATTCGATGCGCCAGCCGCTTGGCGTCGTCGCCGGCATCACGCCGTTCAATTTTCCGGCGATGATCCCGCTGTGGAAGATCGCGCCGGCCATCGCTTGCGGCAATGCCTTCATCCTCAAACCGTCCGAGCGCGACCCGGGCGTGCCGATGCGCATTGCCGAACTGTTCATCGAGGCCGGCCTGCCGGCGGGCATCCTCAATGTCGTCAATGGCGACAAGGAAGTGGTCGACGCCATCCTCGACGATCCCGACATCAAGGCCATCGGTTTCGTCGGCTCGACGCCGATCGCCCAGTACATCTACTCGCGCGGCTGCGCGGCCGGCAAGCGCGTGCAGTGCTTCGGCGGTGCCAAGAACCACATGATCATCATGCCGGATGCCGATATGGACCAGACCGTCGACGCGCTGATCGGCGCCGGCTACGGCTCGGCCGGCGAGCGCTGCATGGCCATATCGGTGGCCGTTCCGGTCGGCAACGACACCGCCAACCGGCTGATGGAAAGACTGGTGCCGCGGGTCGAGAGCCTGAAGGTCGGTCCGTCGACCGATTCTTCCGCCGATTTCGGCCCGCTGGTCACGGCACAGGCGCTGGAGCGGGTCAAGTCCTATGTCGACACCGGCGTCAAGGAAGGCGCCAAGCTGGTCGTCGACGGACGCGGCTTTTCCATGCAGGGTTACGAGAACGGCTACTATATGGGCGGCTGCCTGTTCGACAATGTGACCCCCGACATGCGCATCTACAAGGAAGAGATCTTCGGGCCGGTGCTGTCGGTGGTGCGCGCACCGACCTACGAGAACGCGATCAAGCTCGCCAACGAGCACGAGATGGGCAATGGCGTCGCTATCTTCACCCGCGACGGCGACGCGGCGCGCGACTTCGCCTCGCGGGTTCAGGTCGGCATGGTCGGCATCAACGTGCCGATCCCGGTGCCGATCGCCTACTATACGTTTGGCGGCTGGAAGGCGTCCTCCTTCGGCGACCTCAACCAGCACGGGCCGGACGCGTTCCGCTTCTACACCAAGACCAAGACGGTGACGTCGCGCTGGCCGTCCGGCGTGAAGGATGGCGCCGAATTCGTCATTCCGACGATGAATTAGCCGGACGGTTTTCTGTCTGCGCGTCCTCGCCTTCGGCTTCGGGCGCGCGGGCCGGCGTGAAGAACGGCGCCGAATTCGTCATTCCGACGATGAATTAGCCGGACGGTTTTCTGTCTGCGCGTCCTCGCCTTCGGCTTCGGGGGCGCGGGCCGGCGTGAAGGATGGCGCCGAGTTCGTCATTCCGACGATGAATTAGCCGGACGGTTTTCTGTCTGCGCGTCCTCCCCTTCGGTTTCGGGCGCGCCGGCCGGCGTGAAGGATGGCGCCGAGTTCATCATCCCGACGATGAACTGATCCAGATCGCGGAAAGCAAAAGAAGCCCTGGGCTCGACCCGGGTCTTTTTTGTCGCGATCTTCATCGGCATGAACACTAATGTGATGGAACCAAGAAGGCAGCAATCTTCTTAGGTTGCAGTCCTGCCGCGAAGCAGACGCTGGCAGATCAACCAACGGCGCTGGTGACGGCTCCGGGGATATCGTCCGGCGCAAAGGAGGTGTCAGATGACACGTCTCGTGGCGACTGTAGCTTGCGCTGCGATGGCCCTTTCCGCCGTCCCGGCAATGGCTGCCGAGCAATGTGCGGCACGCGCGGATATGGTCAAGGCGCTCGGCGAGAAGTTTCATGAAAATCCGAGCGCGGTCGGCGTCGTCAATCCGAATGTGGTGCTTGAAGTCTTCGTTTCCGACAAGGGCACATGGACCATCCTCGCCAGCGACACAAAAGGCCAAAGCTGCGTGATTTCAGTCGGCGAAGGCTGGGAGAGCGCGATGACGATAGCGGCGCTGCCAGGCACCTGATGAGGTTCCACGCTCGCGCGTAGCAGCGGCCTCGGCATGGCCGCGCAGCCTGGGTGGCCCCATTCTTCGGCGACAACCGTAAAACGGATCTGCAGGCGCCCGCTTGGGCGCCTGCTTGCGCTTTTCCATTGCCGATACCATATATCGGGAACATAATGGGAACATCTGGAATCGTTCCCACCGATGGCAGACCGGAACACAGAAAGGAACGACGCGATGATGATGACGTCGGAACCGGCCTGGATCGCTCCGGCAAAGTGAGGCTGTCAAACCCCTCCTTTGCCGGAACGCGATGGCAAAGGAGGTGCCTATGGCACACAAATCGCTGTTGGGATGGGTGAAAACCCTGGTTCTTGCTGGCGCATTGGCGGTGGGTACGAACACCGCAAGCGCGCAATATCAATACTGCGTTGAACATGGCGAGCTCGTCGCCCATTTGAGCGAGAAGTTCCAGGAAAGGCAGTTTGCTTTGGGGCTGATCGGTCATGAGGCGGTCATGGAAGTCTTTGTCGCCGAGACCGGAACCTGGAGTATCGTCGTCACCGATATCGCCGGCAGAAGCTGCATCGTCGCGGCCGGCGACAATTGGGAAAACGTGATGGCCCTGCCCGGCCAGGGCGCATGACGAAATGACAGGCTCAGCGTGTGGCAGCTGCCTCGGCATGGCCGCGCAAAAGTGCCATCAGGCGCTTGGCGTCCTTGGCTGCGGCCTCCTCGTCGCCTGCTAGGATCGAGCGGATCAGCGCGACATGATGCTCGGCGGATTCGGCCAAGCCGGTATCGGCCTTGTAGCGGAACCAGAAACGGCGGCTGTGGGTTTGCAAGGGCGCCGCCAGGCGCGCGGCGAACGGGTTGTCGGCAGCCAGCGCCAGCGCCTCGTCGAGCGCCTTGTCGGCCTGGATGAAGTAAAACACATTTTCCGAAATCACCGCCTTTTGCATGGCAAGGGCAGCGTCATGGAACAGGTCGGCGGCCTCGCGGGTGACGAAGCGAGCGGCCGAGCGGGCAAGCACCACCTCGACGCCACGGCGGGCGTCGAGGACACGCAGCCAGTCGCCGGGGTGCAGCGGGGCAATGGCAATGCCGGCGCGCGGCCGGACCTCGAGCAGCCCCTCCCAAGCCAGCCGCTGGATCGCTTCGCGAACCGGGGTGCGGCCGAGGCCGAGCCTGTCGATCAGCGCCCCCTCGGTGATGAAGCTCGCCGGCGCCAGCTCGAGAGTTACGATCATGTGCTCGAGCCTGCGGTAGGCCTTCGCAGTTGCCGGCTCGGAGCCCGGGCTCTCATATACCAATGCGGCTTCTCCTGATATATTGTTGATATATCATATCAGATTCAACGTTGACAGCCGGCTTCTTAAGAAATATACGACTGATATATCAGATGGAGCGATCGACATGTGGGCCGGAGTCTTCCCCGCCGTTACGACCAAATTCACCGAGGACGACGGCCTCGACCATGCCGAGATGGAGCGCTGCTTTGCGCTGCAGATGGAGGCCGGCTGTGACGGCATCATCGTCTGCGGGTCGCTCGGCGAAGGCCCGATGCTGTCGCATGACGAGAAGATCGCGGTGCTGAAGACCGCCCAGAAGATCGCCGGCAAAAAACCGGTGCTGTTGACGGTCAACGAGGCCGGTACACGCGAGGCGGCGGCGATCGCACGCCGCGCCGCCAAGGAAGGCGCCAACGGTTTGATGGTGGTGCCGAGCCCGATCTACCATACCAATGCCGAGGAGACGGTCGCGGCACTCAGCGCCGTCGCCGCGGCCGGCGACCTGCCGGTGATGATCTACTCCAACCGGCTTGCCTATCGCGTCGATGTCACCGTCGACCAGATGGAGGAGTTGGCCAAGGACCAGCGCTTCGTCGCCATAAAAGAGTCCTCAGACGACATCCGCCGCTCGACCGAGATCATCAACCGCCTCGGCGACCGCTACGACCTGTTCACCGGCGTCGACAATCTCGCCTTTGAGGCGCTGTCGGTCGGCGCCATCGGCTGGGTGGCGGGCTTGGTCACCGCGTTCCCGCGCGAGACCGTCGCCATCTATCAGTTGATGAGACAGGGCCGCCGCGAGGAGGCGTTGAAGATCTACCGCTGGTTCCGGCCGCTGCTCGACCTCGACGTCTCGACCTATCTGGTGCAGAACATCAAGCTCGCCGAAGTTTTGGCGATCAACACCAACGACCGCGTGCGCATGCCGCGCCAGCCATTGTCGGGCGAGCGGCGCAAGGCAGTCGAAAAGGTCGTCAGGGATGCGCTGGCCGTGCGGCCGCAACTGCCGGCATTCTGATCCAGTGCCTTCGAGGGTGTTTGCAGATGTGCAGCGCGGCGCATGCCAATGAATGACAATGCTACGCTCGATGTCGCCATCATTGGTGGCGGCATTATCGGCATCTGCGCTGCCGCATTTCTGGCCGAGGCGGGGCGAAACGTCACGATCTTCGATCGGACGGGGATCTGCGAGGAGACCAGTTCCGGCAATGCCGCCGCCTTTGCCTTCTCCGACGTGCTGCCGCTCGCCCACAAGGGCATGATCAGGCAGCTGCCGAAATGGCTCGCCGACCCGCTCGGCCCGCTCAGCATCCCACCAGCCTATCTGCTGAAGCTGCTGCCCTGGCTGGTCCGCTTCTGGCGCGCCGGCCGAAGCGACCGCTATGAAGCCGGCCTTGCCGCACAGGCCGGGATGATGAAGCTCGCCGAGGCGGAATGGATGGGTTTGCTCGACCGTTCCGGCACACGGCCGATGCTGCACGAGGACGGCTCGCTCGAACTCTACGAAAGCGAAGCCGAGTTCAAGGCCTCACTGCCCGGCTGGGCGGCAAGGCAGCGCTTCGGCATCGGCTTCAGCCATGTCGAGGGGAGCGCTCTCGCCGCCTTGCAGCCCGGTCTGTCGCCGCGCTTCGTCAAGGGAACTTTCGTTCCGGGGTGGAAAACCGTCGCCGACCCCAAGCGGCTTGGAAAGGCGTTATGGGCCTATGCCGAGAGGTTGGGCGCCGGGTTCGAAAGGGCCCGGATCGAGCGTGTCGAGGCAGGACAGGACGGCGCGATCCTGACCATGGCCGACGGCACGAGGCGACGGGCGAAGCATCTCGTCATCGCTGCCGGGGCCTGGTCGCACCTGCTGGCGAGACATCTCGGCGACGGAATCCCGCTGGAGACCGAGCGTGGCTACAACACGACGCTGCCGAAGGCTGCCTTCGACGTAAGGCGGCAATTGATCTTTTCCGGGCATGGCTTCGTCATCACGCCGCTCGAGACGGGACTGCGCGTCGGTGGTGCGGTCGAACTCGGCGGGCTTGAAAGGTCGCCCAATTATGCGCGCTCGAAAGCGCTGCTCGAAAAGGCGCAGAAATTCCTGCCGGGACTGGATCCGGCCAATGGGCGCGAATGGATGGGGTTCCGGCCGTCGCTGCCGGATTCGCTGCCGGTGATCGGGCAGTCGCAAAAAACGCCGTCGGTGGTGTACGGTTTCGGCCATGGTCACCTCGGCCTGACCCAGGCCGCGGCGACCGGACGCTTGATCCGCGAGCTCGTTCTCGGGCAGAGTCCATCGCTGGATCTCGGTCCGTTCAGCCCGCAACGGTTTTGAGATCGAAGACATTCAGTTGGGAGCCGGCATGGCCAAGCATTCCTTCTTCTGCATAGACGGCCACACCTGCGGCAATCCGGTGCGGCTGGTCGCCGGCGGCGGACCGCTGCTCAACGGCTCGACGATGATGGAGCGGCGGGCGTATTTCCTGGCCGAATACGACTGGATCCGCACCGGCCTGATGTTCGAGCCGCGCGGCCATGACATGATGTCCGGCTCTATCCTCTATCCGCCGACGCGCGAAGATTGCGACATCGCCATCCTGTTCATCGAAACCTCGGGCTGCCTGCCGATGTGCGGCCACGGCACCATCGGCACGGTGACCTTTGCCGTCGAAAATGGATTGATCAAGCCGAAGACGCCGGGCGTGCTCAGGCTGGATACGCCGGCGGGCGTGGTCGTCGCCGAGTACAGCCAAGTCGGCGATTATGTCGAGGAGGTGCGCATCACCAATGTGCCGTCCTTCCTCTATGCCGAGGCACTGACGGTCGAATGCCCCGGGCTCGGCGAGATCAGCGTCGATGTCGCCTACGGCGGCAATTTCTACGCCATCGTCGAACCGCAAAAGAACTATCGCGACATGGCCGACCATTCGGCCGGCGAGCTGATCGCCTGGAGCCCGGTGGTGCGGCAGCGGCTCAACGAGAAATATTCCTTCGTCCACCCGGAGAATCCCGGCATCGACAAGCTGTCGCACATATTGTGGACCGGCGCGCCGGCCAACCCGCAAGCCGATGCCCGCAACGCCGTCTTCTACGGCGACAAGGCAATCGACCGCTCGCCCTGCGGCACCGGCACCTCGGCGCGGATGGCGCAGCTTCACGCCAAGGGCAAGCTTGGGGTCGGCAACGACTTCGTCCATGAATCGATCATCGGGTCGCTGTTCAAGGGCAGGGTGGAGAAAGAGGTCACCGTCGCCGGCAAGCCGGCAATCATTCCGTCGATCGGCGGGTGGGCGCGGATGACCGGATTGAACACGATCTTTATCGACGACCGCGACCCGTTCGCGCACGGCTTCGTCGTCAAATAGAGAAAACGCTGACGTTAGGGAAGGAAGAGAGCGCAAACGGATTGCCTTCGACGGCGCAACGATCCCGCCCATCAACTTATTTTGACGGCGATTTCTTCGACATGGGGCGCATGGAGCGATTGAATCGTCAAAGACATTGCGTTAGGCCAATGGTAGGGTCCGCGATGGTCCAGGGGGCGGACGGGAACAAAACGGGCAATCGGACGGCATGCGGCGAAAACACGCGTAATGATCGAAAAATCACGTTGCAATCCGGGCTCGACACTTTACGACTAGGGAAAATACGAAAAGGAATGCGTCTGCATGGGCGACATTCCAGGGGAGCCACGACAGCATGCAGTATTTTGTCCAGCAGCTTATCAACGGGCTGACGCTGGGATCGATCTATGGGCTGATAGCGATCGGCTATACGATGGTCTACGGCATCATCGGCATGATCAATTTCGCCCATGGCGACATTTTCATGATCGGCGCTTTCACCGCGCTCATCGTTTTCCTCATCCTCGGTGCGTTGTTCTATTCGCTGCCGATCGTCGTTGCGCTGCTGATCATGATGATCGTCGCGATGCTGCTGACCAGCCTGTATAATTGGACGATCGAGAAGGTGGCCTACCGGCCTTTGCGTGGTTCATTCCGGCTGGCGCCGCTGATCACTGCGATCGGCATGTCGATTGCGCTGTCCAATTTCGTCCAGGTGACGCAGGGGCCGCGCAACAAGCCGGTCCCGCCAATGGTGTCCACGGTCTACAACATCGAAGGCATCAGCGTCTCGCTGAAGCAGATCATCATCGTCCTGGTCACCATAGTCCTGCTCGCGGTGTTCTGGTACCTGGTCAACAAGACCTCGCTCGGCCGGGCGCAGCGCGCCTGCGAGCAGGATCGCAAGATGGCCGCACTGCTCGGCGTCGACGTCGATCGCACCATCTCGATCACCTTCATCATGGGCGCCGCCCTCGCCGCCGTCGCCGGCACGTTGTTCCTGATGTATTACGGCGTGGTGGTGTTTTCCGACGGTTTTACGCCCGGTGTGAAGGCGTTTACTGCCGCGGTGCTCGGCGGCATCGGCTCACTGCCCGGCGCCGTGCTCGGCGGCCTGATGATTGGCTTCATCGAAAGCATGTGGTCGGCTTACTTCTCGATCGACTACAAGGACGTCGCCGCCTTCTCCATCCTGGCGATCGTGCTGATCTTCCTGCCTTCCGGCATTCTCGGCCGGCCAGAAGTCGAAAAGGTCTGAGATCATGGCGGTTACCGTGTCTCCGGAAAGCACCGTCGTAGCCACCCCGGTCCAGCGCGCTTTTCGCGAAGCGCTCTATGCCGGCGCCATCTCGCTTGGCCTGTTCGTGCTGTTCATCGGCCTGAAGACCGACCAGAACATCTCCAACGAACTGATCCTGGTGCAGCGCTGGGGCTTGCTCGCCGGCGTCGTGATCGCCACCATGGCCGGACGCTTCCTTTATGTCGCCTATGGCCAGCCCTTCCTGGCGAACCAGAAGATCGTCGACGTCGCTACCGGCCTGCTGCCGGTCAGCCTGGCTTCGCGATTCTTCCGCCTTCCCGCGTTTATCGTGGCGCTCGCCGTCGCCGTTCTTCTGCTCGCGCTCAGCGGCTTCCTGACCGAGGCTTTAGGGCCGGAACTTTCCGATTTTGTGCGGTTCCTGCGGGCACTTGCAATCATCTATGCGCTAGCCTGGCTGATATATCGTTTCCGGGCCTTCATTCATTCTCATTTCTCGGCATTGGGCATAACCGCACTGGCGCTCTACCCGATTATCGTGGTGTTGGTGCTGGCGCTATATGCTGGGTCCATGGCGGCCGGTTTCCAGGGTTCGCTGAAGTATGTCGACAATTTCGGCATCCAGATCCTGATCTACGTGATGCTGGCCTGGGGGTTGAATATTGTTATTGGCTTGGCCGGCCTGCTGGACCTAGGCTATGTCGCCTTCTACGCCGTCGGTGCCTATGCCTATGCGCTGCTCGGCACGCATTACGGCCTTTCCTTCTGGATCCTGCTGCCCGCCGCCGGCCTGATGGCTGCATTCTGGGGCGTGATGCTGGGCTTCCCTGTGTTGCGCCTGCGCGGTGACTATCTGGCGATCGTGACGCTCGCTTTCGGCGAGATCATAAGGCTGGTGATCATCAACTGGCGCGAAGTGACCAACGGCTCGGCCGGGATTTCCGGCATCCCGAAGGTCTCGTTCTTCGGCCTGATGTCGTTCAACGTCTCCGACCCGAACTACATCTCCAAGGTGCTTGGCATCGCGCAGTCCGGTGCCTACTACAAGATCTTCCTCTACTACCTGATCCTTGGACTCTGCCTGCTGACCGCTTTCGTCACGGTGAGGCTCAGGCGCCTGCCGGTCGGCCGCGCCTGGGAAGCGCTGCGCGAGGACGAGATCGCCTGCCGCTCGCTCGGCATCAACACCACCACCACCAAGCTCACGGCCTTTGCCACGGGCGCGATGTTCGGCGGCTTTGCCGGCTCGTTCTTCGCCGCGCGGCAAGGCTTCGTCAGCCCGGAATCCTTCGTCTTCCTGGAATCGGCGATCATCCTTGCCATCGTCGTGCTTGGCGGCATGGGCTCGCTGGTCGGTATTGCCGTCGCCGCCATGGTGATGATCGGCGGCACCGAAATCCTGCGCGAACTGGATTTCCTCAAGACCGGCCTGAGTTGGGGCAACATCAAGGTCATACCCGGGTTCGGCCCCGACTTCACGCCGGAGCTTTATCGCATGCTGTTGTTCGGCATGGCCATGGTCATCGTCATGCTGTGGAAGCCGCGTGGCTTCGTCGGCAGCCGCGAGCCGACAGCCTTCCTCAAGGTGCGCAGGGCGGTGTCCGGGTCCTTCACCAAGGAGGGACACGGCTGATGAACGCGAGCCCCTCCGTGAACGATGCCATCCTGCAGGTCGAGCATCTGTCGATGAAGTTCGGCGGTCTCATCGCCATCGGCGATTTGTCATTCCAGGCCAAACGTGGCGAGATCACCGCGCTGATCGGCCCCAACGGCGCCGGCAAGACCACCGTGTTCAATTGCATCACCGGTTTCTACAAGCCGTCGGAAGGCATGATCACGCTCAACCGGCGCGACGGCTCGACCTTCCTGCTCGAACGCCTGCCGAACCATGAGATCCCGGCGCGGGCCAAGGTGGCGCGCACCTTCCAGAACATCCGCCTGTTCTCGGGCATGACGCTGCTGGAGAACCTGCTGGTGGCCCAGCACAACAAGCTGATGAAGGCGTCCGGCTATACCATTCTCGGCCTGTTCGGCTATAGCGGATACAGACAGGCTTCGGCGGAATCGGTTGAACTCGCCGAGCACTGGCTGGAGAAGGCCGATCTCGTCGACCGCGCCGACGATCCTGCCGGCGATCTGCCATATGGCGCGCAGCGACGGCTCGAAATTGCTCGCGCCATGTGCACCGGCCCTGAGCTTTTGTGCCTCGACGAGCCGGCCGCCGGCCTTAATCCGAAGGAATCGGCGGCGCTCAATGCGCTGCTGATGGACATCAAGGACAACACCGGCACCTCGATCCTTTTGATCGAGCACGACATGGCGGTGGTCATGCAGATTTCAGACCATGTCGTCGTCCTCGAATACGGGCGCAAGATCTCCGACGGCAACCCGCAATCGGTGCGAACCGACCCGCGCGTCATCGCCGCCTATCTCGGCGTCGAAGACGAGGACGTCGAGACGGTACTGACCGAAGTCGGCGACGAGGACGTCATCGAGCAACTGGATACGGGTCCGGATGCCGCGCATGGACCGGGCACATCGTCTTCCTATCTCGCCGGACCGGTGGCCGATACGGTCGGCCATAGCGAGGGCGAACGCGTCACAGTGTCAAAGGGCGCTTCGAAGGCCGGGCAGATCGATGCAAGGTCGAGCGCTGCTGCTGCAAAGTCCGGATCGCCGGCCAAAGCCAAATCGGCCGCGAAATCTTCCACGGCAAAGCCGGGCAAGGCTCCGGCGAAGTCGAAAACTCCCGGCACCTCTAATCGGCGTGGGGGGCGGAAATAATGGCCGGCACAACGCTGCTCGATATCAAGGGCGTCCAGACCTACTACGGCAACATCAGGGCGCTGAACGGCGTCGACGTCACCGTCAAACAGGGCGAGATCGTGGCGCTGATCGGCGCCAACGGCGCCGGCAAATCGACACTGATGATGACCATCTTCGGTGCTCCGCGCGCTCGTGCCGGCACTATCACCTTCGCCGGCACCGATATCACCCAGATGCCAACCCACGAGATCGCGCGCATGCGTATCGCGCAGTCGCCAGAGGGCCGGCGCATCTTTCCGCGCATGACGGTGATGGAAAACCTGCAGATGGGCGCCAGCCTCGACGGTCTCAAGCATTACGACGAGGATGTCGAAAGGGTCTTTACGCTGTTCCCGCGGCTCAAGGAACGCGTCAGCCAACGTGGCGGCACGCTTTCGGGCGGCGAGCAGCAGATGCTGTCGATCGGCCGCGCGCTGATGGCAAGGCCGAAGCTGCTCTTGCTGGATGAGCCGTCGCTAGGCCTAGCGCCGCTGATCGTCAAGCAGATATTCGACGCCATTCGCGAGCTGAACCGCACGCAGGGACTGACCGTGTTCCTGGTCGAGCAGAACGCCTTCGGCGCACTGAAGCTCGCCACGCGCGGCTATGTCATGGTCAACGGCAATGTGACGATGAGCGGCACCGGCAAGGAACTGCTCGCCAATCCGGAAGTGCGCGCCGCCTATCTCGAGGGCGGCCATCACTGAGTTTCAGGAGTCTTCATCATGCAGGGCATTCTTTATGAGGAACCCTCGATTTGGCAGTTCTTTTTCGTCACCTGCCTGCTCGGCGGCTGGGCGGCCTGGATGACGGGCAAGGCGTGTGCCCAAACATGGCGCAGCTTCGTCCAGCTATTCGCCTATATGCTGGGGCTCGGCATCGGCGTAAGATTCATCCATCATGCGCTGTTCGGCGGAACGATGTTTTCGCTGCATTACTACGTGGTCGATACCATCGTGCTGATGATATTGGGCTTCATTGGCTACCAATACACGCGCACGAACCAGATGGTAACGCAGTATAATTGGCTTTACGAAAGAGCCTCTCTTTTGAGCTGGAAACCGAAAGGTTGACATTTATCATTAACGGCGTTTCAGGGATGAATCGGCGTGACAAGTGCCTGAAAATCGGCAAAGTACTCTTTCTGCGAGCAAGGGTGGGCATCGCATGAAAGCAACATCCACGCCCACTCGGTAAATGGGAGCGTTTCAATGAAAAAGTCACTTTTGTCCGCCGTCGCCCTGACCGCGCTTGTCGCGTTCAGCGGCAACGCGTGGGCTGACATCCTGATCGGCGTTGCCGGTCCGATCACCGGTCCGAACGCAGCGTTCGGTGCCCAGCTTCAGAAGGGTGCCGAACAGGCGGTCGCCGATATCAATGCGGCGGGCGGCGTTCTTGGCCAGCAGCTCAAGCTTGAAGTCGGCGACGACGTCTCCGATCCCAAGCAAGGCATCTCGGTCGCCAACAAGTTCGTCGCCGACGGCGTCAAGTACGTCGATGGCCACTTCAACTCCGGCGTCTCGATCCCGGCGTCGGAAGTCTACGCCGAGAACGGTATCCTTGAGATCACGCCGGCCGCGACCAATCCGAAGTTCACCGAACGTGGCATGTGGAACACCTTCCGCACCTGCGGACGCGACGATCAGCAGGGCAAGGTCGCTGGCGACTATCTCGCCGCGAACTTCAAGGATGCCAAGATCGCTGTCATCCATGACAAGACGCCTTATGGCCAGGGCCTCGCCGACGAAACGAAGAAGGCGCTCGCAGCCAACGGCGTGACTGAGGCCATGTATGAAGGCATCAATGTCGGCGACAAGGATTTCTCGGCCCTCATCGCCAAGATGAAGGATGCGGGCGTCTCGGTCGTCTACTATGGCGGCCTGCACACCGAAGCCGGCCTGATCATACGCCAGCTCGCCGACCAGGGCCTCAAGGCAACCTTCATGTCCGGCGACGGCATCGTGTCGAACGAATTGGCCTCCATCGCCGGCGACGCCGTCGAGGGCACGCTGATGACGTTCGCTCCGGATCCGCGCAAGAATCCGAACGCCAAGGAACTCGTCGAGAAGTTCCGTGCGGCCGGCTTCGAGCCTGAGGCCTATACCCTCTACTCCTACGCAGCGATGGAAATCATCGCGGCCGCCATCACCAAGACCGGCTCAGCCGATGACGCTCAGAAGGTAGCCGAGACCATCAAGTCGGCCGGCCCCTGGAAGACTGCGATCGGCGAGATCGGCTACGATGCAAAGGGCGATATCACCCGTCCGGACTACGTCATGTACACCTGGAAGAAGGGTGACGACGGCAAGTACACCTATGTCGAGAACGAACCCGGCAAATAACCGGACGTTGCTGTATGAGAATGCCCGGCGCCTCGCGCCGGGCATTTTTCATGGGGGTTTCCCAAATGCCTGGATCCGGACTGCCCCAGGCGTTGTCCGGGTCGACACTAGATCATACTAAATCGGTTTAATCCCTCTTTTCGATTTTGTTTGCACTGCAGCATTTTCGCGCTAATCATGTCCGGCAGTTCCCTTCCCCGCGTCCGGAGCCCTGTCCTTGGCAATCTCGAAGATCCTTGTCGCCAACCGCTCCGAAATAGCCATCCGCGTCTTCCGCGCGGCCAATGAGCTCGGCCTTAAAACCGTGGCGATCTGGGCAGAGGAGGACAAATACTCCCTGCATCGCTTCAAGGCCGACGAAAGTTACCAGGTCGGGCGCGGGCCGCATCTGGCCAGGGATATGGGGCCGATCGAAAGCTATCTGTCGATCGAGGAGGTTATCCGCGTCGCCAGGCTTTCGGGCGCCGACGCCATCCATCCGGGTTACGGGCTGCTGTCGGAGAGCCCGGAATTCGCCGAGGCCTGCGCCAGGGCCGGCATCATCTTCATCGGGCCAAACCCCGATACGATGCGCAGGCTGGGCAACAAGGTCGCCGCGCGCAATCTCGCGATCGAAGTCGGCGTGCCGGTAATTCCCGCTACCGATCCCTTGCCGGACGACATGGCGGCGGTAAGGGAACTCGCCAGGACGATCGGCTACCCGGTGATGCTCAAGGCATCCTGGGGCGGCGGCGGCCGCGGCATGCGCGCCATCCGCTCCGAGGCCGATCTCGCCCGCGAGGTCATGGAGGGCAAGCGTGAGGCGAAGGCGGCTTTCGGCAAGGACGAGGTCTATCTCGAGAAGCTGATCGAGCGCGCCCGCCATGTCGAGGTGCAGGTGCTGGGCGACCGCCAAGGCAACGCCGTGCACCTGTTCGAGCGCGACTGTTCGATCCAGCGCCGCAACCAGAAGGTCGTCGAGCGGGCGCCGGCGCCGTATCTGGAAATGTCACAACGCGAAGAGCTTTGCGGCTACGCGCTGAGAATTGCGCGCCAAACCAGCTATATCGGCGCCGGCACGGTCGAGTTCCTGCAGGATGCCGACACCGGAAAATTCTATTTCATCGAGGTCAATCCGCGCATCCAGGTCGAGCACACCGTCACCGAACAGGTGACCGGCATCGACATCGTCAAGGCGCAGATCCATATCCTCGACGGCTTTGCCATCGGCACGGCGGAATCGGGCGTGCCGGCGCAAAAGGACATCAGGCTCAACGGTCACGCCCTGCAGTGCCGCATCACCACGGAAGATCCCGAACATAATTTCATCCCCGATTATGGCCGCATCACCGCCTATCGCGGTGCCACCGGCTTCGGCATCCGCCTTGATGGGGGCACCGCCTATTCGGGCGCGGTGATCACCCGCTTCTACGATCCGCTGCTGGAAAAGGTGACGGCGTGGGCGCCGACGCCGGCCGAGACCATTGCCCGCATGAACCGGGCGCTGCGCGAATTCCGTATCCGCGGCGTGGCGACCAATCTCACCTTCCTCGAGGCGATCATCAATCACCCGAGCTTCGCCGACAATTCCTATACCACCAAGTTCATCGACACGACGCCGGAACTGTTCGCCAGTGTGAAGCGGCAGGACCGCGCGACCAAGCTGCTCAACTATCTTGCCGATGTTTCGGTCAATGGCCATCCCGAGACGCGCGGCCGGCCGCAGCCAAAGGCCGATGCGGCGCCGCCGGTGGTGCCATATCTCAACGGCAATGTGCCTCAAGGCAGCAAGCAGAAGTTCGACGTGCTCGGGCCGGAGAAATTCGCCGCGTGGATGCGCGAGCAAAAAGAGGTGCTGGTCACCGACACGACAATGCGCGACGGGCATCAATCCTTGCTCGCGACGCGTGTGCGCACCTATGACATCGCCGGAATTGCCGGCACCTATGCGCGTGCTCTGCCGCAGCTTTTGTCGCTCGAATGCTGGGGCGGCGCCACATTCGACGTCGCCATGCGCTTTCTCACCGAGGACCCATGGGAGCGGCTGAGCAAAGTGCGCGAGGCAGCACCCAACCTTCTGCTGCAGATGCTTCTGCGCGGCGCCAATGGCGTTGGCTATACCAACTATCCCGATAACGTCGTCCAGCATTTCGTCCGCCAGGCCGCTGCCGGCGGCATTGACCTGTTCCGCGTCTTCGACTGCCTGAACTGGGTCGAGAACATGCGTGTGGCCATGGATGCGGTCGGTGCCGAGGGCAGACTGATCGAAGCGGCGATCTGCTATACCGGTGACATACTCGATCCGGCGCGGGCCAAATACGATCTGAAATATTATGTCGGCCTGGCCAGGGAATTGCAGTCGGCAGGCGCCCATATCATCGCCGTCAAGGATATGGCCGGGCTTTTGAAACCGGCGGCGGCCCGCGTGCTGTTCAAGGCGCTGCGCGAGGCGACGGACCTGCCGATCCACTTCCACACCCACGACACATCCGGCCTGTCGGCGGCAACCGTGCTGGCGGCGGTGGAGAGCGGCGTCGACGCCATCGACGCGGCGATGGATTCGCTATCGGGCAACACCTCGCAGCCGTGCCTGGGTTCGATCGTCGAGGCGCTGAAAGGCACCGAGCGCGACCCGGGTCTCGACCCGCAATGGATCAGGCACATCTCGTTCTACTGGGAGGCGGTGCGCAACCAATATGCAGCCTTCGAAAGCGACCTGAAGGGGCCGGCATCGGAGGTCTATCTGCACGAAATGCCGGGCGGTCAGTTCACCAACCTCAAGGAACAGGCGCGCTCGCTCGGGCTGGAGACACGCTGGCACGAGGTGGCGCAGACCTATCACGACGTCAATCTGATGTTCGGCGACATCGTCAAGGTGACGCCGTCGTCCAAGGTCGTCGGCGACATGGCGCTGATGATGGTCAGCCAGGACCTGACCGTCGCCGATGTCGAGAATCCGGCGCGGGACATCGCCTTCCCGGATTCGGTGGTGTCGATGTTGCGCGGCGATCTCGGCCAGTCGCCGGGCGGCTGGCCAAAGCCATTGCAGAAGAAGGTGCTGAAGGGCGAAAAGCCGATCACGGTGCGGCCGGGTTCGCTGCTCAAACCGGCGGACCTCAAGGCCAGTCGCACGGAGGTCGAGGAAAAACTCGAGCGCAAGCTCAGTGAGTTCGAGTTCGCGTCGTGGCTGATGTATCCGAAGGTGTTTTCCGATTTTGCCGCCGCGCAGGAGACCTACGGTCCGGTCAGCGTGCTGCCAACGCCGACCTATTTCTACGGCATGAAGCCGGAAGACGAGATTTTCGTCGATATCGAAAAAGGCAAGACGCTGGTGGTGCGCTGCCTTGCCATGGGCGATGTCGACGAAAAGGGCATGGTCACCGTGTTCTTCGAGCTCAACGGGCAGCCGCGCCGGGTGAAGGTGCCGGACCGGGCGCATGGCGCCTCTGCTGCCAAGGTACGACGCAAGGCGGAGCCGGGCAATGAGGCGCATGTCGGCGCGCCGATGCCGGGCGTCGTCTCGGCGCTTGCGGTCGCTGCCGGCCAGGCGGTAAAGGCCGGTGACGTGCTGCTGTCGATCGAAGCGATGAAAATGGAAACGGCGTTGCATGCCGAACGCGACGGCACCATTGCCGAGGTGCTGGTCAAGGCCGGCGACCAGATCGATGCCAAGGATCTGCTGATCGCATTCGGGTAAGGTGGGCTGATATTCAGGTGATGCCGGCCTGCAAACGCCGGCTTCCTGCGCTACCGGTGCTCACGTACTCAGGTACGCTCCGCTCCGGTTCTCGGCAGCCATCGTTTTCGGCTCGGCCTGACCTGAATCTCAACACACCTTAAGGCGTGCCCAACCCGTTCATGCCGCATCGATAGCACCTTGACCCGCCGCGCCCGGTCGGGCATCGAACCGCTGCAATTCGCCGCTCGGGTTACCCCGAGTCGCGGCGAGAAACGACGCGGAGAGAAGAATATGGCCGACGACATCACCGAGACCAGCCAGACTGTTGCCGCCGGCCAGCTGCGCGCCTTCATCGAACGCATCGAGCGGCTCGAGGAAGAGAAGAAGACGATTGCCGACGACATCAAGGAAGTGTTTGCAGAGGCCAAGGGCACCGGCTTCGACACCAAGGCGATGCGGTCGATCATCCGGCTGCGCAAGAAAGACCAGGCCGAGCGGCAGGAAGAGGAATCCATTCTCGACCTCTACAAGGCCGCGCTTGGAATGGTGTAGAGACTGTCTGGAAATTCTACTCCGGCGGCAATCCGATGGTGTTTTCGGCGGTTCCAGCGCTCACGGACCTAAAGTCCGCCGCGCTCCGGTTTTCGAAACCACCACCATACGACCCGCCAGAGCGAATTTTCGAAACCGTCTCGGCAACAGTCTCGGCCTGATGCCGGAGCGAGCATCGAACCATGAGCGAATTCGATTTTGGCGCCCGCCGCGCCTCTGAATTCCGCCAACGCAGCTTCTGGACGCTGTTCGCGGAACGGCATCCGGATGAAAGGGCTCTGCTGGCGAGGCGCGGGCCGTGGTTCTGGCAGCGTGGGCTGCCCGACTTCGCATTGGTCATTTCCATGTATGTCGCGCCTGCGCACAATCATGTCGGCGTCTTCTTCGGCCGCAACGAGAAGCTCGGTGCCACGCAAGCCTGGTCGCGGTTGAAGCCGTTTCAGCCGGCCATCGAAGACAGGCTGAAGCTCAGGCCAGAACAAAGTTGCGACGGCCTAGGCATCAATTCGATGTGGCGGGTGAATTGTTTTGCCGAAGACAGTTGGCCGGCGATGACCGACTGGCTGGTTACGGAAGCCTCACGTTTCGAGCGCGCGATTGCCGAAGTTCTGGGTCAGGAATAAAGCAGGATTTCCAGACGCAATCCTTAGAACCGCTCTGGTGAGCAGAGCGAGGGAGCCGGTCGATCGATGACGATCATGTCGCGCGTTGCCGCCTTCTTCCGCTCACGCTGGCTGGGCGGCGTGCCGCTCGATCGGCTGTTCTGGCGCGACATGGTCGTTGTCGGCACAGCGATCAACGTCGCGTTGTCGGTGGCGGCACTCATTCTGCTTGGGCTGAAGCTGCCGCTTGCGCTAGTCCTGGCGGTGCATTTCGCGCCGGTGCCCTATAATATCTTCCTGACCTTTGCCGTTTGGCGAACTGCCGGAAAATCGAGTGGCGCCAAGGCCTCGCTGATGACGCTTGGCGCGACGTTGTGGCTGATCCTGGTGGTCGTGGCCTGACGATCAGGCGGCCGGCTCGAATTTGAGCGCCACGCCGTTGATGCAATAGCGCAGGCCGGTCGGCGGCGGGCCGTCCTCGAAGACATGGCCGAGATGGCTGCCGCAGCGGGCGCAATGGCACTCGGTACGGACCATGCCGTAGCTGCGGTCGACGGTGGTCTCGACCGAGCCCGGCACGGGATCGTTGAAGCTCGCCCAGCCGGTGCCGCTCTCGAATTTCAGGTTGGATTCAAACAAGGGCTGGTCGCAGCCGACGCAGGAGAAGGTGCCGGCGCGCTTCTCGTGCAGCAGGGCGCAGCTTCCCGGCCGCTCGGTGCCATGGTTGCGCATCACCGCATATTGCTCGGGCGTCAGCCGGGCGCGCCATTCGGCATCGGTGCGGGTAACGGGGTAGGTGTGGCTGTCCATTTTTTCCTCTTAGCTTATGTCGCTATTTGGGTTGCCTTCCCAACTTCGCTTGAAATAGGCATTTGTTACGGCGTTTGCTCGTATTTCCTATCCTGCTGCGACGAATTCCTCAGGCGAGGGCCGCGAGATAGCGCGCAACCGATGCTGAAAATGCCGCCTTTGCGTCTCCGATGACATTCTGGTTCCACCATGCGCCGTAGATATGGTCGAACGTGAAAGGCTCCAGCGCGGCCTTGATGCCGAGCACTTTCGTCGCGTTGAGCGGGATATAGTTCGGGTAGCTGTACATGAAGCTGACATGACGGCGCGTAGGCGTCACCTGCAGGATGTCGCCGGCCAGCATGGCATTGCCGCTGTCGCGCTTCCAGTGCAGCACCTGGCCACCGGCAAAGTGGCCGCCGCAGCGGATGAGCGTCAGCGACGGGTTAATGGCGCGCGTTTCGCCTTCCCAGCTGATGATCGCCGGATGCGGCCGCATGATCCACTGACGATCATCGGCGTGCAGATAAATCGGCACGCCGCCAAACGCCTCGCTCCACTCGACCATTGCCGAATAATAATGGCAGTGCGAAATGGCGATGGCGGCCAGGCCGCCCCGGCGGTTGATCTCGGCCACCGCGTCGTCGCTGACCATCGAGATGCAGTCCCACAGCACATTGCCGTGCGGCGTTTGCGCCAGCAACGCCCGCTGGCCGATGCCGAAGCGCGGCTCTATGCCGAAGGCGAGCACGCCGGCATCATCCTTGATCACGACCCGGTGCCCGCCTGCGAGCTCTTCCGGCGTGGTCCAGGCCTGGCCCTCCCAGCGCACATATTGCCGCTCGTCTTCGCAGATCGGGCAATGTTGCCGCGGCGTCGCTGTCGCCGCGAACTGGACACCGCATTGCAGGCAAAGGAAACAGGTCGACCGTCCTGTTTTGCGTGGGTCCATTCAGTGCTTCCTTGAAAGTTGCTTCGTCGCGGCTTCGAGGCCGGCGAGCGTCAGCGGAAACATGCGGCCGCCAAAGATATCGCGGATCATGGCAATAGAATGGGTATAGCCCCAGTTCTTCGCGTCTTCCGGATTGAGCCAAATGGCGTTCGGCCATTGCTGCAGCAGCCTGCCGAGCCACACGGCACCGGCCTCCTGGTTCCAGTGCTCGACCGAGCCGCCGGGTTGGCCGATCTCATAGGGGCTCATCGAGGCGTCGCCGACGACGATCACCTTGTAGTCGGGGCCATATTTATGGATGAGGTCGAAGGTCGGAATCACCTCGGCATGGCGGCGGCGATTGTCCCTCCATACCCCTTCGTAGAGGCAGTTGTGGAAGTAGAAATATTCGAGCTGGCGGAATTCGGCGCGGGCGGCCGAGAATAGCTCCTCGACACTGCTGACATGGTCGTCCATCGAGCCGCCGACATCGAAGAACATCAGCAGCTTCACGGCATTGCGACGTTCGGGTTGTGTCTTGATGTCAAGATAGCCGCGCTCGGCGGTGGCGTGGATGGTGCCAGGCAGGTCGAATTCCTCTTCGGCGCCTTCGCGCACCCAGCGGCGCAACCGCTTCAGCGCGACCTTGATGTTGCGGGTGCCGAGCTCGACGGCATCGTCGAAATTCCTGAACTCGCGCCTGTCCCAGACTTTTACCGCGCGGCGGTTGCGGCTTTCGTGCTGGCCGATGCGCACGCCTTCGGGATTGTAGCCATAGGCGCCGAAGGGCGAGGTGCCGCCGGTGCCGATCCATTTCGAACCGCCCTGATGCCGGCTCTTTTGTTCCTCCAGCCGCTTCTTCAGCGTCTCCATCAGCTTTTCGAAGCCACCCAGCGCCTCGACCAGTTTTTTCTCCTCGTCCGACAGGTGCTTTTCAGCGAGCCTCCGCAGCCATTCCTCAGGGATGTTTTCGACATCGACCGCGTTTTCGCCAGCCAGCGTCTCGACACCTTTGAAGATGTGCGAAAAGACCTGGTCGAAGCGGTCGATGTGGCGCTCGTCCTTCACCAGCGCGGCGCGGGCGAGATAGTAAAAGCCCTCGACATCATAGTCGACCAGCCCGGCTTCCAACCCCTCCAGCAGCGACAGATATTCGCGGAGCGAGACCGGAACCCGCGCTGCCTTCAGTTCGAGGAAGAAGGGGATGAACATGGTCCGACTTTATCTGTGTCCCTCGATCTTCTCCCGTGCGGCGCTGGCGATAAAGGCGGAACGCGTCAGACCACGCCGACCCGCTTCTTCGTCGATTGCCGCCAAAAGACCTGCGTCGAGCGACAGATTGGCCCGGACAGGCCGTCCGGAATCGATCAGCACAGGGATCATCACGGCGGATTCACCGGCAGCGCTATCGACTTCGCCCAGTCGGAGCAGATCTGCCACAGTGCGCGCGGCGGGCAAGGGCAAGTTCTTCGCCATTCGTGTCTCTGCCCATTCGCGAACGGCAGAAGTCGCATCGGCTATCGCCTCTTCGGGACTTGCGCCACCGCCGTGACATCCGGGAAGATCAGGCACCCGCACTCCCCAGACTTCATCTGCGCCGTCAAGAATTCCGACATAGTGCGTCATGATTCGTCCTTAAATCCATCCAGCAAGCCGGGCGATCGACCGCGCAACACCCAGAGATTGTTCGCGATGCCGCGGCACGATAATCATGATCTCCGGCCTTTCCGAATGCTCGTACTTCTCGTGTTTGCCGCCGCCTACGTTCACCCAGCGGTCACGTAAAAGCCTCATGACAATCTTGCGCGTGTTGGTCTCGATCAGCGGCACTGTCGCCCCTGATCATGCGCAATATATTGCGCACAGGTGATTATTTCAATCGTTGGCTTCATCAGAGCAGATCATATTCGATAAAGCCGGTCCTGCGCGCCACGTGGTCGTAGAGCTTGCGTGCGGTGGTGTTGGTTTCGTGCGTCATCCAGTAGACGTTCTTGACGCCGATCTTGCCGGCTTCCTGCTTGACCGCTTCGATCAGGGCGGCGCCGACGCCCTTGCCGCGCACATCTGGGTCGGCGAACAGGTCCTGCAGGTAACAGTTGTTTATCTGCGACCAGCAGGAGCGATGGTAGAGATAGTGCGTCAGGCCGACGGCCTTGCCGTCGAGGGTGGCGATGAAGCCTTTCGGCTCGAACTCGCCCGCCGTGAACAGCCGCTTCCAGGTGACGGCGTAAACGTCTTCCGGCAGCTTGGTTTCGTAGAAGGTGAGATAGGCGGTCCACAGACGCCGCCAGTCGGCATGGTCGGGTTGCGCAAGCGGGCGGACGGTGATCTCGGTCATTTCATTTCCTCTGAATTCGGCAACACGAAGCTGCCTTCACGCCTCGCTGGCGGCAACGGTCCAGCGACGGGAAAGCGCTGTCCGGCGGCTTTCGTCGACCGCCCCTCACCCTTGCCGTCTCGCCATGAAGGCCAGGCGCTCGAACAGATGCACGTCCTGTTCGTTCTTCAGCAAGGCTCCGTGCAGCTTGGGCAGCGCGTTCCTCGCGTCGGCGCGCAGGTCTTCGGGCGCGATGTCGTCGGCAACAAGCAGGCGGATCCAGTCGAGTGCCTCGGAGGTCGACGGCTTCTTCTTGAGGCCGGGCACGTCACGGATTTCATAGAATTGCGTGAGTGCGGCGCGCACCAGGTTCTGCTTGATGCCGGGATAGTGCACGTCGACAATTTTGTGCAGCGTCTCGACGTCGGGAAAGCGGATGTAGTGGAAGAAGCAGCGGCGCAGGAAGGCGTCCGGCAGCTCTTTTTCGTTGTTGGATGTGATGACGGCGATCGGCCGGACGGTGGCGCGGATGGTCTCGCCGGTCTCGTAGACAAAGAACTCCATCCTATCCAGTTCCTGCAACAGATCGTTGGGGAATTCGATATCGGCCTTGTCGATCTCGTCGATCAGAAGCACCACCTTCTTGCCGGCGGCGAAGGCGTCCCACAGCTTGCCGCGCTTGATGTAATTGCGGATGTCGTTGAAGCGCTCGTCGCCGAGCTGGCTGTCGCGCAGCCGCGAGACGGCATCATATTCATAGAGGCCCTGCTGCGCCCGCGTGGTCGATTTGACGTGCCACTCGATCAGATCCAGGCCGAGCGCTGCCGCCACCTGACGGGCAAGTTCGGTCTTGCCGGTGCCGGGCTCGCCCTTGACCAGCAATGGCCGCTCAAGCGCGATCGCCGCGTT
Source organism: Mesorhizobium sp. M1142 (assembly GCF_040318565.1). Taxonomy (NCBI): domain Bacteria; kingdom Pseudomonadati; phylum Pseudomonadota; class Alphaproteobacteria; order Hyphomicrobiales; family Phyllobacteriaceae; genus Mesorhizobium; species Mesorhizobium sp. M1142. The sequence goes on from NZ_JAMYMK010000003.1 coordinate 105,455, forward strand.
GACCGCCACCATCAGATCCTTGTCGGCAACGTAGGCCGCCGTGCCTTCGAAACGCATTTTTGCTCCCGGGTCCATCGCGCGACCCTAAGGACGCGGCCTTCGCTGTGCAAGGCGCCGCTGGCGAAGCGAAGATCTTGCCGGCGCGGCCCTCGCCGAGGGGTTCTGCGTCGAATTACGCCTCGAAACATGTCGCCTCTCTGGCGCTTGGTCTGGCGTCAGCCTATATTGGGCATGACGGTCTGCGCTTCCCGGCAGGAGAACATTTTCCCCGGGGCCTTAATGATCCCTAGGGAGCTGTCCCTGGGAAGACCCGTGGGTTTTCTCATACGGCGCCCACCTACTTTGTAGGTTCCCGGGATCGCTCTCTCCACCGGTTGTGTGGATCGTCACCTATCGAAAAGGCCATCTGGCGGATCTTGTCGTCGCGCCGCTTTTTGCGGTGCTCTCGAACGACAAGTTCGCCCCGCTCTTCCAAAACGTCGCTCGTAAAACTCCATCCAAATCGGACCTTTGCTACCGTCGGCGCATGACATCCCCAAAAGACCTGAAAAAAAATCTCCGCAACCAAGCCCTCGGGCGCCGCGATGCGCTCGATCCTTTCTGGCGTGTGGAGGCAGCACTCGAAATGGCCGAGACGGCGCGCGACCGGATCACGGTCGAGCCGGGCCAAATCGTCTCCGGTTTCTGGCCGATGCGCTCGGAAGTCGACGTCCGGCCGCTGATGTTTGCCCTGCGCGAGAAGGGCGCAAGGCTCTGCCTGCCGGCCATCCTCGACAAGACCACCATCGTTTTTCGCGAACTGGTGCGCGGCGCGCCGATGATCGACATGGGTTTCGGCACAGTCGGGCCGCATGAGGAAGCCGAGGTGCTCGATCCGCAGCTTATGCTGGTGCCGCTTGCCGCCTTCGATGCGCGCGGGCACCGAATCGGGTACGGCGCAGGCTATTACGATCGGGCGATCGGGCGGCTGGCCGACAAGGGCCAGCAGCCGCGGCTGATCGGCATTGCCTTCGACTGCCAGGAGGTGGCCCTGGTGCCGGACGAGCCGCATGACGTGATCATTCCCGAAATACTCACCGAGAGCGGGTTGCGCCGGTTCGCGCCGAAATTGTAGATAAGTTCCTGGACGCATGGTCTTTTCCGAAAGTCATGCAGCTTTTTGCTTCGCTGACCTTCGGTTCGGGATCGCGCTTATATGAGACTTCTCTTCCTCGGCGACATGGTCGGCAAGACAGGACGTACGGCGGTGTGGGAACAACTGCCCGGCCTGATCTCGGATTTCAAACTCGACTTCGTCATCGTCAATGGCGAGAACGCCGCCGGAGGCTTCGGCATCACCGAGGAGATTTTTCGCGAGACGATCTCGGCCGGCGCCGATGTCGTCACCACCGGCAACCATGTCTGGGACCAGCGCGATGCGCTGATTTTCGCGCCGCGCGAAGAGCGCTTCCTGCGCCCGTCCAATTTCCCCAAGGGTACGCCGGGGCGCGGCTCAGGCGTCTATATCGCCAGGAACGGCGCGCGCGTGCTGGTCGCCAACATCATGGGTCGGGTGTTCATGCATCCCGAGCTCGACGATCCGTTCCAGGCCGGCGAGCGCGAACTTGCCGCTTGTCCGCTTGGCGAGCAGGCCGATGCAATCGTCATCGATTTCCATGCCGAGGCGACCTCGGAAAAAATGTGCTTCGCTCATTTCGTCGACGGCCGTGCCAGTCTTGTTGTCGGCACCCACACGCATCAGCCGACCGGCGATCACCAGATTCTCAATGGCGGCACCGGTTATATTTCCGATGCCGGTATGTGCGGTGATTACGATTCCTCGCTCGGCATGGACAAGGAGGAGCCGCTCAACCGGTTCTTGTCCAAGGTGCCGAAAGGCCGCTTCGAGGCGTCGACCGGACCGGCGACATTGTGCGGCGTCGGCGTCGACATTTCCGACCGTAGCGGCCTGACCGAACGGATCGCGCCGTTTCGCCGCGGCCCGCGGCTCGAGGAAACGGCTCCATCCTTCTGGTCGTGACATTGATATAGACGCTTGCAATACCCAATTGCCGGCGAAACTGCTCTAGATCGTAGAGGGGACGACCTCCATGCAGCTAGTCGAATTCCTGGCGCCGCATTTCGCCTTTGTCTCCGACCCGACTGCGTGGGTCGCGCTGCTGACGCTGATCGTGCTGGAGGTCGTGCTCGGCATCGACAATCTGATCTTCATCTCGATCCTGACCAACAAATTGCCGGTAGCGCAGCGAGCCCGCGCCCGGCGGCTCGGCATCTCCGCCGCGCTGGTGATGCGGCTGATCCTGCTGGCCACCATTTCGATCATCGTCCAACTGACGACGCCTATATTCACCGCCTTCGGCCACGGGTTTTCATGGCGCGACCTGATCCTGATCGCCGGCGGCCTGTTTCTCGTCTGGAAGGCGACCAAGGAGATCCACCACACGGTCGATCTCGATGATCACCAGGACACGATGATGGGCGAGACGCTGCAGCTTTCGCTGGCCGGCGCGATTTTCCAGATATTGCTGCTCGACCTCGTCTTCTCGATTGACTCGATCATCACCGCCGTCGGCATGACCGACGAAATCGCGATCATGTACATCGCGGTGATCGTGGCGGTGAGCGTGATGATGCTGGCGGCCGGGCCGCTGGCCGATTTCATCGCCAAGAACCCCAGCATCGTCATGCTAGCGCTGGGCTTCCTGCTGATGATCGGCATGACCCTGATCGCCGACGGCATGGGTTATCATGTGCCGAAAGGCTATATCTACGCCGCCATGGGTTTTTCGGCCCTGGTCGAAGGGCTCAACATGCTGGCGCGGCGGCGGAAGAAGGCAAAGGGCGGCGGGCACTGAGGATGACCCACCGCGGCTGACCTAATGCCCCGGCACGCCTTTCGGATGGCGGTCGCCGATCAGGCCTAGCATCACGCCTTGCTCCAGCCACGCCTTGGCGCCGGCGAGCACCAGCGCAAAACCGCCGGTCGAATCGATCGCCTGCTTGACCTGCTCATCGAGGCTGCCGGCAAAGCCGAAATTGCGGACCTCGACAAAGGTCGTGGCGCCCGGCATCTCGGTAAAGGTCCACACGACCGTGGTCGGCGGATCGCTCCATTGCATCAAGATCTTCTTGTTTTCGACGATTTCACGGACATTGACCGTCGTCGAGACGCCATACATGCGCCATTCCCAATGGATTTCCTTGCCGCTGTCCAACCTGTCGCTGCCATGGGTGAACCAGAACTTCGTCGTGATCGCCGGATCGACGAAGGCTTCGAATACGTCGGCGACCGGCCGCCTTATCAGCATGCCGGCTTCGGCGGTCGGTGTTTCGCGGATTTCCATATCGTCCTCCTTTCCACGGTGCCGCCTGTTCACCAGGCATCGGGTTCGCGCACCAGGTGAATGATGTCGGCCGGGTTGGTGATCCAGCCGCCGCGAAAGCCTTCACCCAGTGCCTCGATGGCGTCGCAGCGCACGACACCGGCCTTGGCGAGATGCTCCGCTGCGGCCGGAAAATCATCGGTGAACAGTTCCAGCCAGATCTCGGCCTGGCTCATCATCGGCGCCTCGTCGATCCACAGTCGATTGGGACCGAGTTCGAAGCCGACGGCCGGCGGTTTGGCCGTGAATGGCTTCAGGCCGATGACGTCGCGATAGAAGGCGATCGTTGCCTGGTATTGATGCGGCGGGACTTTCATCGCGATGTTGATGCCGCCGGTGATCTTCGCGGTCATTCTTACTCCATTTGCTCTCAGATGTTGTTCTCGTTGGCCGGCTCGCCCTTCATCTCGCTGCGGTAATAGCCGTCGCGCAGATTGATGCCGTATTCGACATAGGCCTTCATGCAGGCCAGCATCTGCGACCAGCCCTCGCAATTGAGGTAGGATTTCTTTAGGCCGACCGCGTCCTCGTGCCAGCCGGTTTCGGCGATGGTGACGAAGGTGCCGCCGTCGTCGAGCGGCTCGAAATTCATCTCGATGCGGGTCTTGTAGGCGGGCTCGCCGTCGGCGTCGGTCGCATCCCAGCGCAGCACGATGCGGCTGTCTTTCTCCACCTTGTCGACCTCCACGGGAACCTTGCCCCACCAGATGACGGTGGCGCCCGCCAGCAGCGGTGCGCTGGCGCCGCCGATCGTGGTGAAGTAGCCGCTGAGCTTCTTCGGATTGACGACCGCATCGAAGACTTCGGCGACGGGTTTGCCGATGCGGCCAGAAACCCTGAATCCAAGAGACATATCCACAGCTCCTTCCTTGAATGCAACGGCATTATGTTATAAAAACATAACATGTCAAGCACGGCGCAGGACGACAATGTTTTCAAGGCGCTGGCGCATCCGCGCCGGCGTGCGTTGCTGGACCGGCTGAAGGATGCGCCGCAGACCACCGGCATGCTGTGCGATGCCTTCCCAGACATGGACCGCTGCACGGTCATGCTGCATCTGAAGGTGCTGGAGGAGGCCGACCTGGTCGTGGTGCGCCGGCAGGGGCGCGAACGCTGGAACCATCTCAACGCGCTGCCGATCAAGCACATCCACGACCGCTGGATCAGTCAATATGCCACGCACGCGATCAGCATCCTCGACCGGCTGAAATCCGATCTTGAGGGATGAAAGGTTGCCGAAGCCTGCCACTTTCGGGCCTTGAGACCCTTGCGTGTCCGACGCAATGGCGCGGCTGGACGAATTGAGCCGATTTATCTATAAGCCGGCCATTCCGACAGAGAGCGCCGTACGTCCGTCCGGACGCAGCAGGACGTTCTGAAGTTTTGAATTCGAGCATTTTGCAAGGCGCCGGGTGGTTCACCAGGCCGCAGATGCTCTAGCCGAGAAAACGACAGGGGTGCCATGGCTGGCCATTCACAGTTCAAGAACATCATGCATCGCAAGGGCCGCCAGGATGCGGTGCGATCGAAAATGTTTTCCAAGCTGGCGCGCGAAATCACCGTCGCCGCCAAGAGCGGCACGCCCGATCCATCGATGAACCCGCGCCTGCGCCTTGCGGTGCAGAACGCCAAGGCGGTGTCGATGCCGAAGGACAACATCCAGCGCGCCATCAACAAGGCGTCGATGGGCGATGCCGAGACCTACGAAGCCGTTCGCTACGAGGGTTACGGGCCAGGCGGCGTCGCGCTGATCGTCGAGGTGCTGACCGACAACCGCAACCGCTCGGCGTCGAATGTGCGCGCTGCCTTCACCAAAGCCGGCGGGGCGATGGGCGAGACCGGCTCGGTTTCGTTCATGTGGGACCGCGTCGGCGAGATCTACTATCCGGCATCGGCCGGCAGCGCCGAGAAGGTGATGGACGCAGCGATCGAGGCCGGCGCCGACGATGTCCAGTCGGACGAGGAAGGCCACACGATCTATTGCGCCTTCGAGAATCTCGGCGAAGTGTCGAAGGCGCTGGAAGGCGCACTCGGCGAGGCCGAATCGGTGAAGCCGATCTGGAAGCCGCAGACCAATATCGCGGTCGACGAGGAGCGGGCACAATCGCTGATGAAGCTGGTCGCGACGCTCGAAGACGACGACGACGTGCAGAGCGTCTACGCCAATTTCGAGGTCGACGAGGAGACCTTGGCGAAGCTCAGCGCGGCGTAAGTTGAGAACGCCGCGCATCGACCACGTATCTTTCTTCTAGAGCTGTCAGTTACTGATGGGGGACGGATGACTGACACTGACGAGGCTCGTTTTTCTGACGCGATGTCCTGGCCTCGCCGGGGTGGCATATGGCGCCGGCTGTTCGCTTCGATCATCGACTATCTTATCGTCCTGATACCTCTTTACGGACTTGTAGCGGGTTTGTTTCTGCTAACTGACGGCGGAGTCAAAGGCAGCTTTTGGTTGAACTGGAGACTATGTCAGGCGGCTACGTTAAACGGAGCAAGTGATCCATCATTTGCCCGTTACGATTGGCAGATATGCAGAACGTCGCTGTTCGGTTTGACGGTCGCCGAATGGGCCCTGGGAACGGCTTCGGGCTCACAGTCTGAAGGAAATCCCTCCATCTCATTTGATTTGGATTCGCAGGGCAATATCCGACCGGCAGCATTGGATCTGGGTTTCCTCGAACTGGTCGTTCTCGCGTCTTATCTCCTTGTCATGGAGTTGACCTCTGGCCAGCCAATCGGCAAGCGGTTCGCGGCGCTCATAGTGCATGACCAGGATGACAAAAATAGAATCGGACTGCCCGTACGAAAGGCTGTTCGGCGGCAGGGAATGAAATTTCTCGGCGCTTTGCCCATAATGTTCATGGGAGGGTGGTACACTGTTCAGGCTTGGGGCAGCGCTCCTGGGGTCGCGCAGGACTTCTCCCGGCTGGAGATTGTCGGTGCATACGCCGCGTTGGTCTTGGTTATGGTCTGGCCGATCTGGATCGCAATATCCATAGCTCTTGGCAACGACCCGATACACGATCGATTTGCCGTAACCACAGTTCGCGCAGATGAGACCGAGACATGAACGTGTCAGACAGAGCCCGCGTCCGCATCACCTATTGCACCCAGTGCCTGTGGCTGCTCAGGGCCAGCTGGATGGCGCAGGAGCTGCTGTCGACCTTCGGCACCGATCTGGGCGAAGTGACGCTGGTGCCCGGCACCGGCGGCATCTTCACCATTTCCTGCAATGACACGCTGGTCTGGGACCGCAAGCGGGACGGCGGTTTCCCCGACGCCGCAAAGCTCAAGCAACTGGTTCGCGACGTCATCGATCCGGATCGCGATCTGGGCCATGCCGACCGCAAGGGCGATAAGTCAAAAGACCCTGCCTGAGGCCTTTTACACTTCCGTCCTGCATTCACCGCCAGGCGAAGATGAAGCAGCCCAGCGCCACGATGGCGGTGATGGTGCGGACATGGTTCCACATCACCCAGTCCCTGAGATAAGTGGCCCATACTGCAGCGCCGTTGGCGCTTGTCGGATCGACGGCGGCCAGGGCGTTGTTGAGCGGCACGTTGAACATCATCGTCACGATCGGGTTGCCGACGAGGTAGATCAGGGCGCCGGCGAGGAGCCAGAATGCACCCGGTTGGCTCCAGCCGATAAGAGCGCCGGCGGCAAGGACAAGACAGACCAGCCCGGTGCCGAAAAGCGCGGTCATGAATGCCGGCGTAATCACGGTGATGTTGATCGAATTCATGGCGGCGATGCCGCCTCCGGCAGGCAAGCGGCCGAGCGCCGGCATGATAAAGTTGGAGAAGGCGAAGAAAACGCCGCCGACAACGCCTGAGCCAATGGCAGCGACGAAAGTGAGGGTGGGAAGCAGTTTCATGATCATGTCAGTTGCTCCAGATGCCGGTTGAGGCGGTTTCGGTTGCGTAGGCGGAAAAGTCCTTTGGGGCGCGGCCGAGCACGCGCTCGACGCCGTCTGTCAGCGACTCGTTGCGGCCGTCGAGGACTTCGGTGAACAGCTCGTTGAGCAGCCACGCGAACTCGGCCGGCAACTCATGCTCGGCGATGGCGGCGGTGAACTCGGCGTGTGAAATCCGCTTGAAACGAATGTCGCGGCCGACGGCCCTGCCGATTTCGGCGACCGCGTCGGCGAAGCTCAGCAGCCGCGGCCCGGCCAACTCGTAGAGCTGGCCGATATGGCCCTGCCGGGTTAGTACGGCAAAGGCGGCGTCCGCGATATCGTCGGCATCGACGAATGGCTCACCGACATTGCCGACCGGCAACGCCACCTCGCCCTCGCGCAGGGCATCCACGAGAAACCCCTCACTGAAGTTCTGGGAAAACCAGGCGCAGCGCAGGATCGTCCAATCGGCGCCTGAGGCTTTCAGCATCTCTTCGGCACGTTGCGCTTCCGTTTCGCCGCGCCCCGACAGCAGCACCAGCCGGCGCACACCACACTGCACGGCAAGGCGAGAGAAGACGCCGACCGTGTCGGCCGCGCCGGGCACCGCAAGATCAGGATAGTAGCTGATGTAGACGGCGCCGACACCATCAAGGGCGGGTTCCCAAGTGGCTTTGTTTTCCCAGTCGAAGGGTGGCGTGCCCGAGCGCGAGCCTATCCGTACCGGTAGGCCCCGCGCCGTCAGCCGCTCGGCGAGGCGACGGCCGGTCTTGCCGGTGCCGCCGAGGATCAAAGTTGGTCTCGTTACAGTAGGGTTCATGTCGATTTTCCTCAGTTTGAAATGTGAGTAATCCTCACATTTGCAAAACGTGATAAACCCTCGTATTTTGCGAGTCAAGCCAATTTGTTGATTCTTCGTCGGGAGACAGTGATGGAAGGCTCTGCCGTATCGGATTCACAGGACGGCCAGATCGCATCGCCGCGCCGGGCACCGAGCCAGCAGCGCAGCCGCGAGCGGGTCGAGCGCATGCTGGCCGCCGCCTCGGCGCTGATCGCCGAGCAAGGCAGCGACGCCATGCGCATGGGAGTGGTGGCCGAGAGGGCTGGCGTGTCGATCGGCTCGCTCTACCAGTTCTTCCCGGACAAGCGGGCAATCATCTGGGCGCTGGCCGAGCGCTACACCGCGGAAAGCCAGGCCTGCATTGCCACGGCATTGGCGGAGGTCAGGGACGCCGAAGGCCTGTGGAAGGCGTTTTCGGAACTGGTGGATACCTACTACGGAATGTTCCTGGCGGAGCCGGTGATGCGCGATATCTGGTCGGGCACGCAGGCCGACAAGGCGCTGCGCGAGCTTGAGCTTGCCGACAGCCGGGCCAACGCCGAATTCCTCACTGCGGTGCTGAAAAGGCTGCGGCCGTCTGCCGATCCGGCGGCGCTGGAAGCGACGGCATTTCTCATCTGGCAGCTGGGCGAAGCCGCCATGCGGCTGGCGATCTCGGTCGGGCGAGAAGAAGGCGACAGGCTGGTTGCCGCTTACAAGCGAATGGCGCTGCGCGAGCTGGTGGACGGGTAGGCCGCCGTGCTCGTAGGGACAGGCCGTTAGGTGGTGGCGATCAACTGCGGAAGCGGGGCGCTGGCCCTCATCTGCCTGCCGGCACCTTCTCCTCGTTAGAGACGGGAAGAAGGGGGAACTCCAGCGCCGGCGACCCCTCGCCCCGTTCTTCACGAGGAGAGGGTAAGGGTGAGGGGCAGCGCCAAACCTGAGATGATTGCCGCTGAGGCCCAATCAATAAAAAACCCGCCACGAGGGCGGGTTTCTCGATCAGCGAAACGCCAGTGCTTAGAGGCCGAAACCTTCGAAACGCTTCTTGAACTTCGACAGGCGGCCACCGCGGTCGAGCAGGGTCTGCTGGCCGCCGGTCCAGGCCGGATGAGTGGTCGGGTCGATATCGAGGTTCATCGTATCGCCTTCCTTGCCCCAGGTCGAACGGGTCATGTATTCGGTGCCGTCGGTCATGACGACCTTGATGGTGTGATAGTCGGGATGGATGTCGGTCTTCATGGGTCTGTTCCTGGCTTGCCGGGTGCTGCCGACGGGCTGAAGCCTGCGTCGATGCGCCCCTTTTTAAAACTCGAAGCCGCAGCTATTGAGGAGCCACGGCTTCTAAAACGGTCGGCGAGCCTATACATCAGCCGGAATTGAATCACAAGGCCGCGGCAAGCGCATATTGATGGCGCAAACCTCAAAGGGCCAAAGGAAACGGGTCATGGCGAACATCAGCGGCGATGCAGACGAGCGCAAGCGCTCGCTGAGGCCGCTGCAGCGCCTGTTTCCCTATATCATGCATTACCGCAAAATGGTCATCGGCGCGATCGCCTCGCTGGCCGTCGCGGCGGCGACGACACTGGCGCTGCCGCTGGCCGTGCGGCGGATGATAGATCACGGCTTTTCCGCTTCCGATTCCAGCTTCATTGCCGAATATTTCGCCATGCTGGTGGTGATGGCCGCCGTGCTGGCGGCGGCGTCTGCCAGCCGCTACTATTTCGTCATCACGCTTGGCGAGCGCGTCGTTGCCGATATCCGCCGCGATGTCTTTGCCCACGTCACTACGCTGTCGCCCTCCTTCTTCGATACGGCCCAGTCGGGCGAGATCGTCTCGCGGCTCGCCGCCGACACGACGCAGGTCAAATCGGCCGTCGGTGCCACCGCCTCGGTGGCTTTGCGCAACGTCATCCTTGGCCTCGGCGCCGTGGCGATGATGGTCTTCACCAGCCCAAAACTGTCCGGCCTGGTTATCGCGGCCATTCCGCTAATCGTGCTGCCGCTGGTCGCCTTCGGCCGCTCGGTGCGGCGCAAGTCACGGCTGGCGCAGGATACTCTGGCCAATGCCACCGCCTACGCCAGCGAGCAGATCGGCGCGGTGCGCACCCTGCAGGCCTTCACCAACGAGAAGCTTGTAACCGGGTATTTTTCATCCGCCGTGGAAGCAGCGTTCGAAGCGGCGCGGGCCTCGATCTTTGCCCGCTCCTTTCTCACCTTCTTCGCCATCTTCATGATCTTTTCGTCGGTCGTGGCGGTGCTGTGGTTCGGTTCGCGCGACGTGCTCGACGGCACGCTGTCGCCGGGCACGCTTGGCCAATTCCTGCTCTATTCGGTGTTCGCCGCCGGCGCGCTCGGCGCCCTGTCGGAAGTCTGGGGCGAACTGTCCCAGGCAGCGGGCGCCGCCGAACGGCTGACCGAGATCCTGGCCGAGAAACCCGCGATCCAGGCGCCCGCCGATCCGACGCCGCTGCCGGCAAAGGCGAGAGGCGCGGTCAGCTTCGACGATGTCTCCTTCTCCTATCCGGCCCGGCCCGACCGCGCCGCCGTCCATGGCCTGAGCTTTCAGGTCAAACCCGGTGAGACGGTGGCGATCGTCGGGCCATCCGGCGCCGGCAAGAGCACGGTGTTTTCGCTGCTTCTGCGCTTCTACGATCCGGAGGCCGGCAGGATCGTCATCGACGGGGTCGATCTGCGCGAGGCCGATCCGGCCGCGATCCGCGCGCGCATCGCCATCGTGCCGCAGGACGTCACCATTTTTGCGGCGAGCGCGCGCGACAATATCGGCTTTGGCCGGCCCGGTGCTAGCCAGGCCGAGATCGAGGCGGCGGCGAAGGACGCGCTTGCCGACGAGTTCATCCTGAAGCTCGAAAAAGGCTATGACAGCCAGGTCGGCGAGCGCGGCGTGACGCTGTCGGGCGGCCAGCGCCAGCGCGTGGCGATCGCCCGCGCCATTCTGCGCGATGCGCCGATCCTTCTGCTCGACGAGGCGACCTCGGCACTCGATGCCGAAAGCGAGACGCTGGTGCAGACGGCGCTGGACCGGCTGATGCAGGGCCGCACCACGATCGTCATCGCCCATCGGCTAGCAACCGTGCTGAAGGCCGATCGCATCCTGGTCATGGATGGCGGCCGCATCGTCGAGGAAGGCACGCATCAGAGCCTGGTCGCCAAGGGCGGCATCTATGCGCGGCTGGCCAAGCTGCAGTTCGATACCGGTGCGAATGCTTTCAGGGGCGCGGCCGAGTAGGTCTGCCCGCGACGGCCGGGATTCTTCAGCTACCGAAAGCTCGGCGTTTGCCGCGTCGATAGGCGATGAAGAGGGGAACGCCGACAAGCAACGACAACAAAAGCATGCTGGCGACCGTCTGTCGCTGCTCCTTTGCCGGATCGCTGAGCGGCACATCGGCAGGCGGCTCTTCATAGGTAAAATCGTACTGCCAGCGAATTTGGTCTGCGACCTCATCGACGGTTTTCAGATAGTCGGCAATCGCCTTCGCCGGCACTTCGCTTGCCAGCGTCTGAAAGTTCCATTCAACTTGAAACTCGGTGGGCGTGTTGGACCAGGACGCCTTGAGAGACAGGTAGGGCGTCACGACGTTTTTCATCGATTCGCCGGAAAACCTCGCCTTGACGTTGCGCACGGTCACCTTGTGGCGGCGGTAGAACTGGGAGCCGAGGGAGACGGGCCCGGTTCGGTCGACGATTGTCGGGGTTGGAAGAGAGTTGTTGCCGAGATCGGCCGCGCGGATCGGGAAATTCTTTGCCAGATCGTTGGCCGCCAGCGCCTCCGCCGGCAAGCGATAACTTTCCTTCACACTCACTATGTTGCCGTCGCGGCGATCCACGATTTCCGGCTTGGCGATGGTTTGGATGCCCGGATATTGCTTGTTGTAGTATTTCAGGTAGGCGTCTGACACCTCGCTCAGCGACCGGCTGGCGAAATTGCCGCGCATCCAATCGGCATCGGCGTCCTCATATGTCGAGAAGACCGTCAGCACCAAGGGATCGCCCGGTTTGCGCGGAAAGTCGAATTCCTCGGCGATCTGGATCGATGGGCTGGTGAGCACAGGGCTCGGCATCTTCTCCAACCCGCCGGTGCTGGAAAGCGGCAGCGCGAAGCCGTAGTCCGGCTGTGCGAGATTGTGCGCCCTGCCGCCCTGAAGATAGTTCGTGGCGTCCAGCCAATATGTCTTTGCTCCGATCCTTGCCTTGACTATGGCATGGTCGAAATCGCGGAGCGCCGGCAGATGCTGGTCCAGGGCCCGTCCCTCGTCGAGATCGGCCAAGGCGACCTCGGCAGCAATGCCAAGCCGCACAAGCGACGAAACCAGCAGCAGGGCCTTGTCCTTGCAGTCACCGAACCCGCTCAGGATGACCGTCGCGGGATCACGCGGAACGTAGGAACCGGCACCCATCGACAGGCTTACATAGCGGATCTGGTCCTGCACCAACCGCGTTGCCTCGACCATTCGGTCCTCCGGCGCCGGATGCCGCAGAGCGATGTCATCGAGCTTTGCGGCAAAAGCCGGGGGGAAAACGGTCGCTGGCTTGTAATAGGGCGCAACGGCATCGACCACACTTTGCCAATTCGCGGTAGACGCGACATCGATGGAGCCCCAGCCTGGATAGGTCACGGGCAGGTTGTCCTCGACATTGACCGGTTTCGGGTTTGGAATTTCCCATAGATAAGTGGTGTCCGGCCCAGTCGGGGAGATTGAGGGCTTAAGTCGGGTTCCCCTTGTCTTGATCTGGAGCGGCTGGCCCGAAGGCCAAATGATGCTTGTGCGGAGAAGCGCTACCGGCTCTTCCCATTCGGTGGAGAAATTCTTGAAGAAAAGGTCCTTGCCGACCAGCGGTGTTACTTCGTAGGTCGACCCGTAATCGACGATGTCGCCGGCACGCACGTCATCGATGTTGACATGTGCAGTCAGCCAGCCGTCGAAGACGCCTTTCTCGGCGTCTCTTTCCCTGCGGAAGATGTCGAATTCGACGCCTTCCAGCCGGTCCAGAACGGCGCCATCGCGGATGATGTGAAGATGGTTGAGCGTGACCTTGTGCCGGGACGGATCGAACTGCAGATCGATACTCGCGCCACGATCCAGGCCGGGACGGTCGACGATCTTATAGACGGTGCGCGAGTACTCGACATAGCCGCCGGCGCGATGCTTGATCTGGTCGTCCGAGAGCAGCCATGAAACGCCATTCTTGATTTGATCCGATCGGGCGGGATCGGCAGCCGGAATATCAAGCTGCTTTACCCAGCTTTCTGCCGGACCCTTGAAAACCATGTCGTCGGACATGGCCGGAGAACTCAGACCGATCAATAAGATGAAAAATACCAAGCGGGGCCAGAAAGACTTCACCCTATGAAAACTGTAACAGGCAGACATCTACGCTCGCCCAACTTGGAAGAACTCCTTTTTCAGAGGCTTTCCCACCAAAGTAAAGGCCAGTTTCGCGGATTTCCGCGGTCACCGCGGCAAGAGCCGGGAATAGACGGAGCGGCTCACTTCCCGTACCGCTTCTTCAGGTGATTGGTGAAATGCACGGCATTGAGCTTTTCGCCGGTGGCGCGTTGGAGCAGTTCCGGCGTCGACCAGCGCGAGCCTTGCGACCAGATCCTTTTGCGGCGCCAGTCGTTGATCGCGGCGAAATCGCCCTTGGCGAGGTCTTCGTCGGCTGAAGGATGATCTCTGGTCAACGCCGCCCATTGCTGTGCCGCCATCATGGCGCCGAGCGTGTAGGAGGGGAAATAGCCGAAGGCGGCACCCGGCCAGTGGACGTCCTGCATCGGACCATCAGCCGGATTGTCTGATGTCGACAGGCCGAGATAATCGCGCATTTTGGCATCCCAGGCCTCGGGCAGGTCTGCTGCTTCCAGCCGTCCCGAGACAAGCTCCTGCTCCAGCTCGTAGCGCAGGATGACGTGCAGCGGATAGGTGACCTCGTCGGCATCGACACGGATCAGGCCGCGCTCGACCCGGTGCACATGCGGCAGGATGTCGTCGATCGTCCAGATCTCACCAAGGTGTCTTTCGAGCACCGGCAGCGCCCAGCGCCAGAATTCTGGATTGCGGCCGATCTGCTTTTCGACGAACAGGCTCTGGCTTTCATGCACCGCCATGCCGCGCGCTTTGCCAAGCGGCCAGTGCGCCCACGCCTTCGGCAGGTTCTGCTCGTACAGCGCATGGCCGGTCTCGTGCAGCACGCCCATCAGCGCCGACAGGAAATCCGAGGTCTTGTAGCGGGTGGTGATGCGCACGTCGCTCGGCACCCCGCCGCAGAAAGGATGGTGCGAAACCGACAGCGAGCCGTGGGTGAGGTCGAAGCCGACTGCCGCCATCATGGCGAGGCCGAGCTCGCGCTGCTTGTCCAAGGGGTAGCTGCCGGAAAGTGGCTTCAGCGGATGTTTCGCCAGCCGCTCTTCCTGCACGGCCAGTGCCTCCGGTACGAAGCCTTTCAGGAAGGCTTTCAACTCGGCAAACACAGGCGTGATGTCGGCGGTGCGATTGCCCGGGTCATATTGCTCCATCAGCGCGTCGTAAGGCTCGAGCCCGAGTACCTCGGCGCGAAGTGCCGCCTCCTCGCGGACTAGCGCCACGACGCCTTCCAGCGCCGGCAGGAAGCCGGCCCAGTCGTTCTTGGCGCGCAGGTCGCGCCAGAGCTGCTCGGAGCGCATGCGCGCGGTCGTCTGGCGCTCGACGAACTCGACCGGCAGGCAGGTCAGGTTGGTGTATTGCCGGCGGAATTCCCTGACCGCGGCCTGCTGCTCTTCGTTCAGCGCTTCCTGCTCGGCCGCCGCGATCCAATCGGCAATCTCCGGCGCAGTCGCCCGGGCATGGTGCATGCCGGCAAGCGCCGACATTGCCTCCGCGCGCTTCTCGCCGCCGCCGACCGCCATATGGGTCGCTTCATCGGCGCCGAGGATGGCAAGGGCGTGTTCCAGTGCTTCGAGCTTGTGGCCGAGGTCGTCGAGTTTTTGAAAGGACATTGTGGGTTCCGCTGATTTGACGGCGAGAAAAGATATCAATGCAAAACTGTTGGCAACCCGAAAGCCGCCCGCGACCGACGCCGTGCCGGCAGTGCTGGCGCTGATTGCGCAGGCGTTGGGCTAGCGCATGATTCCCTGAACCGAAAGCTGGACAAGGATCATGCGCAAAAATCAATTGCCACAGCGCCGGGCGCTGCGGCCGGTTTCAGCCGCCTGGATAGGTTGGGCCATAGCCGTTCGGATAGTATCCGCCATCGGCGCCGTTGCCGATGAGGAAGGCACTGCCGGTATCAGCGCGCACCTTTTGGCTGACATCGTCGAGCTGCGCCAGCAACTGCTGATCTTGCGTGCTCGGCATCGTTCCCTCGCGTGCGGCCCACTCGGCGGCCCGGTCGAGTTGAGCGACCTGCGTGCGCAAGTCACGCGCCTCGCCCGGCTCGAGCTTGTTCGCCTGGATGGCGCCCTGGATACCTGTCTCCACGCTCTGGATCTGATTGATCAAGGCCGTCTCGCGTGGGCCGGCGTAAGCGCCGGCAAACGGAACGAGGAGAAGTGTGGCGAGCGCAGCGGTCCTAAAATTCCTGGGAGCGAAGAAGCGCATGGTTGCGTCTCCTTTACTGCGGAAGGCGGTGGTTGGGAGGGGCCCTGCCTTCCGGCCGCGGGCCGTCAGGTTCCGTCGCGTCGCGATGAGCGGTTCTACCGCCGGCGGTTCTCGGCCCATGACCAAGGCTAAAAGGCCACGGCGGCAAAATGTAATTAAAAAAGGTAATTTTTTCAGCTCTTGCCGCTGCCGCACCAGTGCACTAAATGCCGCCGACTTGAGCCGGCTCGCCCTGGCGCATGATATAAGCCAAAGGCTTGCAGATCACCGCTCGGTCAGCTTCAGCTCGATACGGCGGTTTTTGTTGCGCGCCTCTTCGGTATCGGCGGGGTCGAGCGGCTGGAATTCGCCGAAGCCGGCCGCGACCAGCCGGTTGGCCGGCACGCCGTTCTCGATCAGGAACTTGACCACCGAGGTCGAGCGCGCCGTCGACAATTCCCAATTGTCGCGGTAGCGGCCGGTGCCGGAGAGCGGCTTGTTGTCGGTGTGGCCATCGACGCGCAGCACCCAGTTGATCTCCGGCGGGATTTCCTTTTGCAATTCGATGATGGCATCGGCAAGCTTCTTCATCTCGACCTTGCCGGCATCGTTGATCACTTCGGAGCCGGTCGGGAAAAGCACTTCCGACTGGAAGACGAAGCGGTCGCCGACGATACGGATGTTCTCGCGGTCGGCGAGAATTTCACGCAAGCGGCCGAAGAAATCGGACCGGTAGCGGTTCAGCTCCTGCACGCGTTGCGCCAGTGCGACGTTGAGGCGGCGGCCGAGATCGGCGATCTTGGTGTTGGATTCGCGGTCGCGCGTTTCGGACACGTCGAGCGCTTGTTCGAGCGCTGCGATCTGCTTGCGCAGCGCCGAAATCTGCTGGTTGAGGATCTCGACCTGGCTCAGCGCCTGCTGGCTGATCTGGCGCTGGCTGTCGAGCTCGCCGGAAAGGGCCGTTGCGCGCTGGTTGGCGGCATCGCCGGCACCGGCGCCTTGCGCCAGCAATTGCTCGAGCCGGCTTTTTTCGGCCTCCGATGCGGATAGCGATGCCTGCAAATTGGCAAGGGTGTCTTCCTTGTCCTGTGTCGTCGAGCGCTCCAGCGCCAGAAGCTGGGTCAACTCATTGATCTGCGAGTTGAGGCGGTTGAGCACCGTGTCCTTGCCGGAGATCTCGCGGCCGAGCAGGAATTGCGCCAAAACGAAAACCGTGAGCAGGAACATGATCGCCAACAGCAGCGTCGACAGCGCATCGACGAAGCCCGGCCAGTAATCGATGCGGCGGTCGGAGCGCCGGCCTCGCGCCAACGCCACGTCAATGCACTCCAGGCTTCTTCAAGGCGTCGGCGATCTTCTCCAGGGTGTTGCGCATCGCCTTCTGCTCGTCGGACTGGGCCTCGACCCAGTCGCGCATGATCTGCTGTTCCGAGCGCATGTTCTTGACCAGGCCGGAAATGCCGTCGGCGAGATTGGCCATGGCAGTGGCCACGCGCGGATTGGAGCCGCCGCCATTTTCCTGCAGAGTGCGCAGCTTTTCCGACAACAGCCGGATTTCCTCGGAGGGTTCGGTCCTCGCCGCGTCGGCAACGACGATGTCGGAGGACAGGTCGGTGACCGAGGACAGCCAGTTTTCGAGTTCGGTATAGAAGCGCGTCTGGGCGCGGCCGGCCTGCAGGTCGAGGAAGCCGAGCACCAGCGAGCCGGAGAGGCCAAACAGCGAGGACGAGAAGGCGGTGCCCATGCCGGCCAACGGCGCGGAAAGTCCCTGCTTCAGGGATTCGAGCACGGCGGCGGCATCGCCGGTGCCGGGATCGAGCGACTCGATGGTTTCGCGGATCGAGCCAATCGTATTGAGCAGGCCCCAGAAGGTGCCGAGCAGGCCGAGGAACACCAGCAGTCCGACAAGGTAGCGCGACGTGTCGCGGCTTTCGTCGAGGCGGGTGGCGATCGAATCCAGCATGGTGCGCATCGAACTGGTTGAGAAGGCAATCGTCGAGGAGCGGCCGATCATCGCCTTCATCGGCGCCAGCAGCACCGGCTCGGTTGTCTCGGAACCGGCGCGGAACGAGTTGACCCAGCGCACCTCGCGGAACAGCCGGCCGACCTGGACGAAGGCCAGCAGGATGCCGACCGCCAGCACGCCGATGATCAGGCCGTTGAGACCGGGATTGGTGACGAAGGCGGTCGAGATCTGGCGCGTCAGGATGGCGGCGATAAAGGCCACGATGAACAGAAAGATCACCATGGTCAGCAGAAACACCTGCGGACTCGACAATTTGTGCGGATCGTAGATCAGAACGTCGGAGCGCCTGCCCATGCCGAAGGATCTGAGAAGAGTCATCCGTGCCCCGTTTCCGATGCCGTCGCCGCCGATCAATTTGTGTTTGCGACTCTAAACGGAATTGTGACGAAATTGAATGGCGCTTGGCAATATTGCCACTGTCCGCGACCGGAGGTCAAAGCCGGTTGATGACCAGGCAGTCGACCATGGCGGCCAGATGCAGGCCGGCGCCGGTGACGACAAAGCCATGCCACAGCGCATTGTGGAAGCGCAGGCCCTTCCAGGCGAAGAAGATCACGCCGCAGGAGTAGACGATGCCGCCGGCAACGATGAGCGCGATCGATGTCGCCGGCAGCGTCCGCACGAGCGGCTCCACCAGAACGAGACCGCTCCAGCCGATGGCTAGATAGAAGACGATCGCCAGCCGATCGAAACGGCCGGGAAGAAAGACCTTGATGGCGATGCCGACCGCCGCGGCGGTCCAGACCAGGAGGATCGTCGAAACGGCCAGCGGCGAGCCGCCGAGCTGGGCCAGGAAAGGCGTGTAGGTGGCAGCGATCAACAGGTAGATCGCGGCATGGTCGAAGCGCCGCAATATCCATTTTGCCGGCGACGACACCGGCCAGACATTGTAGGCCAGCGAAATCGACAGCACGGTGAGCAGCGAGACCACATAGAATGCGGCGGCGACATATTCGCCGGGGCCGGTTCGATAGGCGGCCAGTGCCAGCAGCGTCGAGCCCGCAGCGATCGCCAGCACGATGCCCACGGCGTGGACAATACCGTCGGCGATGATCTCGGCGCGCGAGTAATGCCAGCGCCCCATGAAGGGAATGTCGAGCTGGGAGAATTCGCTCTGGGATTTGGGCCGGCTGTTCGTCATCGATGATCCTGCGTCGCCTTATCTGGGCGGCCGCGGGCGAGTATTTCAAGCTTTGGTTGCGGTTTTGCGACTGCGGCGCTTCAGCGCGGCGCGCCTCTATCAGCTGGCTGAGAGTGGCCTTTTTATGGTCTTCAACAGCGCGCGCTGGATGAGTTCGTTGCCGGCAACCAGCGAACCGGCGTTCAGCACGTCCTGTCCCCCGGCGAAATCGGAGACGAAACCGCCCGCCTCGCGGATCAGCAAGATGCCGGCGGCGACATCCCAGGCCGACAGGCCGGTTTCCCAGAACCCGTCCATGCGGCCGGCGGCGACGTAGGCGAGATCGAGCGAGGCGGAGCCGAGACGGCGGACGCCAGAAACCTCGGCCATGACATTGCGCAACTCGATGAGGAAATTGCCGTGCTGGCCACGCCCGAGATGCGGCATGCCGCAGCCGATCACCGCATCGACCAGCTTGGTACGGCCGGCGACGCGCAGCCGGCGGTCGTTCATGAAAGCGCCGCCGCCGCGCTCGGCGGTATAGAGCTCATCCATCGCCGGATTGTAGACGACCCCGGCGACGATCTGGCCCTGGCGCTCCAGCGCGATTGAAACGGCAAAGAGCGGAATGCCGTGCAGGAAATTGGTGGTGCCGTCGAGCGGGTCGACGATCCAGCGGTGCTGGCCGTCGTCGCCCTCGATCACGCCGCGTTCCTCCATCAGGAAGGCGTAGCCGGGCCGCGCCTTCGACAGTTCGGCAAAGACGATGTCTTCGGCCTTGCGGTCGGCCTGGCTGACATAGTCGCCTGGCCCCTTCATCGAGACCTGCAGGTTCTGCACTTCGCCGAAGTCACGCGACAGGGAGCGGCCGGCCTTCATTGCGGCCTGGACCATGACATTGAGGATCGCGGAACGCGCCATTGTGTTTCTTCCTGCTGCCCGCGCTTTAGTCGGCGCGGCGCACGTAAGTGATTTCGTTGGTATCGACGATGATGCGCTCGCCCGAGCCGATGAACGGCGGCACCAGCACGCGGATGCCGTTTTCGAGTATCGCCGGCTTGTAGGACGAGGCTGCCGTCTGGCCCTTCACCACCGGGTCGGCCTCGGTGATGGTCAACGTGACATAGTCGGGCAGCGAAATGCCGATCGGCCTTTCGTCATAGAGCTGGACCGTGACCATCATGCCGTCCTGCAGGAAGGCGGCGCGATCGCCGACGAACTCCTTTTGCAGTTCGAGCTGCTCATAGCTTTCGGTGTCCATGAACACCAGCGCGTCGCCCTGTTCGTAGAGGAAAGAAAAATCCTTTAGATCGAGCCGGATCTGCTCGACCGTTTCGGCCGAACGGAAGCGCTCGTTGAGCTTGGTGCCGTTGATCAGGTTCTTGAGCTCGACCTGGTTGTAGGCGCCGCCCTTGCCGGGCTTGACGGTGTTGGTCCTGACCGCCACCCAAAGGCCGCCATCATGCTCGATGACATTGCCGGGACGGATTTCGTTGCCATTGATCTTGGCCATGGTGAGGTGATCCGGAAATGAGATGATCGCCGCAAAGGGCAATTTGGCGCCTCCAAGACCACAAATCGCCAGCAGAGGCAAGGAGCGCCTTTCAGGTGAAGCGGGAACGAAGCTGGCCCGGCAACGCGGCGCGGCAGCCTCAGTCCGTCCCGACGGTTGCGGTGACCGCCTCGGTCACCGCGTCGGCAACCTTTCTCAAAAGATGCAGGTGCGGCGAACGTAGGACGACAATTCGCAGCGACAGCTCGAGGCCGGGAGCGTCGACCAGGGTAATACCCTGCGGCAGCTTTTCCCGCAGCAGCCGCCTGGGCAGCAGGCCAAGGCCTTGGCCTCGACGAACCCAGTCGATCTGCAGCACGCTGTCCTGAATCTCGGCGCCGACGATCAACCTGTGGCCGCCCTCGGCAAGGGCAGCCGCCAGCCGCCGGCGCGCGTCGCAAGGTTCAGGGCTGAGGACCCAGGGCATGGTCTTGACGCCAGCTTGCCGGCCGGTGTTTTCGGCAGCGATGATGCCGAGGGGCTCGGTTCCGACAACACCGTCGCCGGCTTTGGAATTGCTGCCGTCCAGGATGAAGGCGAGGTCGAGCTGTCCGCGCTTGTGCTGGTCGGCCAGCTCAAGACTCCAGCCGCTCTTCAGCCGCAGCGAGACCTTCGGAAACCGCGCCACGGCATCAGCGATAGCGGCGGCCACAGCTTTGTCGCAAAGTCCATGCGCGAGGCCGAGCCGCAGCAGGCCCTCCGGTTCGTCGCCCTTGGCGAATGATCTCAGCGCGTCGACCGCGGCGAGAATGTCCTTGCCGCGTGCCAGCACTTCTACGCCGGCCGGGGTCAGTCGCGACGGTTTCAGCCGGCGGTCGAGCAATTCCGTGCCGAGCATTTCCTCCAGCCGCTGGATCTGGCGGGTGACGGCCGGCTGCGTCAATGGCAGGCGTCGAGCCACCTTCTGAATCGAACCCTCCTCGGCAAAGAGGGCCAGTGTTTTCAATTCTTCAAGCACGATACACCAGAACATGTCATAGAAGCATAATTATTCTGAACATTATGAATTTGAAATCCGATGGGTTGCAAGCGATTTTCCTCCGGCAGGACCCAGCCGGAAAGGGACGACGATGAAAGCGATCGAATTGCGGAGCCCGGGCGGCTTCGAGAACCTCAAAATGGTCGAGCGGCCGATGCCTGGACCAGGGCGTCAGGAGATGATTGTGAAAGTCAAGGCCACGGCGCTGAACTACCGCGATGCCGAGATCGTCCGCGGCAGCTATCACACGAAGTTTGCATTGCCGCTGGTGCCGCTGTCGGACGGCGTCGGCGAAGTCGTTGCCATCGGCGCCGAGGTCAGCCGGTTCAAGATCGGCGACCGGGTCTGCGGCACCTTCTGGCAACGCTGGGTCGGTGGCAGTTTCGCGATGGCTGAGCCCTCCTACCAACGCGGCGGCCCAATCGACGGGCTGCTCAGCGAATTTGCCCGGCTCGACGAACAGGCGGCGGTGCTGGCGCCGGCCAATCTGAGCGACCTCGAAGCAGCGACGCTGCCATGCGCCGGCGTGACGGCATGGCACGCGCTGTTTACGGAGGGCAGCGTCAAACCCGGCGACACCGTGCTTTGCCTCGGCACCGGCGGCGTTTCGCTGTTTGCGGTGCAGTTCGCGGCCGCTGCCGGGGCGCGCGTCATCGTGACGTCGAGCAGCGACGAGAAGCTTGCGCGGGCAAAGCAACTTGGCGCGCAGGATGGCGTGAACTATCGCAGCATCCCCGATTGGGCATCGGCCGTGCTGGGATTGACCGATGGCCGCGGCGCCGACCATATCATCGAGGTTGGCGGACCGCAGAGTTTTGCACAATCCCTGAGGGCAGCGGCGCGCGGCGCCCAGATCAACGTCATCGGCTATCTCGGCGGCAGTGACGGCGCCATCAACCCGCTCGACATCTTCCGCCGGCAGGTCCGGGCGCGAGGCATACCGGTGGGCTCACGCGAATCCTTCGAGGCGATGAACCGCGCCATTGTCGTCAACCGGTTGAGACCGGTGATCGACCGGGTTGTGCCGTGGAGCCAGGCCGCCGAAGCCTTTCGGTACCTTGAACACGGCTCGCCCTTCGGCAAGGTCGTGCTCGATCATACGCAGTGAGCCCGCCTGACGAGCCCGGGTGCGATGAGTCGCGAGATCGCGATCAGGGCAGGCGGTTGGCCCGTTGCAGCGCCTGCTGTGTCTGCTCGTCGGTCAGGCCCTGCAGGAAATCGTCCATTTCTTGGTCGATGAGCCCGGCGCGGCGGGCGACAACATACCAGGCGCCGGCTAGGATCAGATCCGGATCGGTGCCGATGCCGTTCATGTAGAGCTTGGCGAGACGGTTCTGGGCAGCGACATTGCCGCCTTCTGCGGCCTGCTTCATCCAGTTGAAGCCGGATTTCAGGTCGCGTGCGCCGCCGCGCCCCTCGATCATCCAGGTGGCGAGATCGATCTGTGCGGTGTCATAGTTCTGCCGCGCGGCCTGTGCCAGCAGGCCGCGGGCGCGGACATCGTCGCGCGGCTTGCCGCCGGCGCCGTTGGCGTAGACCTGTGCCATCGCATATTGTGCGTCGGCAAGCCCGGTCGCGGCAGCGCGCTCGTAATAGGATACGGCTTTGGCAATACCGGCATCGCCGGGCTCCTGCTCGACCATCAGCTGCGCAAAATTGAACTGCGCCAGGCGGTTGCCGGCCTCGGCGGCGGCCTGCATCAGCGCATAGGCTTCCTTTTCGTCCTTTTTGACGTAGCGGCCGTCGAGCAGCATCAGCGCATACTGGAATTGCGATTCCGGCACGCCCTGCTCGGCGGCAAGCGCATACCACTTCGCCGCCCCAGCCGCGTCGACCGGCACGCCGAGGCCGCGCGACAGTATCTCGGCCACCAGCGTCTGTGCCGCCGGATCGCCGTTTTGAGCACGGGACAGCGCAAGATTGTAGGCCGTCTTGTAGAGCCCGCGCTGAAAGGCGCCGTAGGCGGCGTCGGACGGCTTTGCGCCGAAGCGGTCGGGGTTGATGGTATCGGCCGACGGCAACGGGGCGGTCGTGGCGGGCTGCGGCAATTGTGCGGCGATCGGCTTATCGGCAGGTTCGCTGGAATCCGGCCTGGGCTGCGGTAGCGGAACGGGTTCCGCCGCTATCGCCTGCGTCACGGCCGTTGCAAGAAAGGCGCTGAAAAGGATTTTCCGCGAGAGCACGTCAGTCCTCGAAGCGCGGCGCGGTTTCGTCGAGCAGCGCGTTGGCGGCGGCAACCGCCGTCTTCGGATCGGCGCCGTCGGCGAAGACGGCGCTGGACAGCGCAACGAATTCGGCACCGGTGGCGGCGACCGCTTCCACCGAGGCAAGATCGGATCCGGCCATGACGATGCAAGGGATCTGGATCACGTCCGCCCACCATTGCCCCAGCGACAGGTTGCGCGGGTGCGGCTCCGGCTTGTTGTCGTAACCGAAGCGGCCGAAGAAGATGTAATCAGGCCTGAGCTCGCCGAGTTCCAGCGCATCATCGCGGGTCTTGGCGCCGCCGGTGCCGACCATCATCCTGGCCTGGAAATGTTCGATCGTTTCGGCGAGCTCGTCCTTGCCGACCTCGACATGAATGCCGTCGGCCTGGACGCGGCCGGCGATGCGGGTGTCGCCGGCAATGATGACGGCAATGCCGGCCGCTTGCGCCACCGGCACGATCTGCTCGGCAAAGGCCTGGAAGGCGGCCTCGTCCATACCGTTTTCCGGCAGGATAAGCGAGGCGACGTCACCGCCGTCGAAGGCCGCGGCGATGCGCTCGGCCGGCACGTTTGGCGGCGCGATCAGCACGATACGGCAGCGGTTGGGCGGCGTTGCGTCATTCATTGGTGTTCGGTCCCGGTTATCGCCTATGCCGGGCGAAGATGGTTGCATTGCGGCATAGAGCAAAGTGCGGGAGTTGAACAGGCGGCAGGGGGTCGCTTGCGGGCTCTAGGCTGGCACTTTCGATTTCCACAGCGACCAGCCGAGGTTCATGCCGGCGGCGGCGACCAGGATGGCGGCGGCGCCGACGATCTGCGCCGGCTGCAGACGATGACCGAAAGCGACCACGTCGACGAGGATGGCGACGACGGGATAGATGAAGGACAGCGATCCCTGCAGATGCGTCGGCAGCTTCTGGATGGCGCCGTACATGAGGATGTACATCAGGCCGGTATGGACGATGCCGAGCGTCGCCAGCATGCCCCAGCTCCGCGCGTCGGCGGGAAGGTGGGTGAGATTGGCGAAGGGTGCCAGCATGACGACGCCGACACAGACCTGGATCAAGGCGATCAGGTGCGGCGGCGTGCCTTTGAGTTTCTTGGTGACGATAGCCGCAACGGCCCAGAAGAAAGCCGCGGCCAGCGCCATCGCAATGCCGGCAAAGTAATCCGTACCATGATCGCCTGCATCGGGCGCGGCCTGCACGATCAGCAGCATGCCGGCGAAGGCAATGCCGAGCCAGGTCAGCTTGGTCATCGTCAGCCGTTCAGAGAAGAAGAGCGCGCCAAAACCCACCAGCATGAAGGGCTGCGTGTTGTAGACAGCCGTGGCGATCGAGATCGAGGCACGCGAAAACGCGCTGAACAGCAGCAGCCAGTTGATAACGATGGCAGCACCGCCGAGAGCCGCGATGGCTACAATGCGAAGCGACAGCCTGCCGCGCAGCAGTCCCAGCGCCGCGCAGATAATCAGCAGCGTTACCGCCCCGAAAGCACAGCGCCAGAACACCACGTCCATGATGGGCTGGCCGGAAAGGACGACGAACCAGCCGATCGTGCCGAGGATCGCCATCGCCGCCGTCATTTCGATCGTGCCGCGTACCGTGTTGTCCATGGATGCTCCCGAACCTTTGTTGAGATTTTATAATCCCACAGCGGATCGGGTCTTTCCATGACTTGTAGCCGGTGATATGCAGGACGAGCCTCATTAAATTAGGTAAACATCGCTCTTTTCCTGGAATTGTAAAATGCTGGACGAGCTCGATAGAAAGCTCCTCGATATCCTGGTCAAAGATTCACGGACCTCGCTGAAGGAACTGGCGCTGCAGGTCGGGTTGTCGTCGCCAAGCGTTTCGGAGCGGCTTCGACGGCTAGAGGATCGCGGCGTCATCCGCGCGTTCACCATCGACATCGATCCGCAGGCGCTCGGCTACGCCTTGCAGGCGATCGTTCGCGTCCGGCCATTGCCGGGCAAGCTGCACATCGTCCAGAAGCTGATCGAGGAAATCCCCGAATTCGGCGAATGCGACAAGGTGACGGGCGATGACTGCTTCGTTGCGCGGCTGTTCGTCCGCTCGATCGGCGAGCTCGATGGGATTCTCGACCGCATCGCCGACAAGGCCGAAACCAGCACCGCGATCATCAAGGCGCAGCCGATCCGGAGACGCCCGCCGCCGCTCGACATGCCAAACATGTGACGGGTTTCGGTGGCGTGGCCCACATATTTGCGGTCGCGGTCTGGCCATTTCTGGTCTATTCCAGAGATCACTTCCCTCCAGCCTCCTTTCCCTCATGTCAGGCCTGCTCGTCGATCCCTGGTTCTATGCCGCGGCCATTCCGGCCGTCATCCTCGTCGGCCTGTCGAAAGGCGGCTTCGGCGGCGCCGTCGGCTTTGTCGGCGTGCCATTGATGGCGCTGACGATGCCGCCGGTTCAGGCTGCCGCTATCCTTCTGCCAATTCTGTGCCTGATGGACATTGTCTCGGTGTGGACATGGTGGGGCATCTTCGACCGCAAGATGCTGGCCGACATGATGCCGGGCGCCGTGATCGGCATTGCCCTTGGCTGGCTGACGGCGGCCTTGGTCACCGAAGAGATGGTAAGGCTGATCGTCGGCGCGGTTGCCCTGATCTTCGTGCTGCGCTGGCTCTATTTGCAACTCCGCCACGGTGCCGGCCACGCGGCGGAGCCCAACCGCGTCGCCGCCGGCCTCTGGGGTACCGTTGCCGGGTTCACCAGCTTCGTCGCCCATGTCGGCGGCCCGCCTTTTCAGGTCTATGCGCTGCCGATCAGGCTCGATCCGAAGGTGCTGTCGGGCACCGCGGCGATCTTCTTCGCCGTCACCAATGCGCTGAAGCTCATCCCCTATTTCGCGCTCGGCCAGTTCGACACCACCAATTTGACCGCGTCGGCGGTGCTGATGCCGCTGGCGCCGCTGTCGACAATCGCCGGCGCCTGGCTGGTGCGGCGGATGCGGCCGGAGTTGTTCTATCCCTTCACCTATGCGACCGTGGCGGTCGTCGCGGTTAAGCTTCTGTGGGACGGCATCGCCGGCCTCCTGTAAGACGGCGGCCCCAGTCGGCCGCCGTCGGATTCCTTAAACCTCAGGCGGCACTCGGCAGCAGCGGCCGCGTCCTGCCAAGCGCCAGGGCAACGCCGGTTGCTAGCACGAACGCCATGCAGCCCAGAATGGTGATGTCGTGCAGCGTCGGCTTCAGCACCATGTCTGCGATGATCACCAGCATCACCGAATAGTCGAAGCGCGCGGCATTGAGGACGCGCTGGCCCTGGGCAAGCACTGCCGGCGTCACGCCATCCTTGGCGATCATGCCTGCCATGCGGTCGGCAGTCGGCTTGAAGACGAACATGCCGATGCAGAAGGTCGTCGCATAACCGGCAAGGCCGATCAGCACCCACAGATCGGAAAAGCCGACCCAGAAGCCGCACATGATGAGGCCGAAGAGCAATGTCAGCATCGACATCGGCGCGAAGAACCGGTTGCCGAGCTCGCCGGTGGCGCGCATCGCCTGCAGCATGCCTTCGACGTTTCCGGCACGGTCGGCGCGTACCGCAAGCAGCATCAGCGTGAAGCCGCCGCCGACCCAGAGGATCGCCGAGACGATGTGCAGAAATTTAACGACCGAGTACCAATCCATTGTTCGCTCCTTGAGAGATTTTCATGATTGCCGGAGCGCAAGGTTTGCTCCGCCTCGTTGCGAGGAGCGCGGCGTTTAGCGCGTCGCCTGTTTCGGAACGATGTCGCGGGCAGTGCCGCTTTGTTTCGGTATGTCGGTCACGATCTGGAAGAACCATGGCGCAAGCGGGTCGCCCCCGCTTCCAGCCAGTGGTGTGAACGCCGCCCTGGCCGGTCAGCTGTGCTGTTACGGCACAGATGCCGGGCCCTTGATCGAAAAATATGCGCTGCGTTAAGGCTTCGTTAAGCTTTACAGGCGTTTACTATGTCCATCCAGTGATCTGGATTCTTACCGAGTGGTTGGAGCCACTTTGTTTGACGCCTCCCTGTTAAACTCCTGAGAGCCGCCTTATCCGCGGCTCTTTTTTTGTGCGCCGGCATGGGCGTCTAGCGGCTAAATGCGGCCGTTAACCGTTTGTTAAACATGTGCTTGCCTTCGCTGGCAGCGAAGCGCATTTTCAAGCTTCAGTCGTTTAGGCTGCCGGATGTGGCAGACCAAGAGCCGAATCGGCCGGCTGTGAGGCAAGTGCAGGGGCGTGGCAATGAACGAGCCTTCGAAGGCTGGCGCGAAAACCATCAAGCTGGCGGAGCGCCGGGTTTTCTCCCAATCCTTCAAGCCGCTCTATCAGGAAGGCATGGGCCTGGTCGAGCAGGCGGCCGAGTATCTCGACGGCAAGGGCCGCGCCGAGGCCAAGAAGCTGTCGAGGCCGGCGGCGACGCTTTATGCGGCCGAATCGATGCGGCTGACCACCAGGCTGATGCAGGTCGCCTCGTGGCTGCTTTTGCAACGGGCGGCGAATTCCGGCGAGATGACCCGCGATCAGGTGGCCTCAGAAAAATCCAAGGTGCGTCTCGACACCGCCTCGGCGCATGAGGAGGCGCCCGGCTGGGCCGAATTGCCGAACGATTTCACCGACCTCGTCAACCGCTCGCTGCGCCTGCAGGCGCTGGTGCGCCGCATGGACGAGGAGATCTATGGCGGCCTCACCGAGGTGCCGCCGTCGAGCCGTCGCCTCAATCCGGTGTCCGACCAGATCACGCTGCTCAACACGGCTTTCGCCCGCGGCTGAGGGACCGTTTGATAATTCTACTCCGACGGACACCTAAGGCCGCCTCGGTTCTCGAAAATCACGCCATCTGCCTCGTCAGAGCGAATCTCAAACAGCCTGCGCGACGTAGCCACCCCTCGTTTCTGGTTTGTTCACATTTCGCTGGCATCGCTGTCTACCAGGGGTAAAGTTGGCGGATGGGGGAAGCGATTCGCATCATCGGCATCGATCCGGGGCTGAGGCGCACCGGTTGGGGCATCGTCGAAAGCCTCGGTAATTCGCTGCGCTTCGTCGCTTCCGGCACGGTGCGGTCCGACGACAAGGCCGCCCTGGCGATGCGTCTTTGCCAATTGCATGATGGGCTCGCCGAGGTCCTGCATGCCGCGATGCCGCACGAGGCGGCGGTCGAGCAAACTTTCGTCAACAAGGACGCCGCAGCGACGCTCAAACTCGGCCAGGCACGCGGCATCGCCATGCTGGTGCCGGCGCGTGCCGGCCTTGTCGTTGCCGAATACGCGCCAAACGCCGTCAAGAAGGCGGTGATCGGAGTCGGCCATGGCGACAAGAAGCAGATCCACATGATGGTCAAGGTGCTGATGCCGAAGGCGACTTTCGACAGCGACGACGCCGCCGATGCGCTGGCCATCGCCATCTGTCACGCACACCACCGGCAGAGCATCGCCTACAGGCTGGCGGCGCTGGTCGGATAAGTTTGTTCTTGACTTGTTCTCAGGCCGGCAATAAGTAATACCGACGAGGTATTACCATGCGCGTTACCACCAAGGGGCAAGTGACCATCCCGAAGGAGATCCGGGATCATCTGGGTATCGGCCCAGGTTCGGAGGTGGAGTTCGTTCCCACCGAGGACGGCGCTCGTGTTATGGCGGTCAACGAAAACATGTCGGAGGAGGAAGCCTCGCGCAGATTCAGCCAGATGCTCGGCCGTATGGCCGGTACGCTGGATTTGGGGGGCATGACGACGGACGAATATATGAAATGGCTGAGGGGCCCGCGTGAAGACCTCGACATTGATTGACACAAATGTCTTGGTCGACGTTTGGGGTCCTGCCGGACGGGAGAGAATGTGGTCTGCGTCGGCAATTACCGCATGCCGGCGCGACGGCGCGCTTGTCATCAACACAATCGTCTGGTCCGAGCTCGCGCCGCTGATTGCAACGGAGCAGGCCCTTCGCCAGGCAGCCGACATGCTCAAGATCGAGCGTGAATTCGTGCCGTGGGAAGCAGCCTTCCTTGCCGGTGTCATGCACTCGCGCTATCGCCGCGCCGGCGGCATTCGCGAACGAACCTTGCCGGATTTCTTTATCGGCGCCCATGCAGTTGTCGCCGGGCATCGCCTGCTGACGCGCGATGCTGCGCGCTATCGCAGCTACTTCCCGGACCTCGACATCATCTCTCCGGAAACCCACCCGGCATGATCGGCACGCTCAAATGATCGGCAAGCTAAAAGGCACGCTGGACGAGATCGACGAGGATTTCTGCATCGTCGACGTGCATGGCGTCGGCTACGTCGCCTATTGCTCGGCGCGTACGCTGGCGGCATTGCCGCAGCCGGGCGAGGCGGTGGTGCTGTTCATCGAGACCTATGTGCGCGAGGACATGCTGCGGCTCTATGGGTTCCAGTCGGTGCTGGAGCGCGAGTGGTTCCGGCTGTTGATGAACAATGTGCAAGGCGTCGGCGCTAAAGTGGCACTGGCCATCCTGTCGACGCTGGCGCCGGCCGATCTCGCCAATGCGATTGCGCTGCGCGATATCGCCATGGTCAGCCGTGCGCCCGGCGTCGGCAAGAAGGTCGCCGAGCGCATCGTCACCGAGTTGAAGAACAAGGCGCCGGCCTATGCAGGCACTGCCTCCGGCACCATCGGCCTGAAGCAGGAGCTCGGTGAGGGCGTTGCCTCGGCGCCGATCACCGACGCCGTCTCGGCGCTGGTCAATCTCGGCTATTCGCGCGACACCGCCGCCAATGCAGTCGCAGCGGCGCTGAAGGCGGCAGGTGAGGAGGCGGACGCATCGAAGCTGATCCGCTTCGGGCTGAAGGAGCTCGCACGGTGAGACGTTGCTGGAAAGTGAAATTCCAACTACTATGTGATCGGTAAGAATTTTCTCCAGGAGTAAGAATATGGGCGCATATGCCAGTCTGACCTCCAAGGGACAGCTCACGATTCCAAAGGACGTCCGCGACGCCTTGTCGCTCAAGACGGGCGATACGATCGCCTGGACGGTCATGGATGGTTACCTGATCGGAACGCCGCGCAACCTCGGATTTGCCGACCTCGCCGGATTCTTGGGAGATCCGCCTGGCGGTCCCGCTACGCTGGAGGAAATCGACGCCGCTGTGCGGGATGCAGTCGGCCGGCATGTTGTCGGGGATAGATCAAATGACGGACAAGAGGGTCCCGCTTGACGTCGATCGGCATCGATACCAACGTTCTGCTTCGCATGGTGCTCAATGATGATCCGGAGCAGCGGGCAAAGGCGCTTGCGTTCGGCAGCGGCCTTAGTGTGAAAATGCCCGGCTTCGTGAGTTTGATGGTGCTGGTCGAATTCAGCTGGTCGTTGGCTTCGCGCTACAGGCAGCCAAAGGAACAAGTATTGGCCGCAATCCAGAGGCTGCTCAAGATCAAGACGCTGGAGTTCGAAGACTTCGATGCCATCGTCATCGCGCTCGAGCGATCGAATTCAGTGCAGGTCGACTTTGCCGACGCGTTGATTGCGGAACACAATCGAAAATTAGGTTGCTCGCACACGGTCACCTTCGATCAGCGCGCTGCCAAGGCCATTCCCGGTATGGAACTGCTCGCATGAGCCTTTCGCCACGCCTAATTGCTCCCGACAGACGCGGCGAGGACGCCGAGCAGACCTTGCGGCCGCAGACGCTCGGCGACTTCGTCGGCCAGGCTGCGGTGCGGGCCAATCTCAAAGTCTTCATCGAGGCCGCCAAGGGCCGCAGCGAAGCGCTCGACCATGTGCTGTTCGTCGGCCCGCCCGGCCTCGGCAAGACGACGCTGGCGCAGATCATGGCGCGCGAGCTCGGCGTCAATTTCCGCTCGACCTCGGGTCCGGTCATCGCCAAGGCCGGCGATCTGGCGGCGTTGCTCACCAATCTCGAAGACCGCGACGTGCTGTTCATCGACGAGATCCACCGGCTCAACCCGGCGGTCGAGGAAATCCTCTATCCGGCGATGGAGGATTTCCAGCTCGACCTGATCATCGGCGAGGGGCCGGCGGCGCGCTCGGTCAAGATCGACCTGGCTCGCTTCACGCTAGTCGCCGCCACCACCCGGCTCGGCCTGTTGACCAACCCGCTGCGCGACCGTTTCGGCATTCCGGTCCGGCTCAATTTTTACTCGGTCGAGGAACTCGAGCAGATCGTGCGGCGCGGCGCCCGCATCCTTGCCATGCCGCTCGGCGACGACGGTGCCTTGGAGATCGCCCGGCGGGCGCGCGGCACGCCGCGCATCGCCGGGCGGCTGTTGCGCCGGGTGCGCGACTTCGCCAGCGTTGCCGGCGACGGTCATGTCGACCGCAAAGTCGCCGACGAGGCGCTGACGCGGCTGCAGGTCGACGGGCTCGGCCTCGACGCGCTCGACCGCCGTTATCTGTCGATGATCGCCCGGAATTTCGGCGGCGGGCCGGTCGGCATCGAGACCATCGCTGCCGGGCTTTCCGAGCCACGCGATGCCATCGAGGACATCATCGAACCCTTTCTGATCCAGCAAGGCTTCATCATGCGTACCCCGCGCGGCCGCGTGCTGGCGGCCAATGCCTGGCGGCATCTCGGCCTCGACGCGCCGAAGGACCTGGCGCAGCAGCAGATCAGCCTGTTCCAGGAAGAGCCCTAAGTTCCGCTACTTATGGCTTTGCTGCTGCCAGTTCCCCGGCCCAGCCCTCCAGGTCTTGATCATCGCCGGTCTATGCGCAAAACAGGTGGTGTCAAAACAGATGCTCGTCGGGACCAAAAGGACAGCGCAATGGACGATCATGGTGAATCGGCGTTGTCCGCCGGGCTTTCCGGAGCGCTGACGGAATTCGGCCATCGATTGATGGCGCGGGTCTATTATGCAGACACCGATTTTTCCGGCGTCGTCTACCACGCGCGCTATCTCGAATTCTTCGAGCGCGGCCGTTCCGACTATCTGCGGCTGGCCGGCGTCCACCACACCGAGCTTGCCGACGGCAGGCATGGCGAGAGAATAGTCTGGGTGGTGCGGCGCATGGAGATCGACTTCCGCGGTTCGGCCCGCATGGACGACATCCTGACCATCGATACGCGCACCGACGAGATTTCCGGCGCCCGCATCGTCATGGCGCAACAGTTGAAGCGCGGCAGCCAAGTGCTGGTCGAGGCGCGTGTCGAAGCGGCGATTGTCGGCGAGAACGGGCGGCCGCGGCGCTTTCCCAAGGACTGGATCGCAGCCTTCATGCCCAGAACGCGCAAATAAGGTCTCAGAGGCGGACGATCCGGAACTCCTGATCGAGGCGAGGATCGCCGGGCGGCTCGTCGGGGCGCGGCAATGCGCCGCGCTGTACGTCATAACCCATCCTTAACCATAACGGTCCATGAAGGGATTGGTTAAGATTGGGAGAATCCAAGCGCCTTCCTTTCACCAATATTTGCCCCGAAAAGGCCGCCAACGGTGCATTTGGGGTTATTCCGCAAGCTTAACGCGAACGGACCACAAGGGATGCCCATGGGCCAGCCGCCAGCCACGCCCGGAAAATCTTTAAGGACGTAACATGGAAAACATCGCTCTCGCCGACCCGGGCGCGCATTTATCGATTTGGGCCTTGTTCATGCAGGCCGGTTGGGTGGTCAAGCTGGTCATGATCGGCTTGCTCTGCGCCTCGATCTGGACCTGGGCGATCATCGTCGACAAGCTCGTCGCCTATGCCCGCATGCGGCTGGCGCTCAACCGCTTCGAGCAGGTGTTCTGGTCGGGACAATCGCTGGAAGAGCTTTACCGCACGCTCGCCGACCGCAAGACGACCGGCATGAGCGCGATCTTCGTCGCCGCCATGCGCGAATGGAAGAAAAGCTTCGAGAAGGGCGCGAAATCGCCGCTCGGCCTGCAGACCCGCATCGACAAGGCGATGGATCTGGCGTTGACCCGCGAAATGGAAAAGCTGGAAGGGCGGCTCGGGTTTCTCGCCACCACCGGCTCGGCGGCGCCCTTCATCGGCCTGTTCGGCACCGTGATCGGCATCATGACCTCGTTCCAGGCGATCGCCGCCTCGAAGAACACCAGCCTGTCGGTGGTCGCGCCCGGCATCGCCGAAGCGCTGCTGGCGACAGCCATCGGCCTGCTCGCCGCCATCCCGGCCGTCATCGCCTACAACAAGCTGTCGTCGGACGCGAGCAAGATCGCGGTGCGCATGGAAGGGTTTGCGGATGAGTTCTCCGCCATACTCTCGCGCCAAATCGATGAAAAAGTCGCGCAGAAGGCCTGAGGAACGATCATGGGAATGTCCGTAAGCGCAGGTGGCGGAGGACGCGGCGGGCGCGGCCACAGGCGGCGCGGCCGCCATCACGCCTTGATATCGGAGATCAACGTCACGCCGATGGTCGACGTGATGCTGGTGCTGCTGATCATCTTCATGGTCGCAGCACCCTTGCTGACGGTCGGCGTGCCGATCGACCTGCCGGATACGCAGGCCAAGGCGATGAACGCCGATACGCAGCCTATAACCGTGTCCATCAACCCGGCCGGTCAGATTTACCTCCAGGAAACCGAGATCCCTGTCGAGGAGCTGGTGGCGAAGCTGCAGGCGATCTCGAAGACGGGCTATGACGAGCGCATTTTCATCAGGGGTGACAAGGCGACGGATTACGGCACGGCCATGAAGGTGATGGCCCGCATCTCGGCTGCCGGCTACAAGAATATCGGCCTGGTTTCACTGCAGGAACAGGATCAGTAGACGCAAGATGAGGACCGGCCTCACCACATCGGTGATCTTGCATACGGTGGCGATTGCCTTCGGGCTGTTCACCTTGTCCTCGCCGCCCGCGATGCCTGCGTCCGATGCGGAATCGGTGTCGGTCGAGATCGTGCCGATGGAAGCGACGGCACAGGTCCTGCAAGGCGACAAGAAGTCTGTGATGCATGACAAGCCGGCGCCGCTGCCGACACAGCGTCCCGACATCGTTCCCGATGCCCAGAAAGTCGGCGATAACAGCGTCGATACCGACAAGCCGCCGACACCTGAGCCCAAGCCCCAGCCAGTCGACATGACGGCGGCTCCGCCACCCGCGCCGACGCCGGTCGAAAAGCCCAAACCCGAGGACGTGCCGAAGCCGAAGGAAGAGCCGAAGCCTATTCCCGCTACGGAGGTCGCGCCGGTGCCGCAGCCGAAGGAAGAGGTCAAGCCCGAGCCGGTCAAGCAGACCGAGCCCAAGCCGACGCCGGCCACGGAGCCGACGCCCACGCCACCGCAGGACAAGACCGCCGCGATCGATCCGCAGCCCGAGGTCAAGCCGGATGCCGTCGCCGAGGCGATTGCCAAGCAACCGCCGACCGAGGAGGCGCAGCTTCCGGACTCGGCGCCAGCACCCGAGGCTCGGCCGAAGCCGCAGCCGGCCCAGGCCGAAAGCGCCAAGGCGCCCGAGCGCAAGGATGCCGACAAGCCGGTCAAGGAAGCCTCGTCCAGGCCGAAATCTGAAGACAAGCAGTTCAACGCCGACGAGATTTCGGCTCTGCTCGACAAGCGGAAGCCGTCCGGCGGCGGCGCCAAGCGCTCGACCCAGCAAGCATCGCTCGGCGGCGACAAGGATCAGGGCCAGAAGCTTTCGAAATCGGAGCAGGGGGCATTGGAGGCCCAGCTTAGTAATTGCTGGACCCTGCCGGTAGGGCTCGAGGGTTCGGAGAATTTCGTGGCTGTGATCCAGTTCAACCTGGACGCCTCCGGCAAGCTGGATGGCCGGCCTACTGTCGAAAAATCGAGCGGAAACCGCCCGTTTGACGAAAGTGCAGTGCGCGCGGTTCAGAAATGCGACATGGCCGGCCTGCAGGTTCCGGCGGGCAAGCAAGACATCTGGTCCGACGTTCGGGTCACTTTTGACCCTAGGGAGATGCTCGGCCTTTAGGCCCGGCGCTCACAGAATCAGCGAAAGAAGCGAGAAGACATGAAATCCATCCTCAAGCCGCTCCTGACGATCGCAGCGATGGCGCTGGGTATGACCGTTGCCGTCACCCTGCCGGCGCGGGCGCTCGTTGAGCTCAACGTCAATAAGGGCAATGTCGAGCCGTTGCCGATCGCCATCACGGACTTCCAGGGCGGCGATGCGCTCGGCGCCGAGATTTCCGGCATCGTCAGTGCCGACCTGAAACGCTCCGGCCTGTTCGCGCCGATCGACAAAAGCGCTTTCATTGAAAAGATCTCGAGCCCGGATGCCACGCCGCGCTTCGAAGACTGGAAGGTGATCAATGCGCAGGCGCTGGTCACCGGCAGTGTCGGCAAGGAGGCTGACGGCCGCATTCGCGCCCAGTACCGGTTGTGGGACACGTTTGCCGGCCAGCAGATGTCGGGCGAGCAGTTCTTCGCCAACGACGCCAATACCAGGCGCGTCGCCCATATCATCGCCGATGCGATCTACGAGCGGCTGACCGGCGAGAAGGGCTATTTCGACACGCGCGTTGTCTTCATCGACGAGTCCGGTGCCAAGAATGCGCGCAAGAAGCGGCTTGCCATCATGGACCAGGACGGGGCCAACGTCCGCTATCTCTCGAACGGCAAATCGATCGTGCTGACGCCGCGCTTCTCGCCGAACCGGCAGGAAATCACCTACATGTCCTATGAAAGCGGTCAGCCGCGGGTGTACCTGCTGCAGATCGAGACGGGGCAGCGCGAGCTGGTCGGCAATTTCCCCGGCATGACGTTTGCGCCGCGCTTTTCGCCCGACGGCCAGAAGGTGATCATGAGCCTGCTGCGCGATGACGGCAATTCCAACATCTTCGCCATGGACCTGAGAAGCCGCTCGACGACCAGGCTTACCAACTCGACCGCCATCGACACCTCACCGTCCTACTCGCCTGACGGCAGCAAGGTGGTGTTCACCTCGGATCGCGGCGGCCGCGCGCAGATCTATGTGATGGGCGCCGACGGCTCGGGCCAGACCCGCATCTCGTTCGGCGACGGCGTCTATTCGACGCCGGTATGGTCGCCGCGCGGCGATCTCATCGCCTTCACCAAGCAGACCGGCGGCGAATTCCAGATCGGCGTCATGCGCACCGACGGTTCGGGTGAGCGCATCCTGTCTACCGGCTTTCAGCAGGAAGGGCCGACCTGGGCACCCAACGGCCGGGTGCTGATGTTCTTCCGTGATTCCAATGGCGGACCAAAACTTGTTTCGGTCGATCTCACCGGCCGCAACGAACAGCCGATCCCGACGGCGAACTTCGCCTCGGATCCGGCCTGGTCGCCGCTGCTGGAATAGGCGGGAAGAGGAATTGAGGAATTGAAGAACTGACGAACTGACGAGTTGAAGAACTGAAGAGTTGAAGAACTGAAGAATGGAGAAGGCAGAGGTCACATCGAGCACGCGAGGGATTTAGAAGTCTATAAGCGTGCCTATGCGGTTTCCCTTGGGGTACACAGAGCCACGCTTGCCTTTCCGAAAATGGAGCAATACGCGCTCGCCGATCAACTACGTCGTTCCAGCAAGGCGATCTGCGCCAATTTGGCCGAAGGCTTTGCCAAACAGACCCACTCCAAGCCCGAATTCGCACGGTTCACTTCGATGGCCATAGGATCGTGCAGTGAAGTGGAGACCTGGATTTCGTATGCGTTCGACCTCGAGTACATCACACAGGCGCAACGCGACGATTGGTTGCAATCCTATGCCCGCGTCTATGGAATGCTGGTCAATCTCAGAGAGAAGCTGAGGTGATCTCTTCCTCAATTCCTCAATTCCTCAACTCCTCAATTCCCTCTTTTCATGTTTTGGCCGCATTTCCGCCTACGGTCCGCGCTCATTGTCGCCCTTGAGTAGCCCTCGGCAGAACGGTTGCGGACGGC
The DNA here is from genome assembly GCF_040318565.1 of Mesorhizobium sp. M1142. Taxonomy (NCBI): domain Bacteria; kingdom Pseudomonadati; phylum Pseudomonadota; class Alphaproteobacteria; order Hyphomicrobiales; family Phyllobacteriaceae; genus Mesorhizobium; species Mesorhizobium sp. M1142. Next base: position 142,789 of record NZ_JAMYMK010000003.1, read on the forward strand.
AGCCGAAACCAAATTTTAACCGTGTTTCTTGAGCGTCGGTTAACCCAAACGTGGTTACTGGACGATCAATGAAATCACTCGAATTGCGAAGGAGAGGCGGCATGGGCCGTATCGCAGCACTTACCACAAACCCGGTCATGATCGCGCTTGTCGCGATGCTCGCGATCACCGGTTGCGCCTCGAAGAAGACGCCGAACAGCGCCGCCGATCTCGGCCTCAACGGCGCCGGCGCGGCAACGCCCGGGTCGGCCCAGGACTTTACCGTCAATATCGGCGACCGCATCTTCTTCGATACCGATTCTTCCTCGATCCGCGCCGATGCGCAGACGACGCTGTCGCGCCAGGCGCAGTGGCTGAACCAGTACAAGCAGTATGCCATCGTCATCGAAGGCCATGCCGACGAGCGCGGCACGCGCGAATACAATCTGGCGCTCGGCGCCCGCCGTGCTGCCGCCACCCGCGACTTCCTGGTCGCCAAGGGTGTTTCGGCGCAGCGCCTGAAGACCATTTCCTACGGCAAGGAGCGTCCGGTCGCGGTTTGCGACGACATCTCCTGCTGGTCGCAGAACCGCCGCGCCGTGACCACCCTGAGCGGCGCCGGCTCCTGATCGGCAAAAATGCAACACTTAGTGCGAAAGGCGGCCGCAGGGCCGCCTTTTTCGTATCTGCTCGCTCCAAACAAAATTTGGCCGAAGTCTCACGTCCTGTTAAGAGCCGAGAGCGTCTGGCCAGTCCCCAGTTGGCTGGTCTACTTCGAGTGAGAGGCGCGCAACAATGGTTTCACGGCGAGAGGCACATGCATTTCAGATCGGTCTTGAGCGGCACGCTTGCGCTGCTGCTCGTATCAAGTATCGCGGCACTTGCTGACGGTATCGGGGCAAACGCCACCGAGCAGTCATCGGAAAGCGGTTTTTCCTTCCATCTGCCGACGATCAAACTGCCCGCCATTTTCGGCGAAAGGAAAAAGCCGGATCAGGTTCAATTCGCACAACAGGATGGCACCGGCACTCCGGCGCTGGAGGAACAGCTCCGGCAGATGAACGGCAAGATCGAGGAACTCAATTTCCAGGTTCTGCAGATGCAGGAGCAGATCCGCAAGCAGCAGGAAGACAACGAATTCCGTTTCCAGCAGTTGGAAGGCGGTCCGCAAGGCGCGCAGCAGCCGGCCGGACAGAAGAAGTCCGAGGCCGCGCCCAGCAGCGACGGTAACGTGGCGGAGGTCCCGGCAACGCAGGCTCCGGCCGACGCGGGCAAGGCAGCAGACGGCGGCAAAAGCGTCGAAGACGTCATCATCGAATCGCCCAACGGCGATCCCGGCAAGCTGATCCCCGGCGCGCCGCCTAAGACGTTCGGCACCATCACCGTCGACAAAAACGGCAATGTCGTCGAAGCCGATGGCAATGCGCAGGCGAACGCGCCGTCGCAGAATACGGCCCCAGCCAACGGCGCCAGCGCGGCCGGCAACAAGGCCGGTAAATCCGACGACACGGTGGTCGCGGCACTCCCATCGACCAACGACCCGGAGGAGCTTTACCGCAACTCTTACCAGTTCATCCTGTCGGGCGACTACAGCACCGCCGAACAGGGTTTCCGCGATCACATCGCCCGTTTTCCCCGGGACGCCAAAGCGGCGGATGCGCATTACTGGCTTGGTGAATCGCTGCTCGGCCAGCAGAAATACCGCGATGCGGCCGAGATTTTCCTCGCTGCCAGCAAGGACTATCCCAAGGCCAAGAAGGCGCCCGACATGCTGCTGAAGCTCGGCGTTTCACTGGTCGGGCTGAAGCAGCGCGACGTGGCCTGTGCCACTTTCAGCGAGATCGGCAAGCGCTACCCTGATATTTCCGGCGCGCTCAAGGAGCGGGTCAAGCAGGAAAGGGCACTCGCGGCGTGCTAGTTTTTCCGTTGCGTGTCGCTGCCGCAAAACCGGGCCCACGCTTGGGCGACATGCATGACGCTCGACACCGGGCCTGACCTTTCGGATTTTTCGCGGATCGACTTTTCCAACGGCGCTGTTGCGGCCGTGTCCGGCGGCAGCGACTCGACCGCCCTCCTCCTCCTCCTCAAAGCCCATCTCGACCGTAACGCCCCGGCAACGAAATTGCTGGCGGTGACGATCGATCACCAATTGCGGCCGCAAGCGGCAGCGGAAGCGCAAGCCGTGGCCAGGCTGTGCGCGGCGCGCGGCATTGCCCATCGCATCCTCGCCTGGTCGGGGCACAAACCATCGACCGGCCTGCCCGCCGCCGCGCGCGAAGCCCGATACCGGCTGCTCGCCGAGGCCGCCGACGCGGAAGACATCGGCCTGATCCTGACCGGCCACACCGCCGACGACCAGGCCGAGACGGTGCTGATGCGGCAAGCACGTGACGACGGGCCAGGTGAGGAGAGGCCGCGCGACGAAGGGCGGGGCCTTGCCGGCATGGCGCCGGCAACCCTCTACGAGTGGCGGCACTGGATCGTGCGGCCACTGCTCGGCGTAAGGCGTGGGGCACTGCGCGAATTCCTGCGGCGTGAACAGGTTGCCTGGATCGAAGATCCGACCAATGCCGACACCGCTTTCGAGCGGCCGCGCGTCCGCGCAGCACTTGCCGAACGCGATAGTGCGCCTCGCGTGGCCGAAGCGATAGCGTTGGCCAGAAAGGTGGCGGCCGAGCGTGAGCAATTGGGACGCCGCGCGGCCATGCTGATCCGCAGCTTGGCCTCCAGGCCAGCCGCCGGCCTCGTCCGCCTCGACCGGGATTTTGCGACTGAAAGCGACAGCGGGGCGGCTATTTATGCGCTGCGCATTCTGCTGGCGGCGACCGGCGGCACAGCCTTCCTTCCCGACCAGGCCCGCAGCGGAGCCCTTTTCGGCCGGCTCCGCACCGGGGCGCTTTGTGCCACATTGTCGCGGACCGTGATCGATGCCCGGCGTACCGGTATCTTTTTGCATCGCGAATTGCGCGATCTGCCGCCCGCTGTCGAGGTTTCCGACAATGCCCTTTGGGACGGCCGCAGACGGATCACATTGGGCGACAGTTCAAGTGCATTGTTGATCGCGCCGCTGTTGGTAGCCCCGCTCGGGGCGGCTCTTGCCGCAAAGCGGGCAATTGCCGGGCATGGCACGCCGGCAAGCCTTGTACGCGCAGCCCTGGCCGCCGAGCCGGCGTTATGGCGGGATGGCGAATGCCTTGGTCTGCCTGGGGAAGGCCCGGGTTTGCCCGGGGAAAGCCCGATGCCGGCGGCTGTCGCCGCATATCCGGCAGTCGCGCCCTTCGCCCGTTTCCTGCCGTCCTTCGATCTGGCGCCGGCCGATGCCGTCGCCGCCTTGCTTGGCGCGGCGCCGGTTCCAGCCTCGCCATTCGGCGGCCACAGTGCCGGCCTACCACGGGCGAAAGCTTAACCGAGACCTGCTGTTATGCTTGGCAAGGGGAGACGCTCTCCCTATGTTAGGGCCAAGTTTCCTCTCACGACGCGTGTCCGCCCAGCGGCGCCAACGGGACAATTGATGAATCCGAATTATCGCAACCTCGCGCTCTGGGCGATCATAGCGGTCCTGCTCATCGCTCTCTTCAATCTTTTCCAGACGCCGCAGACGCGTGGGGCCTCGAGCGATGTCCCCTATTCGCAGTTCCTGCAGGAAGTCGGGGCGGGACGGATCAAGTCGGTGACCATCGCCGGCGCCCGTATCTCCGGCAATTACACGGACAGCTCCAACGGCTTCCAGACCTATTCGCCTGGGGACCCATCACTGGTTTCGCGTCTGCAGGACAAGAACGTCACCATCAATGCGCGTCCTGAATCCGACGGCTCCAATTCGCTGTTCGGCACCCTGATCTCCTGGCTGCCGATGATCCTCATCCTCGGCGTCTGGATATTCTTCATGCGCCAGATGCAGTCCGGTTCCGGCCGTGCCATGGGCTTCGGCAAGTCGAAGGCCAAGCTTTTGACCGAAGCGCATGGCCGCGTCACCTTTCAGGACGTCGCCGGCGTGGACGAAGCCAAGCAGGATCTGGAAGAGATCGTCGAGTTCCTGCGCGACCCGCAGAAATTCCAGCGGCTCGGCGGCAAGATCCCGCGCGGCGTGCTGCTCGTCGGTCCTCCCGGAACCGGCAAGACGCTGCTCGCCCGCTCGGTCGCCGGTGAAGCCAACGTGCCGTTCTTCACCATTTCGGGCTCGGACTTTGTCGAGATGTTCGTCGGCGTCGGCGCAAGCCGCGTCCGCGACATGTTCGACCAGGCCAAGAAGAATGCGCCTTGCATCATCTTCATCGACGAAATCGACGCGGTCGGCCGCCATCGCGGTGCCGGCCTCGGCGGCGGCAATGACGAACGCGAGCAGACGCTGAACCAGCTGCTGGTCGAGATGGATGGCTTCGAATCCAACGAAAGCATCATCCTGATCGCCGCCACCAACCGGCCCGACGTGCTCGATCCGGCGCTGCTCAGGCCGGGCCGCTTCGATCGCCAGGTGGTGGTGCCGAACCCCGACATCGTCGGCCGCGAGAAGATCCTGAAGGTGCATGTGCGCAACGTGCCGCTGGCGCCCAATGTCGACCTCAAGGTGATCGCGCGCGGCACGCCGGGCTTTTCCGGCGCCGACCTGATGAACCTGGTCAACGAGTCCGCCCTGATGGCGGCGCGGCGCAACAAGCGCCTCGTCACCATGGCCGAATTCGAGGACGCCAAGGACAAGATCATGATGGGCGCCGAGCGCCGCTCGTCGGCGATGACGCAGGCCGAGAAGGAGCTGACCGCCTATCACGAGGCCGGCCACGCCATCCTGGCGCTCAACGTGCCGTCGGCCGATCCGTTGCACAAGGCGACCATCATTCCGCGCGGCCGGGCACTCGGCATGGTCATGCAGCTGCCGGAAGGCGACCGCTATTCGATGAGCTACAAATACATGATCTCGCGCCTCGCCATCATGATGGGCGGCCGTGTCGCCGAGGAGTTCAAGTTCGGCAAGGAGAACATCACCTCGGGCGCCTCCTCCGATATCGAGCAGGCGACCAAGCTGGCGCGCGCCATGGTGACGCGCTGGGGCTTCTCCGACAAGCTCGGCCATGTCGCCTATGGCGACAACCAGGAGGAGGTGTTCCTCGGCCATTCGGTGGCGCGCACGCAGAACATCTCGGAAGAGACGGCACAGATCATCGACGCCGAAGTGCGCCGGCTGATCGACGAGGCCTATTCGACGGCAAGGTCAATCCTGACCAAGAAAAAGAAGGAATGGATCGCGCTGGCGCAAGGCCTGCTCGAATACGAGACGCTGTCGGGCGAGGAGATCAAGCAGCTGATCGCCGGCAATAAGCCCGCCCGTGACCTCGGCGACGACACGCCGCCGAGCCGTGGCTCGGCCGTACCAAAGTCCGGCCGCCGCAAGAAGGGCCCCGAGCCCGAAGGCGGCATGGAACCCCAGCCGTCAAGCTAGGGCCCAGGACAGATCGACTTCGAAACGCCGCGGGCTCTAACCGCGGCGTTTTCCTTTTGATGTTCTCGAAGGCGCTGAAGCTGCCGATCTCCGCAGTTGTGGGCAGGGCTATCGCAGGTGGAAAGCCGAGGCTTTCGCTCTACGATGACCCCTAACCCCATAAAGGGGAGGGAGACTCGGCGCCGACCTGGGCAAATTGCGTGCCTTTCCGGCGCCAAGGGCTCAACGGCGCCGACGACCCGCCCTCCGAGGCGGGTTCTTTGCTTCCGGCGGCGGACAGAGGGAGCGAAGGAACGCGACCTGACAGTTGGTCCGACCTCGGAAGGCCCTCTCACTTGTTCGGCAATAACAAAAAAGCCCGCGAACCTTGCGGCTCGCGGGTTCCTATCGTCGGATGATGATGGCGCCGGTCAGCTCTTCAGCTTGGCGTTGCAGAGGCTGTAGAAGCCGCCGCCCTTCTGGATCGACCTGAGGCCGCCCAGCGTGTTGGCGTCCTTGTTCGCGTAATAGAGGTCGAGGCAGGTGTGCATGCGGCCCTTGGCCGGGGTCTCGGTTGCATACTTCTTGGAGATCGCCGTCGGGAATTTCACGCCCTGGGGGGCGGTGATGGTCGGCGGCTGCGGATCGCCGGTATACTTGGCATCAGGAGCCGGCAGGGTGTCGTCGTCGGCTGCGCCGGCGCCGCATTGGCTCTTGCGGAAGTCGTTCCACTTCATGCCGTTCAGCGTGTTGCCGGCCTTGGCAGCCTGATATTTGGCGCTGCAATCAGCCATGCTGAGGCCTTTGCCGGAATCGGTCGCGGCGGCTGTCACCGCCTCGGCAGGTGCCGCGGCAGGCTGTGCCGCTGCAGTTGCGCCGGCGGCGCATTCACTCTTGCGGAAGTCGTTCCATTTCATGCCGTTGAGGGTGCCGGCAGCCTTGGCGGCCTGGTATTTGGTGCTGCATTCCTTGGCCGTCAGGCCCGGCGCAGCGTCGTCGGCGGCTGCCGCAGCCTTGGTCGTGGTGGCGGGTTGTGCGGCTGCCGTCGCGTCGGCGGCGCACTGGGTCTTGCGGAAATCGTTCCACTTCATGCCGTTCAGCGTGCCGGCGGCTTTTGCCGCCTGGTACTTGGTGCTGCACTCCTTCGCCGTCAGGCCCGGTGCCGCATCGTCGCCGGCGGCTGCCTTGGTGGTGTCAGTGGCCTTGGCCGGGGCGGTGTCGGTCGTAGCGGCGGTGGCATCGGTGCCGCATTGCGCCTTGCGGAACTGGTTCCAGTTCTGCCCGCCAAGCGTTCCCGCATCCTTCGCCGCGTTATACTTGGTGCTGCACTCGGCCATGGTCAGCGCATTGGCAGGCGCCGCCAGGAACAAGATCGCGACGGCAAGACCCGTCAAAGTGGCAAGTCGGTGGATGAGCATGCGTTTTCTCCCTATGGCAGTTCATGATATGTCCCAGTGCAGCAATAGCGCTCAACGGCTGGTTGCGCCAGATGCTAAGTAGCGTAGAGACAAATTTAGAAGTGCATTCTTTTCTTTAAGGTGATGAATTCGTTGCCGGGACCGTCTCCGAGCCAAGTTCGTCCGGGTGCATTGCACGGAGAGCGCGCATATGGCTGGTTCCCAGCGAGGCCACTGCGTCACATGACGGCCAGTCAAATCGGCGGGTGCGGAGGACCTGAGCCTACCGCTGTCTGGAGCCGCACGATGCGGACTCGGGTTCAAGGCCACACTGCCACAGACCAAAGGATCCAGATGAGGTTTGAGTTGACGTTTCTGATGCTGCTGCCGCAGCAAGGGCTCGGAACTTGAAAATCAACACACTAGCGTGACGCAAAACACACAAAACAACAATTTTCTAAGGATTGGTCGTCCATAATCATACAATGTGATGACGGGGCTTGGGCCATTTTATGGCATGAGATGCTCGGAAAGAACCATCGGGAAGCTGGCGAACATGGCAGGACATTATTTCGGTACGGACGGCATTCGTGGGCGAGCCAACAAGTTTCCAATGACGGCGGAGGTCGCCATGCGGGTCGGCATGGCCGCCGGCCTCTCTTTCCAGCGCGGCAGCCACCGCCACCGCGTCGTGCTCGGCAAGGATACCAGGCTTTCCGGCTACATGATCGAGAACGCGATGGTATCCGGCCTGTGCGCCGCCGGCATGGATGTCTTCCTGCTCGGCCCTATCCCGACGCCCGCTGTTGCCATGCTGGTGCGCTCGCTGCGCGCCGATATCGGGGTGATGATTTCTGCCTCGCACAACCCCTATTACGACAACGGCATCAAGCTGTTCGGGCCCGATGGCTACAAGCTGTCCGATGAGATCGAGGAGCGTATCGAGGGGATGCTCGACAAGGATATCGAATTGGCGCTCGCCGATTCCGATGGGCTCGGCCGCGCCAAACGCGTGGACGGCGTGCATGACCGCTATATCGAATTCGCCAAGCGCACGCTGCCGCGCTCAATGTCGCTGTCGGGCCTGCGCATCGTCGTGGATTGCGCCAATGGCGCCGCCTACAAGGTGGCGCCCGACGCGCTGTGGGAACTCGGCGCCGAGGTCGTCGCCATCAATGTCGAGCCGAACGGCTTCAACATTAACAAGGAATGCGGCTCGACTCATCCGGCCGGCCTGCAAAAGAAGGTGCACGAGGTGCGCGCCGATATCGGCATCGCGCTCGACGGCGATGCCGACCGCGTCGTCATCGTCGACGAGAACGGCGCGATCGTCGATGGCGACCAGATCATGGCGCTGATTGCCGAGTCCTGGCACCAGAGCGGGCGGCTGGCCGGCGGCGGTGTCGTCTCGACGGTAATGTCCAATCTCGGCCTCGAACGCTTCCTCGGCGACATGAACCTGCAGTTGCATCGCACCAAGGTCGGCGACCGCTATGTCGTCGAGCACATGCGTGCCCATGGGCTCAATGTCGGCGGCGAACAGTCGGGTCACATCGTGCTGTCCGACTTTTCGACCACCGGCGACGGCCTTGTCTCGGCGCTGCAGGTGCTCGCCTGCATCAAGCGGCAGAACCGGCCGGTGAGCGAACTGTCGAAGAAGTTCGAGCCGGTGCCGCAGCTGTTGAAGAATGTGCATATTTCCGGCGGCAAGCCGCTCGAGGAGGCGCCGGTCAAGGCAGCGATCGAAGATGCGCGCAATCGCCTCGGTAAGGCCGGGCGCCTGGTCATCCGGCCATCCGGCACGGAGCCGCTCATTCGCGTCATGGCGGAAGGCGACGACCCACAACTTGTCGAGTCCGTCGTCAACGACATCGTCGAGGTCATTTCGGAAACGCGCAGCGCCGCCTGATCTCCCTCCAACATCGGTTCAAAGCCCGCCTTGCCGGCGGGCTTTTTATTGAGTCGCCAATTCCGCCTGCAGCAACGGCCGCCAGATTGCTCGACTTTTAGAGATTCGTGGTTAATCAATACGGTTAAACGCCTTTTAACCTTTCCGATTCATTATCCACAACTGAGGTCAATCACGTTTCGGGCGCGTTCGCCGTTCGAGGGTTCTCAGGAGTGATAAGCATGTTCAACACAGCAAGAATGGCCCTCCTGGCCGCGCTGTTTGCCGGCGCCGGGCCGGCATTCGCCGCCGATTTCGTCGAGCCGCCCGTAGTCGAGGAGGCGCCACCACCGGTTGCCTACGAGCAGCCGGCCGAATTCGGCGGCTGGTATATCCGTGGCGACATCGACTATCACTGGTCGAAGTTTCGCGGTGGTGACTACATCACCTACGGTGTAGCGCCCCAGAATCCCGGCAAGTTCGATACAGGCAAGCTGGACGGCGCCTTCTCGGCCGGCGGCGGTGTTGGTTACCAGATCGACGAGCATTTCCGCACCGATCTCACCTTGGACTGGATGAGCAAGTCCAAATTTCGCGGCTCGACCAACGGCTTCTGCGGCCCGCAGCAAACGCCTTGCACGTCCGTCGATACCTCGTCCTATTCGGCGCTGCTGCTCTTGGCTAACGCCTATGTCGACATCGGCACCTGGCATGGGATCACGCCTTATGTCGGCGCCGGCATCGGCGGTGCCTGGGTCAAGTGGGATGAACTGCACAACGTGGATAGCGACGGTTCATTTGATCATAGCGGTGGCAAGGGCTGGCGTTTTGCCTATGCTGCCATGGCGGGCGCATCCTACTGCCTGACCGACCGCGTCAAACTCGATGTCGGCTACCGCTTCAGCCACATCAATGGCGGTAAGATGTTCGACTATGCCTCCCTCCCCAATGTCGGCCCAGGCTATGACCGCGGCATCAACGTGCACGAAGTGCGTGGCGGCCTGCGCTACCAGTTCGGCAGGTCGGACTGCGCGCCGCCGGAGCCCTACGTTCCAGAACCCGAGCCCGTCTACACCAAGTAGTTGTTTCTGAAATCCAGGAATTCGTCGACCGCCCGGCTGATGCCGGGCGGTTTCGTTTTGGCTGCCTAAGATGCTGCGGCGCTCTGGAACACCGCCCAACTTGAGAAGCGAAAGCGGATCAAATCAATTGCTAACGCCTTGTTATCCTTAACCCGCACTTAACCACTATGGTTAACAATGCTGTCTGAAACGGCGCGCGATTGCGAATGCGCCAAGTTCGGGAGCCGAGGACCATGACATCCAAATCGCCTGTAGCACTGGCGCTAGCAGCAGTCGTCGTGTTGCCGCTGACGCCGGCGCTTGGTGCCGATTACGAACCGCCGGTCTATGTCGACCAGGCGCCCGATTATGTACCGGTCGAGGTTGGCTCGGGATGGTATCTGCGCGGCGATGTCTCCTATCTGGTGCAGAAGAGCTTCAGGGATGAGGATTTCGCCTTCACGCCCGCGAGCTTCGACGAAAAGGAAGATCCCATCTTCGCCAGCATTGGCTTCGGCTACCATTTCAACGACTATTTGCGCGCCGATCTCAATGCCGGCTATCTGCCCGGCAACAAGATCGAGGTCGGCTATAACAACGGAACGACCGTGGCATCGGCGACCCTGAAGAACTATGCCTTCTCAGGCATACTCAATGGCTATGTCGACCTTGGCACCTATGTCGGAATCACGCCTTATCTCGGCGCTGGTGTCGGTATCCTCCAGAGCAAGCGCCGCCTGTCGGCGAGCTACTTCACCGCCAACGCCGACCCCACCGACGATTTCGTCCTGCGTGACAACAAGACCCAATACTCCTTCGCCTACACGCTGAATGCCGGCCTTGCCTACCAAGTGTCCAAGAATGTCTCAGTCGATGTGGGGTATCAGTATTTCTCCGCACCCGACGCCGAATATGTGACGGCCGAAAGCCTGACTTCTTATCCGATCCGCAAAGGGATCAATAATCACCAGGTCAAAGTCGGACTGCGATACGACCTCTGGTAGGCTCGATCGAAGCTGAGGCGTGAACAATGGCGGGTCTTTGGCCCGCCGTTTGCGTTGTGGCACTTTTTTTCCAAAGGCAGCCGGTATCCCGACAGCGACAAAAACTTTCCCCTTGACGCCGAAAGCCTGAACGCATATCGCCGTCCGTGGGCCACCCCTCCCCAACGAGGGGCCACTATCTGGAAGGATAGACCACGATGACGACGCATACGAAGCCCGAATTCCGTCCGGCAAATCCCAATTTTTCCTCAGGTCCCTGTGCAAAACGCCCCGGCTGGTCGGTCGAGGCGCTCAAAAATGCCGCGCTCGGGCGCTCGCACCGCGCCAAGATCGGCAAGACCAAGCTTGAACAAGCGATCGAGCTGACCCGGGAAATCCTCCAGGTTCCGGCGGATTACCGCATCGGCATCGTGCCGGCCTCGGATACCGGCGCGGTCGAAATGGCGTTGTGGTCGCTGCTCGGCGAACGCGGCGTCGACATGGTCGCCTGGGAGAGCTTCGGCTCCGGCTGGGTCACCGATGTGGTCAAGCAACTGAGGCTCGCCGATGTGCGCAGGTTAGAGGCGGACTACCGCGCGCTGCCCGACCTGACCAAAATAGATTTCGACCGCGACGTGGTCTTCACCTGGAACGGCACGACGTCGGGCGTGCGCGTGCCGAACGGCGATTTCATCCCGGCCACCCGCAAGGGCCTGACCATCTGCGACGCCACTTCGGCGGCCTTTGCGCAAAAGCTCGATTTTCAGAAACTCGACGTCGTCACCTTCTCCTGGCAGAAGGTCCTGGGCGGTGAAGGCGCGCACGGTATGCTGATCCTCAGCCCGCGCGCCGTCGAACGGCTGGAAAGCTACAAACCGGCCTGGCCACTGCCGAAGATCTTCCGTCTCACCTCGGGCGGCAAGCTGATCGAAGGCATCTTCAAGGGCGAGACCATCAACACGCCGTCAATGCTGTGCGTCGAGGACTATCTCGACGCGCTGCGTTGGGCGCAGTCGATCGGCGGCCTCGACGCGCTGGTCACCAGAGCGGATGCCAACGCCGCTGTTCTCGATCGCTTTGTCCGGAAATCTTCCTGGCTCGGCCATCTTGCCGTCGACCCGGCGACGCGTTCGAACACATCGGTCTGCCTTTCATTCACCGATCCGGATGTCGCTGCACTCAACGCCGATGGACAGGCTGCGTTCGCCAAGGCAATCGTCTCGGCGCTCGACAAGGAAGGCGTTGCCTACGACATCGGCGCCTACCGCGATGCACCGCCCGGCCTGCGCATCTGGTGCGGCGCGACAGTCGAGACCTCCGATCTCGAAGCGCTGCTGCCCTGGCTCGACTGGGCTTTTGCCGCACAAAAGGCGTCGCTGAAGGCAGCCGCCTAACTCCCTCTCCCTCGAAGAGAGGGTGGCCCAAAGGGCCGGGTGGGGTCGCCTCCAACCGCTCACCGATCCGCCATCCAGAAAGAAAAAAAGATTTGGCCGCATCCGGCCGCAATGACCCACCCCGGCGCTTCGCGCCGACCCTCCCCTCAAGGGGGAGGGACGCCAATCGCAAAGGACCAAGCCAATGCCCCGCGTTCTCGTCTCAGACAAACTTTCCACCACCGCCGTGCAGATCTTCAGGGATCGCGGCATCGAGGTCGACTATTTGCCGGATCTCGGCAAGGACAAGGAAAAACTGCTCGAAGTGATCGGCCAGTATGATGGGCTGGCCATCCGCTCGGCGACAAAGGTGACGGAGAAGCTGATCAACGCCGCGACCAGGCTGAAGGTCGTGGGCCGCGCCGGCATCGGCGTCGACAATGTCGACATCCCGGCGGCGAGTCGCAAGGGCATCATCGTGATGAACACGCCTTTCGGCAATTCGATCACCACCGCCGAGCATGCCGTCGCCATGATCTTCGCGCTGGCCCGCCAGATACCGGAGGCCAACGCCTCGACCCATGCCGGCAAATGGGAAAAGAACCGCTTCATGGGCGTCGAGATCACCGGCAAGACGCTCGGCATCATCGGTTGCGGCAATATCGGCTCGATCGTCGCTACGCGCGGCGTCGGCCTGAAGATGCACGTCGTCGCCTTCGACCCGTTCCTGTCGGACAGCCGCGCCGAGGAACTCGGTGTCGAAAAGGTCGAGCTCGACGAGCTGTTCGCCCGTGCCGACTTCATCACGCTGCACACACCGCTTACCGACAAGACGCGCAACATCATCGACGCCGCGGCGATCGCCAAGATGAAGACCGGCGTGCGTATCATCAACTGCGCCCGTGGCGGGCTGATCGTCGAGGCCGACCTGATCGCGGCCTTGAAGAGCGGCAAGGTGGCCGGCGCCGGCATCGACGTGTTCGAGGTCGAACCGGCGGAGAACAACGCGCTGTTCGGCATGGAGAATGTGGTGGCGACGCCGCATCTCGGTGCCTCGACGATGGAGGCGCAGGAGAACGTCGCGCTGCAGGTCGCCGAGCAGATGTCGGACTATCTGATCAAAGGCGCTGTCTCCAATGCCATCAACATGCCGTCGATCACCGCCGAGGAAGCGCCGCGGCTGAAACCTTTCGTCAAGCTCGCCGAAGTGCTCGGCGCCTTTGTCGGACAGGTCACCGAGGATCCGATCAAGGAGGTCGAGATCCTGTTCGACGGCTCGACCGCGACGATGAATACGCGGGCGCTGATCAGCGCTACTCTTGCCGGGCTGATCCGGCCGCAGGTCGCCGACGTCAACATGGTGTCGGCGCCGATCATGGTGAAGGAGCGCGGCATCATCGTCGCCGAGGTCAAGCGCGACAAGTCGGGCGTGTTCGACGGCTATATCAAGCTAACGGTCAAGACCGAGCACAGGACGCGCTCGATCGCCGGCACCTGTTTTTCGGACGGCAAGCCGCGCTTCATCCAGATCAAGGGCATCAATCTCGACGCCGAGGTCGGTCAGCACATGCTCTACACGACCAATGCCGACGCGCCCGGCATCATCGGCCTGCTCGGCACGGTGTGCGGCGAGAACGGCGTCAACATCGCCAATTTCCAGCTCGGCCGCAACCGGCCGGGCGGCGATGCCATTGCCTTGCTCTATCTCGATGCGCCGTTCCCGGAAGACGTGTTGGCGCAGGTGCGCTCGCACAAATCGATCGACTCGGCCAAGCGGCTGCATTTCGACGTCGGCGCGGCCTGAAATTCGATCGCCCCGTGTGCAGCAGCACGCGGGGCGCTTCCATGGTCGTTGACGGACCGCAGTGAACCGTCGCGGCAAGCGACTTCATTCAGCAGCGGATACCGCCATCTTCCGTCCGCTGTATTCGGCGAGGCTGATGCCGCCCAGCACCAGTGCGAGAGCCAGCGCCTGATAAAGCTGGAATGTCTCACCGACAATCAGCACCGACAGCAGCGTACCGAAGATCGGCACCAGATTGATGAACAGGCCGGCCCGGTTGGCGCCGATCAGCTCGTTGCCCCTGATATAGAAGATCTGCGAGATGACCGAAGCACCGATGGCGGTATAGAACGCGACAGCCCAGCCGCGGGCGTCGGGGACGATGACCTTGCCGGCGGCAATCTCCCACAGGAAGAAAGGCAGCGATGTGATGAGTGCGGCAACCGACAGCGCCAGCATCAGGCTCTGCCAGCGGATGACCGGCTTCAGCCGCAACCCCACCGAATAGAAGGAGTAGCAAAGCACGGCGACCAGCATGATCGCGTCGCCGAAGTTGAGATCCAGCTTGAGAAGCTGGCGCAGGTCGCCATGGCTCGCCGTCACTGCGACGCCGATGATGGTCAGCACGACGCCAGCGATCTGCACCCGGTTCACCCGCAGGCGAAACAGCACGAAATTGGCGATGATGATCACGATCGGTATCGCCGCCTGCTCGATCGAGACGTTGATCGCCGTCGTGTAGTTGAGCGCCGTGTAGAAGATCGCATTGAAAAAGGCGAAGCCGCAAGCGCCGAGCCCGCCAAGCAGCAACCAGTGCCGACGCACCACTGGCCAGTCCTGATGCAGCGTTCGCCAGCCGATCGGCAGCAGGATCAGAACGGCCAGAATCCAGCGCAGGAAGACCAGCGTCATCGGTGAAATGTGGTCGACGGCCAGCTTGCCGGCCACGGAGTTGCCGCCCCACAGCAAGGTGGTGAACAGCAGGAAAAGGTAGGCGGCTCGATGCATCGTGACATTCCGGCCAAGCAGAGGGAATTTGACGTCGGTGTGGGCCTATTGCGACCGCCAACCCAAGTAAATGATGTCAAAGGCGAAAATTGTTGTGCCTCGGAGCGTTTTGGGTGGCAAAGAGTGGTCGCGCTCGCCGGGTCTTGACGCTATAGAGCGACGTGCGTGCGATTGGACGCTACAAGTACGCGTCGGAAGGCTCTAATCCTCGCGTCGTGCTTTTCCGAAAATCGATTCCGATTTTGGGGGGCCGATGCGATAGAGGCCTGTCGTTTCGAACTGTTTTCAAGCTGCTCGTGCGGCGTCTCAAGGGAAAAGAAATATGGCCAATGTGGTGGTCGTCGGCTCGCAATGGGGCGATGAGGGCAAAGGCAAGATCGTAGACTGGCTGTCGGAGCGCGCCGACGTTGTCGTGCGCTTCCAAGGCGGCCACAATGCCGGCCACACGCTGGTCGTCGACGGCAAGATCTACAAGCTGTCGCTGCTGCCGTCCGGCGTGGTGCGGCAAGGCAAGCTGTCCATCATCGGCAATGGCGTCGTCTTCGATCCGCACGCTTTCGTAGCGGAGGTTGCGAAATTGAAGGGGCAGGGCGTCGAGGTGACGCCAGACCGCCTGAAAATAGCCGAAAACACCGCGCTTATCCTGTCCTTGCACCGGGAGCTGGACGGATTCCGCGAGGACGCCGCGTCCAATTCCGGAACGAAGATCGGCACGACCCGCCGCGGTATCGGTCCCGCCTACGAAGACAAGGTGGGCCGGCGCGCGGTCAGGGTGATGGATTTGGCGGATTTGGAAACGCTACCCTTGAAGGTCGACAGGCTGCTGACGCACCACAATGCGCTGCGGCGCGGGCTTGGCCATGGCGAAGTCACGCATGAGGCGATCATGAGCGAGCTGATTTCCGTCGCTGACGAGATCCTGCCCTATATGGACCGCGTCTGGAAAATCCTCGACGACAAGCGCCGCGCCGGCGAGCGCATCCTGTTCGAGGGCGCGCAAGGCACGTTGCTCGACATCGATCATGGTACCTATCCGTTCGTCACCTCGTCAAATACCGTTGCCGGCCAGGCCGCTGCCGGGTCCGGTGTCGGCCCGGGCGCCATCGGCTATGTGCTCGGCATCACCAAGGCCTATACCACGCGTGTTGGCGAAGGCCCGTTTCCGACCGAGCAGAAGAACGAGATCGGCGAGTTCCTGGGCACGCGTGGCCATGAATTCGGCGTCGTCACCGGTCGCAAGCGCCGCTGCGGCTGGTTCGATGCCGTGCTGGTCCGCCAGGCTGTCGCCGTCAACGGCATCAAGGGCATTGCGCTGACCAAGCTCGATGTGCTCGATGGGCTGGACGAGATCAAGGTCTGTACCGGCTACCGACTCGACGGCGAGGCGATAGATTACCTGCCGGCCAGCCAAGGTGCGCAGGCCCGCGTCGAACCGGTCTACGAGACGCTGGAAGGGTGGAAAGGCACCACCGCCGGCGCGCGCAGCTGGAACGATCTGCCGGCCCAGGCGGTGAAGTACGTCCGCCACATCGAAGAGCTGATCGGCGCGCCGGTCGCACTCCTTTCCACCAGCCCTGAACGGGATGACACGATACTTGTGACCGATCCGTTTCAAGACTAGTTTCTCAGCCTTTCCGGGCATTGCGGCTGATTTGCGGGGGCCGGCCCAGAAACAAATGCAGGTCGACTGAAGCATGGTAGATTTTGTTGGTGCCCTGAAAAAGACCCTAGACAAGCTTGATAGGCCGTCGGCGGAAGTGCGCGCCAAGGTTTATGACATGGCGCGTTCGATGATCGCGAAGAAAATTGCCGAACGCGATCCGCCGTTTGCGCCGTCGGATGTCGCCAGGCAGAAGCGCGCACTCGAAGACGCCATCGCAAGCGTTGAGCGAGAATATGCTAAACCGGCACCGGCATCCGATCCGCTGGCGGAACTGGAGGACATCTTCTCCTCCATCGACCGCAACAAGAACCAGCCCAGCCATGTCCGGCAGCCGGCAAAGACCGAGCCAGCAACGACCAGGCCAGCAAAGACCGGGCCGGCCCAGACTGGGCCGGCATGGCAGTCCACGCCCGCCAAGGCGGTGCCGAACTGGCAAAAGCCGCAGCCCGTCGCTCTTCCTCAAGAGCGCGCTGGTCCGCCGCCGTCCGATATGGATCTTCCGACGGCCGATGACCAAGACAGCGTTTTTCGGGGCGACGACTTTTCCAACGACGGCGGCCCCGCGGAGGACAGGTTCCAGCGACTCCATCCTGCCGAGCGCAGGCGCAGCTATGGCGGCGTGATCGCCGCCGCCATTGCCCTGCTGGTCATTGCCGGTGGCGGTTATGGCATCTGGCTGAACAAGGATGCGTTCGGCAGCATGCTCGGCCTCGACGAGACCAAAGCCGTCGCCACCGAACCGCTGGTAAAACCAGCCCCGGCCAAGCCGGTGGCCGATGCGGCCGTACCGGCCGCCGCGCCTCCGACGGAGGCCGGCGAGGGCGCGAAGTTTACGCAGCGCCTTACGCCCGAGGGCCACGAAGTCGATCCCGGCCCCGCGGCCGGGCAGGCGGGCATCGGCGAAGGCGAATCCGTCGCCGCACTGACCACGCCGCCATCGGCCGCTCAAGCGCCGACCACCCCGGCACCCGCCGCGCCGGCACCGGCGGCACCCGCCGACACGCAAGCCACGGCCAATGCTCCAGCAGTCAATGGGTCGGCTGCGCCAACGCCCGCAACGCCGCCCGATGCTGCAGCTGCTCCGCCAGCCCCTGCAACGGCCGCCCCACCGCCCGCGACGGCAGCGGCACCGACGGCAGTTCCGCCGCAAGCCGCGTTGGCCGTCGGCCAGAAGGCGATCTTCTACGAGGAGCGCACCAGCACCGCTCAAGGCTCGGCCGAGCCCGGCAACATCGTCTGGTCGCTGGTGCAGGAATCGCCCGGCGGCGACCTGCCGCCCGAGCCGGCGATCCGTGCCGAGGCGACCATTCCAGGCAAGGATATCCAGTTGCGCATGACGATCCGTCGCAACACCGACCAGACTCTGCCGGCCAGCCACATCATCGAGATGATCTTCCTGACGCCTAATGGCTTCGAGGGCGGCGGTGTCGACAACATCTTGCGTGTCGCCATGAAGGGCTCCGAGCAGGATGCCGGCAGCCCGCTGATCGGCATCCCGGCCAAGATCGCCGATGGCTTCTTCCTGGTTGCGCTCAACGACACCAAGGCGGATGAAGACGCCAATCTGACCTTGCTCAGAGGTCAGGACTGGATTGACGTGCCGGTCGTCTACAAGACCGGGCGGCGGGCGCTGCTCACCATGGAAAAGGGAATTCCCGGCGAGAAGGTGTTCGACGAGGCGCTGAAGGCCTGGCAGACAAAGACGGCGGGGTGAGGCCGACAACGCCTCCTTGGCTCAGAAGCCCTGGAACAGCATGTCGAGCGCGCTCACGATGTCTTCGTGATGCCTGGTCAGATTCAGTCGGCTCTCGCCCAGTTCCGTCGCCGCAACCGTGGCGATCAAATGGGTGGTCATGACCAATTTCCGACCATTGATCTCGAAAACGGGATGGAGCCTTCGCATTGGTGATGGCGCCATCGCAACCGGCAGCAGCGGGACGACCACCCGGGTCTTGAAATGGTCGAGCAGATCGGCCTGGACGTCGAGGAGATAGCCGCCTTCGATGCTACCCGCGAAGACGTCGTAGCGCGCCATCAGAATTGCCGATGTTCTGCCAGCGGAATACCGTGTTTTTCGATATATTCGTTCCACGCATCTATCGTCGCGCGGTTCTCAAGCTTCCACAGCCGCGTCTTTTCGGCGGCCACTGCCTCTGCGATGCCGGCTTCAGCGGCGCGCGAGACATTCACATCGAGCCCCTTGGCTTCCTTCATGAGCTTTGAGTCGATCGACAGATTTGCCGGCTGACGAACCGCATTCACAGCTATCTTGCGCATGATCACCTCCGCAGCATGCGCATAATATATGCGCACTCCCGTCCAGTCGCAACGACAAGGTGCTTGAACTCGCGAATTACCCCTCCATTTCCTCGCGCAGCATCTCAAGTTCCAGCCATTCCTCCTCGAGCGCTGCCAGTGTGACGCGCTCCTTGTCGAGCGCGGCAATCGTCTTCTGGAACGAGGCCGGGTCGCGCTCGTAATAGGCCGGATCGGCGATATTGTTCTCCAGCCGCGAGATCGAGGCCGACACCGCCTCGATCTTCCTGGGTAAGGTTTCCAGCGCGAATTTCTGCTTGAACGACAGTTTCTTTGCCGGGCCCTTGGGAGCGGCCGCGTCGCTCCTACGTGCAGCCGTCGCCTCGCCGGTCTCTGCCTTCGGCCGCGCCTTGCGGTCGTCCAGCCTGGTGCCGCCGCGCTGCGCCAGCATGTCGGAATAGCCGCCGGCATATTCGATCCAGCGGCCATCACCATCCGGCGCGATGATGCTGGTCACGGTGCGGTCGAGGAAATCGCGATCGTGGCTGACCAGGATCACCGTGCCGGCAAAGCCGGCGACCAGTTCCTGCAGCAACTCCAGCGTCTCCATATCGAGGTCGTTGGTCGGCTCGTCGAGCACAAGCAGGTTTGCCGGCCGCGCCAAAACGCGGGCGAGAATCAGCCGTGCCCGCTCGCCGCCCGAAAGCTCGCGCACCGGCGTGCGCGCCTGTTCCGGCTTGAACAGGAAGTCTTTCATGTAAGAGACGAGGTGGCGCTGTTCGCCATTGATGACCAGGTTCTCGCCGCGACCGTCGGTGAGATACTGCGCCAGTGTCTCCTGTGGATCGACGGCCTCGCGCTTCTGGTCGAGCGTGGCGATCTCCAGATTGGTGCCGAGCCGCACCGTGCCTGCGTCCGGCTTCAATTCGCCGGTCAGCATCTTCAACAGCGTCGTCTTGCCAGCGCCGTTCGGCCCGACCAAGCCAACGCGATCGCCGCGCTGGATGCGGGTCGAAAATCCCTTGACCACGATCAGATCGCCAAAGCTCTTCTCGATGTTCCTGGCCTCTATCACCAGCTTGCCGGATTCGGCGGCGTCGCTGGCTGTCATCGTCGCCGCACCCTCGGCGCCGCGATGACCGCGAAAGCGCTGGCGCATGGTCTGCAACTCACCGAGCCGGCGCATGTTGCGCTTGCGCCGCGCTGTCACGCCATAGCGCAGCCAGTGCTCCTCGCGGACGATCTGGCGACCGAGCTTGTGCTGCTCGCGCTCTTCCTCCTCCAGCACCGTGTCGCGCCATTGCTCGAAATAGCCAAAGCCCTTGTCGAGACGGCGGGTCTGCCCGCGGTCGAGCCAGATTGTGGCGCGTGACACGCGCTCGAGAAAACGGCGGTCATGCGAGATGACGACCAGTGCCGAGGAGGTGCGGGCAAGCTCCTCCTCCAGCCATTCGATGACCGACAGGTCAAGATGGTTTGTCGGCTCATCGAGGAGGAGAATGTCGGGCTCCGGCGCCATGACGCGGGCGAGTGCCGCACGCCTCGCCTCGCCGCCGGAGAGGTCGTTCGGCCGTTCTTCGCCGGTCAGGCCGAGATGCTCCATCAGATAGGTGGCGCGATAGGGATCGTCGGCGGGCCCGAGCCCCGCCTCGACATAGGCGCGGACGGTCGCAAAACCTTCCATGTCGGGCATTTGCGGCAAGTAGCGCACGGTTGCCGAAGGCTGGCGGAAGACTTCGCCGTCCTGCGGCTCGATCAGCCCGGCGGCGATCTTGAGGAGCGTCGACTTGCCCGAACCGTTTCGGCCGACCAAGGCGATCTTGTCGCCAGCTGAGGCCGTCAGGGCGGCACCGTCGAGCAGCGGCGTGCCGCCAAAGGTCAGCTTTATCCCATCGAGATTGAGAAGCGGCGGTGCCATGTCAGCTTTCAGGTAAGGGAAAAGGATGCGCGAGCAGCAGCGCGCGGCCGCTGGCCAGCGCGATTTCCAACCGGCCCCTGACCTCGTTGGAAATGGTCAGCGACGAGCCGAACGCAACCTCGACATGGTCGAGCGGCCATTTGGCACCGGTGACGCTCAGGCCGGCGAGATCGGAGAAGCCGAGCACCGAAAACAGCGTGCCGTCGGCATAGTCGAAGCCAGTCTTTCCGGGCAGCAAGGGAATGCCTTCCTGTGCGCCGCTGGTCAAAAGCACGTCCGTCCCGCCTTCCGCCAGCCGGACGCTCAGCGCCAGATGCAGGAAGATGTGGTCGGTGCGTTTGCCGCCGAAAGCGCCTGCGAGCACAAGGCTGGTCGCACCGCGTTCGAGTGCGGCGGCGATAGCGAGTTCACCGTCGGTCTTGTCCTTTTCGGCGGGAAACACCTGCCGTGGCACGGCGGCCAGATCCTCCGGCAACTCGGCAGGTACGGAATCGAAATCGCCGACCCAGAGTTCCGGCCTCAGGCCCAGCATACGGGCATGGCCGATGCCGGCATCGGCAGCGATGACGCGCGAGCCTTCGACCTGGCGGTCGAGCAGCGGCGTGCGGATGAGATCGCCGCCAAGCAGGATGGTGAATTTGCTCATATCTCGTGGCCCTTACCAGCCCTGCCCCAGAAACGGAAGAATGAAACGGAAGATGAAACGGCAGACGAAACGGAAGGCTGGGCTTTGGATGCCCGGCAAACTTCCGCTTGCGCGGCACTTCGGCCGGGCCTATGTGTCGAAACGCTCTAACGGGGTGCCGGACGCGATCTTCGCGGACCGGCTGAGAGGCAAGACTGCCAACCCGCTGAACCTGATCCGGTTTGTACCGGCGGAGGGATTAGACGCTTCGGACAGCCCGGCGCCTCAATTCCTTTCAATGCGAACGAAGGAGGCGCCGATGCGCAGTTTTTTCCACTCTCTTGTCCCGATTGTCCTGCTTGCGGCATCCGCGCTCGCCCTGCCAGGGCAGGCATCGGCACAGGATAGACTGACCGTCTATACCTATGAAAGCTTCACCGCCGATTGGGGTCCGGGACCGGCGGTGAAGAAGGCCTTCGAGGCCGAGTGCAGCTGCGTCGTCGAATTCGTCTCGGTCGCTGACGGCGTGGCGCTGCTCAACCGTGTGAAGCTGGAAGGGGCCGCCACCAAGGCCGATATCGTGCTTGGCCTCGATACCAATTTAACCGCCGACGCCAAGGCAACCGGCCTGTTTTCGCCGCATGGCGCCATATCGGATGTCAGCGTGCCGGGCGGCTGGCGCGACGATACTTTCGTGCCGTTCGACTATGGCTATTTCGCCGTCGTCTACGATACCGAAAAACTGAAGAACCCGCCGAAGAGCCTCAGGGAATTGGTCGAGGGCGATGCCGGAGAGAAGATCGTCATCCAGGACCCGCGCACCTCGACGCCGGGCCTTGGCCTGCTGTTGTGGGTCAAGTCGGTCTATGGCGACAAGGCGCCCGAAGCCTGGGCCAAGCTCAAGGCAAAGGTGCTGACGGTGACGCCAGGCTGGAGCGAGGCCTACGGCCTGTTCACCAAGGGCGAGGCGCCGATGGTGCTGTCGTATACCACGTCGCCGGCCTACCACATGGTCGCCGAAAACACCGAGCGCTACCAGGCGGCGTCCTTCGAGGAAGGCGAATACCTGCAGATCGAAGTTGCGGGGATCACCACCAAGGGCGCGAAGAACCCGCTGGCGGAAAAGTTCATCGCCTTCATGACCGGACCGAAATTCCAGGATGTCATTCCCGAAACCAACTGGATGTTCCCGGCCGGCAAGACCGACAAGCCGCTCAATCCGGCGTTCGACAAGCTTGTCAAACCGACCAAAACCTTGCTGTTCAGCCCGGAGGAAGTCGCGGCCCACCGCAAGGCCTGGGTCGATGAGTGGCTTGCGGCGATGAGCAAGTAGCTTTGGCCGATTGATCGAAGATGATCGCTCTACGGCGCCCCCCTCTGTCCTGCCGGACATCTCCCCCACAAGGGGGGAGATCGGACGGCACGGCGGCTTTCGCCAGTCGCCGATGTTGCTGGAATGAGCGGAGCGCTGAAACTGCCAATCTCACCCCTTGTGGGGGAGATGTCCGGCAGGACAGAGGGGGGCGCGAAGGAACGCAATCCTCACTAAGAATCTCGAATCTGGTAGTCTAGCGTGCAACGCGCACCATCATCTGACTCCCGCGTCAACGCCGGCATCGTCGCGCTCGCCGCCATCGCGTTGCTGATCGGCGGTGCATTCACCGGGCTCGTCGTCGAAGCCACGCGCGACCCGTCCGGTGTTGTCTCCGCCTTCGATTCGTATCTCTTGCGTATCGTCCGTTTCACGCTCTGGCAGGCTCTGTTGTCGACCCTGCTCTCCGTCGCGCCAGCGCTGTTCGTCGCGCGTGCCCTGTCGCGGCATCCACAGTTTTTCGGGCGAGGCTTTATCCTGCAGCTTTTCGCCGTGCCACTGGCGCTGCCGGCCATTGTTGCCGCACTCGGTGTCTTGGCACTCTATGGCCGCGCCGGCTATTTTGCCGGCACGCTGGGCGCGCTAGGCGGCCAGAGCTGGCCCGGCATCTATGGCCTGTCGGGCATACTCGTCGCCCATGTCTTCTTCAACCTGCCGCTGGCGACGCGGCTGTTCCTGGAGGCGTTGCAGATCGTGCCGGCCGACCAATGGCGGCTGGCGAGCCAGCTTGGCATGGGTGCTGCGCCGGCCTTCCGGCTGATCGAATGGCCGCCGCTGCGTGCGGCCTTGCCGGGCGTTGCCGGGCTCGTTTTCATGCTGTGCATCACCTCCTTCACCATCGTGCTTACGCTCGGCGGCGGACCCAGCGCGACGACGCTGGAGGTTGCCATCTACCAGGCGCTGCGTTTCGACTTCGACCCGGCGCGGGCTGTGACGCTGACCCTGCTGCAGATTGCCCTGACCTTCGTGGTCGTGCTGGCCTTGACGCGGCTTGGCGCCAATATGACCGGCGACGCCAATCTGCCGGTGGCGCCGCGCCGGTATTTTTTAGCCGGTGCGGCCGAGACCGTGCTGAACGCGCTGGTGATCGGGCTGGCACTGCTATTTGTCGCCGGGCCGATGGCGGCCACGCTGGCGGCCGGGCTTGGCGCCGATCTCGGCCGCCTTGCCGGCGAGAGCGCGGTGCGGCAAGCGACGGCGACCAGTGCCGTGCTGTCCGTCTTATCGGCGCTGCTCTCCCTGGCGCTGTCGCTGTCGCTGGTCATGGCGCGCCGGGCGCTGGCGCTCACCCGGCGGACAGGCCGGCGGACGGTGCTCGAGCATCTGGCCGACACCGGTGCGGGGTTCGTCCTGGTGGTGCCGCCCATCGTCATCGGCGCCGGCTGGTTCCTGCTCCTGCGCACCGTCAGCGATGTCTTTGCGATCGCCCCTGTCATGGTCGTTGCGGTCAATGCGGTGATGGCGATGCCGTTCGCCATCCGCGCCATCCGCCCTGCCTATGACGCGGCGAGCGAACGCCACGAACGGCTTTGCGCACAGCTTGGCATCTCGGGCTGGAACCGGTTGCGGCTGGTCGACTGGCCGTCGCTGCGGCGGCCGCTCGCCACCGGCTTCGCTTTCGCCATGGCGCTGTCGCTCGGCGATCTTGGCGTCATTGCGCTGTTCGGCAGCGATTCCGTGCAAACCTTGCCCTACCTGCTGCTGGCCCGCATGGGCAGTTACCGCACCGAGGATGCGGCCGGGCTGGCGCTGGTGCTCGGCCTTGTCTGCCTGGCGCTGGTGCTGACCGCGGACTGGATGGGAAGGAGGGAGAAATCATGATGCCGATCAGCCCGGAACGGTCCATTTCGGTGGAAAAAGGCGCGGCCGTGCGGCTCGATAATGTCTCGTTCAGCTATGGTGAAACGCCGCTTATATTCGATGTCGATTTCCCGGCGTCGGAAATCACCGCCATCATGGGGCCGAGCGGTTCGGGAAAGTCGACACTGCTCAATCTGGTGGCCGGTTTCGAAGCGCCACGGTCTGGCCGCGTGCTCATCGGCGGCGCCGACGTCAGCACTGCGCCGCCATCAGCGCGGCCGGTATCGATGGTGTTCCAGGAAAACAACCTGTTTGCCCATCTGTCCCTCGAGCAGAATGTCGGGCTCGGCCGCTCGCCTTCGCTCAGGCTGAGCGAGGCTGACCGCGCCGCAATCGCCGCAGCGCTGAAGCGCGTCGGCCTTGCCGGCAAGGAAAGCCGACTGCCGCGCGAACTCTCCGGCGGCGAGCGGCAGCGCGTCGCGCTCGCCCGGGTTTTAGTGCGCGACCGGCCGGTGCTGTTGCTTGACGAGCCGTTCGCTTCGCTCGGACCGGCACTGCGCGACGACATGCTCGACCTGGTGGCCGACGTCCATTCGGAGCAGCGCATGACGGTGCTATTCGTCACGCACCAGCCGGACGATGCGCGCCGTATCGGCCAAAACATGGTTTTCCTGGACGGTGGCACGGTTGCCGCGACCGGCACCGCCGCCGATTTTTTCGTTGGGGCTGGACCGGAGGCATTCCGACGCTATATCGGCTCGGGTCCGTTTGCGACTGGATCACGAGATGTTGCCCGGAAGCGGACATAATTTATGGTCAAACCGGCGGAAGGCGAAGCGGCGCTTGCTTGCCATGGTCGAGGTAGTGTGGCTAGGTCCGCCAGGAACTGGTCCGGCTTAGACCGTGATTTGCCCTTGCTGCCTCGTATCTGTCGGACGCACGAAGGACGCCGTAGAACTTGATTTTGCGCGTGATGCTTTCCGGAAATCGCGCCCGATTTTCGCGGTCACGTCCCAGGACTTGAAAGGAAGCCGACCTGCCGACCGGCATCGACAATCGGAGGCTGAAACCGCTGGCGCGCTTTCTTGCGCTGGCCGGTCTTGCCGTGGCGCTGGCAAGCTGCCAGATGTTCACGCCTCCCGACGTGCAGGAATCGGGCTTCCAGCCCTCCGACAAGCCGATTACGGTCGACAATGTCGCCGCTAACAGCAGGCTCGCCGAACTGGCGAAGGCGCAGCACCCGCGCATCCTCGCCACCTATGGCGGCGAGTATTCCGACCCCAAGCTCGAGCGCATGGTGGCCAAGGTCGTCGGCAGACTGACCGTGGTGTCGGCCAACCCGACCCAGACCTACCGCATCACCATCCTCAACTCGCCCAACGTCAATGCCTTCGCGCTGCCGGGCGGCTATCTCTACATCACCCGCGGCCTGCTGGCGTTGGCCAACGATTCAGCCGAGCTTGCCGCCGTCATTGCGCATGAGATGGGCCACGTTACGGCCAATCATGGTCTGCAGCGCCAGCAGCTGGAAGCCGAAGAGGGGTTGGCGACCAAGGTCGTTTCGGACGTGCTCGGCGACAACCCGACGGCCAAGGCGGCGCTGATCCGCGGCAAGCTGAGGCTGGCCCAGTTCTCGCGCAATCAGGAGCTGGAGGCCGATGCCATCGGCATCAAGTCGATCGGCGAAGCCGGTTTCGACCCCTACGCCGCCGGCCGCTTCCTGCAGTCGATGTCGGCCTATACCGATTTCCGCTCGATCAGCGGCGCCACCGACGCCAGCCTCGACTTCCTGGCGACGCACCCCAACACGCCGCAGCGTATCGATCTCGCGCAGCGCCACGCCCGCCAGTTCGGCGCGCCCGGTGTCGGGTCGCGCGACCGCGATTCGTTCCTTGCCGGCATAGACGGGCTGCTCTACGGCGACACGCCGGAGGAAGGCTATGTGCGCGGCGAAACCTTCCTGCATCCTGGCCTCGGCGTGTCGTTCTCAGTGCCCAACGGCTTCATCATCGACAATTCGGCGGCGGCGGTGACGGCCACAGGCCCGGGCGACATGGCAATCCGCTTCGACGGCGTTTCGATCGACAAGGACCGCTCGCTGACCGACTACATCCGCAGCGGCTGGGTTGCCGGCCTCGACGACAGCAGCGTGCGTCAGGAAACGATCAACGGCAACGAAGCGGCGACCGCGCATGCCGGCGCCGATGGCTGGCAATTCGATATTGCGGTGATCCGCGCCGGCGGCCAGGTCTACCGCTTGCTGACTGCTGCACCGTCGGCCAGCACCTCGCTGAGCACGGTGGCGCGCTCGGTCAGCGGCTCATTCCGCATCCTGAGTGCTGCCGAGAAGGCAGCACTGAAGCCACTGCGTATCCGCATCGTCACGGTGCAGCCCGGCCAGACAATGGGCTCCCTGGCCGCACAGATGGTCGGCGTGGACCGCAAGCTGGATTTGTTCAGGGTGCTCAACGCGCTGTCGCCGGGTGCGGCGGTTTCGGCCGGCGACAAGGTTAAGATCGTCACCGACAAATAGCAGCCGACGCGATTCAGGCTGCGAGAAATTCCGGATTCTGCTTTACCAGCGCCGCCTTGAGCTTTTCCATGGCGCGCGCCTCGATCTGCCGGACACGTTCCTTGGAGATGCCGAGCGTCTCGCCAAGCGCTTCGAGCGTCGCGCCCTCGTCGCTCAGCCGGCGTTCCTCGATAATCCTGAGCTCGCGCGCATTGAGAGCGCCGAGCGCCGTCTTCAGCCACACCGAGCGGCGTTCGACGTCGATCGTGTCGCCGACGACCTCATCGGGCAGCGGGTCATCCGAAACCAGGAACTCCATCCGCTCGGTTGCGCCCGCATCGTCGGCAAGCGGCGTGTTGAGCGAGCTGTCCGGCGCCGAAAGGCGGGAATCCATCATCGCCACATCCGCCTCCGATACCCCGAGAGCCGCCGACACTTCGCGGTAGAGCGTGGCATTCGACGTCTGCTCGGCGCCGTTTGCCAGGCGGGCGCGCAGACGGCGCAGGTTGAAGAACAGCGCCTTTTGCGCGGAGCTGGTGCCGCCGCGCACGATCGACCAGTTGCGCAGGATATAGTCCTGCATCGATGCGCGGATCCACCATGTCGCATAGGTCGAGAACCGCACCTCGCGCTCGGGCTCGAAACGGGCCGCGGCCTCCAGCAGCCCGACATGGCCTTCCTGGATCAGGTCGCCCAGCGGAAGGCCGTAGTGGCGAAACCGCGACGCCATGGAAATGACCAGCCGCATATGTGCGACGGTGATGCGGTGCAGCGCGTGCTGGTCATTGTTTTCCTTCCAGCGCAGCGCCAGGAGATGCTCTTCGTCACGTTCCAGATAAGGGGCTTTCATCGCCGCGCGAACCATGGTCCGTCCTGCACTGTCTTCCATCATGCCGCGCTCCTGCTTCAGGCGTTGCGGTGCGATCGAATCGTGAGTTGGCGCCGATGGTTGAAATGGCGGCGCCGCGCCCTACAACAGCGAAGAACGTGCCATGCGGGGGAATGTTCCCCTGGACTGTCATGTCGATTGCGCTGTTCCAGGCGATTCGCCACCGGCCTTGACTCAGCCGGATGGCGCCGGGAACTGCTGGTTGAGAATTGGATTTCAAGGGCGCGAGATTTTTGAAATTTAGTTTCTTATTCCGGCATCGCGCATCTGTCATTTTCCGGCACTCGCAATGACGCCGGACATCGGCCAAGGACGGGATCACAGAAAAATGAAATGGCTCAAATCGCTTATTATCGCCGGAACGCTGCAGGTTCTGGCCATCGCCGCCGGTCATGCCGGCGCCAATCTCGACCAGATCAAGCAGTCCGGCGTCTTCAAGGTCGGCACGGAAGGAACCTATGCGCCCTTCACCTATCATGATGCTTCCGGCGCGCTCGTCGGCTTCGACGTCGAGATCGCACGGGCCATCGCCGAGCGCCTCGGCGTCAAAGCCCAGTTCCTCGAAGGCAAATGGGACGGGCTGATCGCCGGTCTCGACGCCAACCGCTACGATGCCGTCATCAACGAGGTCGGCATCACCGAGGCGCGCAAGGCCAAATATGACTTTTCGGATCCCTACATCGCCTCCAAGGCGGTGCTGATCGTGCGTGGCGACAACACCGATATCAAGAGCTTCGCCGATCTCAAGGGCAAGAAGGCGGCGCAGTCGCTGACTTCGAACTTCGGCAAGCTGGCTGAAACCAACGGCGCCGAACTCGTCGGCACCGACGGCTTCGACCAGTCGATCCAGCTTCTTCTTACCGGCCGCGCCGACGCCACCATCAATGACAGCCTGTCCTTCCTCGACTTCAAGAAGCACAAGCCCGACGCCAATGTGAAGATTGCCGCGCAGGAGGAAAACGCCGACTATTCCGGCGTCATCGTGCGCAAGGGCGATCCGGAACTGGTGGCCGCCATCAATAAGGCGCTGGCCGACATCAAGGCCGACGGCACCTACAAGAAAATCGCCGAGACCTATTTCGGCCAGGACGTTTCGAAGTAAAACGGCTTTCTCGTGTGGGCCGAACGCCGGCCCGCGTCGTTCATATCGCGGCGAGCTGTCTTTTGACGGCCCGCCGCTTTCGCGTGATATGAGCGACGGCAATCTGGCAAGGAGGAGCCTTCGTGCCGCACTGGCTGCAATTGATGCTGGAATCCCTGCCTACGCTGCTGTGGGCCGCACTCATCTTCACCGTGCCGTTGACGCTGCTGTCGTTTGCATTCGGTCTTGTCCTAGGCCTGGTTGTGGCGCTTGTCCGGCTGTTCGGTCCCAAACCGCTGGTCGCCGTGGTCCGCTTCTACGTCTGGATATTCCGCGGCACGCCGCTTCTTGTGCAACTGTTCCTGATCTTCTACGGCCTGCCATCGGTCGGCATCCTGCTCGACGCCTTTCCGGCAGCACTGATCGGCTTTACCTTGAACATCGGCGCATATTCGTCGGAAATCATCCGCGCCGTCATCGGTTCGGTGCCCAAGGGCCAGTGGGAAGCGGCCTATTCGATCGGCATGACCTGGGCCCAGGCAATGCGGCGCACCATTCTTCCACAGGCGGGGCGCGTCGCCGTGCCGCCGCTGTCCAACACCTTCATCTCGCTGGTCAAGGACACTTCGCTCGCCGCCGCCATCACCGTGCCGGAGATGTTCCAGGCGGCGCAGCGCATCGTCGCCACCACCTATGAGCCGCTGATCCTCTATGTCGAGGCAGCGGCTCTCTATCTGGTCATGAGCTCCGTGCTGTCGGCCTTGCAGGCGCGGCTGGAAACGCGGCTCAACCGTTATGGCGGCTTCCTGGAGGCGCGCGCATGATCGGCCTCACCAACATCGAAAAGCGTTTCGGCGACAATTTGGTGCTGAAGGGCGTGACCGTCACCATCGAGGAAGGCAGCGTCACGGCGCTTGTCGGGCCGTCGGGCGGAGGGAAGAGCACGCTTTTGCGCTGCATCAACCTGCTCGAGCTGCCGACTTCAGGCACGGTGCGGATCGGCGACGATGCACTCGAATTCCACCCCGGCGGCAGGGTCTCGACCAGGGATATCCAGCGACTGCGGCTGCAGACCGGCATGGTGTTCCAGAATTTCCAGTTGTTTCCGCATCGCACTGCGATCGAGAACATCATGGAGGGGCTGGTGACGGTGCTGAAATGGCCCAAGGAAAGAGCGCGCGGACGGGCGCTCGCCCTGCTCGAAAAGGTCGGCATGGCGCATAAGGCCGACGCCTGGCCGGCGACGCTGTCAGGCGGCCAGCAGCAGCGCGTAGCGATTGCCCGGGCGCTGGCGCCTTCGCCGAAAGTCCTGCTCTGCGACGAGCCGACCTCTGCACTTGATCCGGAACTGGCGCAGGAGGTGGTCGACGTGCTCGGCAAGCTCGCCAGCGAGGGCACGACCATGGTGATGGCGACGCATGATCTGCGGCTCGCCTCGAAGATCGCGCGGGAAGTGGTGTTCCTCGATGCCGGCAACATCGTCGAACAAGGGCCGGCCGCGGTGCTGTTCAGCAACCCCGAGCGCCAGCGGACCAAGCGGTTCATCGCCACGCTGAAGCAGGAGGCGGAACGGGAAGGCGGCGGCAAGAGCTAGAATGGCCATTACCGGTCAGCCAAAACAAAAAACCCGGCGCGAGGCCGGGTTTTTCTGATTCGAAGGCGAAAAGCTCAGGCAGCCTCTTCCTGCTCGGCTTCCTCGTTGTCTGCCTTGGCGCCGCGCTTGGGGCCCTTGTTGAGGTTCACCTCGATGAGGCGAACCGCTTCGGTCTCCGACATGCGGTTGACGGCCGCGATCTCGCGGGCCATGCGGTCGAGGGCCGCCTCGTAGAGCTGGCGCTCGGAATAGGACTGCTCCGGCTGGTTGTCGGCGCGATAGAGGTCACGCACCACTTCCGAGATCGAGATCAGATCGCCGGAGTTGATCTTGGCATCATATTCCTGGGCGCGGCGCGACCACATGGTGCGCTTGACGCGGGCGCGGCCCTGCACGACCTTCAGCGCGCGCTCGACATAATCCTCTTCCGACAGCTTGCGCATGCCGATCGAGGTCGCCTTGGCGACCGGCACCTTGAGGCGCATCTTGTCCTTCTGGAAGTCGATGACGAACAGCTCCAGCTTGTGGCCCGCGACTTCCTGCTCATCGATCGAGACGATCTGGCCGACACCATGCGCCGGATAGACGATGTACTCGCCGGTCTTGAAACCGTGGCGCGCTGCGGTGGACTTCTTCTGCGGGGTGATCGTTGCCATTACGCCCTGAACTCCTTGTTGTGGTACCGGCATCGTGCCGGCCCGAACTCGTGCGACCGGGGTGACCGGTCCTTAGCCACACAACGATGAACTCACCGGAAAGGCCAGGACCGGCAAATCGCAACATTGCGACCGCCTGCCCCAGATCGCTCTGGTCCGGATTGAGAAATTCACCTTTCAGTGATTTGGGGCGTTTGCGCCATAAATCGACGTTGTGTCACCGGCATGTTTGGCTGATTTAACACAAAAAGTCGGAAGAATCAAGGTTTTGCTGCACGCGCGAAGGCCACGCGCCGTTGCCGCCTGTCAAGGCAGTTAATGTATCACGTCTGTTAAGCGGCGTCAGGCGGCCGCAGCCGGCGGGCTCGTCAGTCGCCTTCGCCGGGCTCGGGGGAGAAATATTTCTCGAACTTGCCAGTTTCGCCATCGAAAGTTTTAGCGTCGGCCGGCGGCTCCTTCTTGGCGGTGATGTTGGGCCATTTCTCGGCATATTCGGTGTTGATCTGCAGCCATTTGTCGAGGCCCGGTTCGGTATCGGGCTTGATCGCGTCGGCCGGGCATTCCGGTTCGCAGACGCCGCAATCGATGCACTCGTCCGGGTGGATGACGAGCATGTTCTCACCTTCGTAGAAGCAGTCGACCGGACAGACCTCGATGCAGTCCATGTATTTGCATTTTATGCAATTGTCGGTCACGACATAGGTCATTGGTCGGCTCCGGGACGTCCCATTTTGTTGGGCTTTTTTGGTGAGGTAACGCCTTTGTCCGCTGGTGGCAAGGGCGGCCCCTGCCAGCGGTGCCGCGGTTTCCGGAATGGAATTCCGGAAGGCCGGCAAAGCGGGCGTTCGACCTTGCTCAATCGTCGCCGAGCAGGTGGTCGGTCTGGCGGCGTTCCTTCTTCGTCGGGCGACCGCTGCCGGCCTCGCGCAACGGCGGCACCGCATCCGGAAGCGCCTCGCCCTTGGGCGTGGCGGGCGGCGACATGTCCTCGTAGAGCAGGCGGGCCTCTTCGGCCGGGCCACGCCGTACGCCGGTGCCAAGGACTTTCCAGACGAAGATCCGCCGCTCCAGCGTGATGGTCAAAACGTCGCCCGGCCGGACCGCATCGGAGGCCTGCGCTGCTTTGTCGCGATTGATGCGGACGCGTCCGGCGACGACCAGCCTGGCTGCCAGCGTGCGCGATTTTACCGCGCGCGAGAAGAACAGCCACTTGTCGATGCGCTGGCGGGCATCAGTGACCATTGGACGAGCAGCTTACTTCTTCAGCTGGTCGCGCAACGCGGCGAGCTTGGCGAAGGGCGAGTCCGGGTCGAAGCGGACCGGGCGTTCCTCACGCGGTTTCGACTGGAAGGCGGGCTTTGCGCCTTGGGCGCTGCCTTTACCGTCCTGCCGGCCAGCCTTCCAGTCGGGCCGGTTTTCGCGCCGGTCGGGGCGGTCGCCTTGTGGCTTGCCGGCGCGCTGCTCTCCAGCCTCGCCTTGCGGTTTAGGCTTGAACTTGCTGCGATCGAAGCGCGGTTTGCCGGCGCCGTCACGCGGGTCGTGGCGCCCCTGACGGGCGGCCCGGTCGCCTGGTGTCGGTTGCCCGCCCGCATCTACCGGCGCATCGCTGCGACTGTCCGGCGCAGCTTGACCATTGCGCGCGCGAGCGCCCCGTTGATTGTCCCGGGGGCGGTGGTCATGCTGGCGATGACGCGGGCGCTGGTCGAAACGACCCTGCCGCCACAACAGGATAGGTTTTGGCTCCTCCGCCTCCGGGGCAGCGTCGTCGGCGACTGCTTCCGCCGTCGCTGCAGGTTCGGCCGGCGATGTTTCCGTCGTTTCGAAGATCGGCGGCTCTGCCGGTGCCATAGCCTCAGTTTCCGCCCCAAGTTCCGCCGCCCTTGGCTCGGCCGCTGGTTCTGCAACCGCTTCGGCGGTGGGCAGGATCTCTTGCGTGACTTCTGCCGCAGCTTCAGGGGCTGGAGCTTCCGCGACAGGCTCTGCCGTCGCTTCGGTTACAGCTTCGGCCGCCGCCTCCGCAACGGGAGCCGCATCCGACACGGGTTCCGAAGCCTCCGCCGGCGGCTCTGCCGCGGCAGATGCTTCCGCCATCCTCGCCTGCTCGACTCGCGTTGCGTCTTCAGCCGCCTGCTTTGCAGCGGCCGCTTCGCGCGCGGCATTGTCCTGTGCTTCGAGCCGCGCCTTGACCTCGGCCGCCGGTTTGGCATCAGCGCGATAGCCGAGCCCCTTCAGGATTTCTTCCATGTCGTCGGCGGTCGCGCCGAGGATCGACATCATCGGCGGCGTCACCATGAAGGACTGGCCGTCATAGGCGCCATCGGGGCGAGGCCCGAGGCCCGGCTTCCAGTTGGTCGCCGGCCGGATCAGGTCGGCCAGCCGCTCGAGAATATCGACGCGTACAGCACGCCGGCCAAGATTGCGGTAGCCGGCAAGCTTGTAGAAGGTCTTGTCGAAGGTCGGATCGATGACCACCGAGGTGCGGCCGGAGGCCAGTGCGTGAACGACATCGCCGAAGCCGGGCTTGTCCTTGCCGTCGTTTCTCAGCGCCCACAGGAGCGTGATCAACCCGGCCGGCGCCGGCTTGATCAGCGCCGGCACAAAGACATGGTAGGCGCCGAAGCGCACGCCGAGGCGGCGAAGCGCCGCGCGGCCTTCCTGGTCGAGCGACTTCATCTCGTCGGCGATGTCGCGACGGTTGATGAGGCCGAAATGCTCGACAAGCTGGAAAGCGATGCCGCGGCCGATGCCGGTGATCTGCTCGGCATTCTTGAGGTCGACCAG
This sequence comes from Mesorhizobium sp. M1142, assembly GCF_040318565.1. Classification (NCBI taxonomy): domain Bacteria; kingdom Pseudomonadati; phylum Pseudomonadota; class Alphaproteobacteria; order Hyphomicrobiales; family Phyllobacteriaceae; genus Mesorhizobium; species Mesorhizobium sp. M1142. Next base: position 176,824 of record NZ_JAMYMK010000003.1, read on the forward strand.
CGGCTTCAGCAGGGATTCGATCTGGAAATTGACGAAGCGCTCGGCGCGCGCCGCAACCTTGTCGCGGGCCGGACCGGTGAGCTGCTCGTCGGCCAGCAGGACAAGACGCGGCTTCAAAGCGTCTTCGCCGGCGACCAGCGTGCCGATCGGCGCGCCGATCCAGCGCAGCGTGCCATCCGAACCCAGGGCGATGTCGCCATTGGCAGAGGCGCCGAAGCGCTCGGCCCGCGCCTCGAACTCGGCGGCAAGCGCCTTCTGCGCCGCCGCCCGCACCGCCTTGGCGTCCTCGCCGCCGGCGCTCTGGTCGGCGGTAAAGCGGAAACCCTGCAGCTCGCCGACATGATGGCCTTCGACGAGGACGGTTCCGGTTGGGCTGATTTCGGCTTCAGGCATCGTGTTTTCTCTAAGGCGCCGCATGAGGACGGAAGTCCTGCGGTCTACAAAACGTTTCGTCAACCGCTCATGCAGCGCATCCGACAATCTGTCTTCGATTTCGCGCGTCTTTTCCTGCCAGTGTGCCCGATCGGCCAGCCAGCCGGGTCGGTTGGAAACGAAGGTCCATGTGCGGATCTGGGCAATCCTGTGCGACAGCGTGTCGATGTCGCCTTCGGTGGTGTCGGCACGGCGCACCTGCTCGGCCATGTAGTTCTCGTCGACATGGCCATGCCTGGCAAGGTCCATGTAAATGGAGGCGATCAAGTCGGCGTGCTGGGCCGGCGCGATCTTCCTGTAGTCGGGAAGCGCGCAGGCTTCCCACAGCAGCGCCACGCGTCTCGCATCGGTGGTGAGTGCCCGGACGTCCTCGTCGCGCGACAGATGCTCGAGCGCCTGCGCGTCCACGGCCGGCAGCGCGCGCGTCAGGCCCTCGACCGGGGCGTTGGTCTCGATCGAGCGCTTCAGCGCATCGAGGTTGGCTAAATCGAAATGCGCGGTGCGCCACTGCAGCACTTTCACCGGGTCGAAATCATGCGCCACGATCTTCTTGACCAGTTCCTCATCCAGCGGATCGACCTGGCCGGTGACGCCGAAGGTGCCGTCGCGCAGATGCCGGCCGGCGCGGCCGGCAATCTGGCCGAGCTCGGCCGCTGTCAGGTTGCGGTACTGGTAGCCGTCGAATTTACGGTTCTGGGCGAAGGCGACGTGGTCGAGGTCGAGGTTGAGGCCCATGCCGATGGCGTCGGTTGCGACGAGGTAGTCGACGTCACCCGACTGGAACAGCGCCACCTGGGCGTTGCGGGTGCGCGGGCTGAGTGCGCCGAGCACGACGGCGGCACCGCCTTGCTGGCGGCGGATCAGCTCGGCAATGGCATAGACCTCGTCGGCCGAGAAGGCGACGATCGCGGTGCGCCGCGGCAGGCGGGTCAGCTTCTTCGAGCCGGCATAAGCAAGATGCGACAGCCGTGGCCGGGTCACCACCGACACGCCCCGCAGCAGGCGCTGCAGGATGCCGTGCATGGTGGCCGCGCCAAGCAGCAGCGTCTCCTGGCGGCCGCGCAGATGCAGGATGCGATCGGTAAAGATGTGGCCGCGTTCGAGATCGCCGGCGAGCTGGACCTCGTCGATGGCAACGAAGGCGGCGTCGGTCTCGCGCGGCATCGCTTCCACCGTGCAGACCGAGTATTTCGCGCCAGCCGGCTGGATCTTTTCCTCGCCGGTGATGAGCGCAACCTTATGGGCGCCGACCTTCTCGCAGACGCGCGCATAGACCTCGCGGGCAAGCAGCCTGAGCGGCAGGCCGATGACGCCGCTTTCATGCGCCACCATGCGTTCGATGGCGAGATGGGTCTTGCCGGTGTTGGTCGGGCCGAGCACGGCCGTCACGTCCCGGCCGGTCAGGATCAGCGGTTCAGTGTGTTTCGGATGGATGTTCATCGGCCTGGAAATAAGGCTCTCCGCCTCGCATTGTCGGGAGCGCGCCCATATTGGCCGCGTATGACAGGCGACACATAGGGATTTCGGGCGCGAAGCGAAAGCGGAATGTGCCGAGGGCAGGCCGATTGGTCGCTTCAAAGCCAGAAAATCTGTTCCCGATTAACAGTTGGAACGAGTCTGGAACGAATCAGCGACGAATCACTGACTCTCGCCGATTCAGGTTTTGTTCACGGCTACATCTGGGTTTTCTGCCGGCGTACCTCACCACATGCTGAATCACGGGAACTGGCCCGATTCATGCAAGCGGCATCCAGGCGAGCACCATGGTTAACCTTTGCCGGTGAATGGTCGTGGGTGGCCAATCTGCTTCGCACAACATTATGAAATTATTGATGTTTCCTAACGCGCTTTAATCATTTCGAGGGCGTTTTCAGCTCTCGTCGTTAACGTTCCGCTCAAAGCCGGAACGAATCGGCGACGAATCAGAGATAGCCGAAGTTTCTTGGTTTGTTCACCGCAACATGTTGTGTTGTGAACAGCTTCTCCACCGAGAATCCACAGGCTGCGGGACGGATTGTGCACAGGCTGCGCAGCGGCCATTAACCTTTGCGTGCTGGTTCGGCACACGCCGGCGTCATGGCCAATCGGTCGGCGCACTTGCCGCATGAGGCTCAGACTCGGCCTCACGCTGAACGGCTTGTTCAAGGCACGTCCTCTCCGACGGCATAGCGCTGCAATGTAGGGCCGACGGTCTGGATGATTTCGTCGTGAGACAGGGCGACGACCGGTGGTAGGCCCAGCAGGTAACGGCACATCGCCAAACCCAGCAGCTGGCTGGAAATGAGTCCGGCCCGCCGGCCCGCATCGGCGGGATCAGCGACCGCCGCAACCAGTGGCCTCACCTGGTTGGCAAATACATCGCGCAACTTTTCGGCGGCGAATTCGTTCGACGTCGCCGACCGCAGCAGAATTGCCATGCCGGTACCGTTGGCCGGATCTTCCCAGATTTCGAGAAATCGCCTGATCAGTGTCTTGCCGATGGCGGTTCGATCGATCACCCGCAGTGCCGGCAATTTCAGGTCGACGACCGCCGCTCTGGCGAATAGCTCGTCCTTGCTGCGGAAATAGCGGATCACCATGGCCGGATCGATCGAGGCATGGGCGGCGACGTCGCGGATGGAGGCGCCGTCATAGCCGTGCTTGGCGAACAGCAGCCTCGCGGCTTCGAGGATCTGGGCGCGGGTGCGGTCCGACTTGCTGGTTTTCTTCTGCTGATTCTCGCTCATGAAATCCATATGCCAACGGCTGTTGACAAATGCAATGGCTTCGGCTAGAAAGTCAACATGTGTTGATAAATGGAGAGCGAAAATGTTGCCTGATGCAACGGAAGTCCTGATTATCGGCGCCGGCCCGACCGGCTTGGCGCTGTCCATCGTGCTGCACCAGGCCGGGGTCGACCATATTCTGATCGACAGGCTTGGGGAGGGCCTTCAGACCTCGCGGGCCGGCGTCATCCACGCTCAGACGCTGGAAGCGCTGGAGCCTCTGGGCGTCACGCGCGGCTGAGCGAACTTGCCCTGAAGCTGCAGAATTTCGCCATCCGAGATCGCAGCCGGGCACTGCTCAAGCTCGATTTCGGAAAGCTTCCGTCGAGACATCCCTATCTGATGATGCTGCCTCAGAATCTCACCGAGCAGGTGTTCGCCGAGCGGATTGCCGCCCTGGGCGGCGTGATCCACCGCATGGTCGAGGCCAAAGCGGTGGTTCAGGACACTGACGGTGCGCGCGTGACGGTGGTCGAGAACGGCCGCGAGAAGATCATATCGACACGTTACGTCGTTGGCGGCGACGGCATGCACAGCCTGGTGCGCAACTCGGCCGGCATCGAGTTCGACGGCGCGGCCTATGAGGCGTCGTTCGTTCTCGCCGACGTTCGTCTCGACTGGCCGGTTGGGCCAACCGAAGTATCGCTGTTCTTTGCGCCAGCCGGACTGGTGGTGGTGGCGCCGCTCCCAGACGGATCGTACCGCGTCGTCGCGACAATGGACGATGCACCGGAAAAACCCGCAGTCGCAGACATACAGGTGCTGCTCGACAGCCGCGGACCGACCGGCAGACGAGGCCGGGTGCTTGAGCTGAAATGGAGCTCGCGGTTTCGCGTGCATCACCGCCTGGTCCGGTCATACCGCAAGGGCCGGTTGTTCCTGATGGGCGATGCCGCGCACGTGCACAGTCCGGCGGGAGGGCAAGGCATGAATACCGGCATCGTCGACGCGGTCGTGCTTGGCCAATTGCTTGGCGACGTGGTGAACGGCGTGCGCCCCGAAGCGGAGCTCGAACTCTATGAAACGCTGCGACGCCCGGCAGCCCAAGAGGTGCTTGACCTGGCTGGCATGATGACCGGCATGGCGCTTGCCCGCAGTCCAGTGAAGCGGTTCGTTCGCAACCTCGTACTATCGGTGCTGAACCTCACACCATTCCTGAAGCGCCGCATCGCCTTGAAGCTGTCGGGCCTCAGCCGGGCACCGCTTGCCCGTCTGCCGGCACCCGCGTGCAAGGCAGGTTCAATTACCCGAACCCAGCCTGAAGCCAGCCCAGCGCTGAAGCTTGCCGCGTGACAGCCCGGCTATCTGCCCGTACCTGCCGTCGGGCCGGTACGGGGGCATCCGCGACATCCCAAGCCTCAGCTGATGTACTGGCCGCCATTGGCTGAAATGGTCGAGCCGGTGATGAAACCGGCATCGTCGGAAGCGAGGAAGACGACGCAGCGCGCGATCTCCTCCGGCTCGCCGAGACGGCCGACCGGGATGTGCGGGATGACACGCTCGTTGAGCACCTTCTCGTCCATCGCCTTGACCATCTCGGTGGCGATATAGCCGGGGCAGATGACGTTGACGGTGATGCCGGCGCGCGCGCCTTCTTGGGCCAGTGCCTTGGTGAAGCCGATGTCGCCGGCCTTCGAAGCCGAATAATTGACCTGGCCGACCTGGCCTTTCTGGCCGTTGATCGAGGAGATGGTGATGATGCGGCCGAACTTGCGGTCGCGCATTCCACCCCACAACGGATGCGTCATGTTGAAGACGCCGGAAAGATTGGTGTCGAGGACCTCTTTCCATTGCTCGCGCGTCATCTTGTGGAACATCGCGTCGCGGGTGATGCCGGCATTGTTGACCAGCACCGAGACGGGACCGAGATCGGCCTCTATCTGTTTGATGCCGGCAGTGCAGGCTTCATAGTCGGCGACCGACCATTTATAGACCGGGATGCCGGTCGCTGCCTTGAACTTTGCCGCCGCATCCTCGTTGCCCGCGTAGTTTGCGGCCACCGAATAGCCGGCGCTCTTCAAGGCGACCGATATCGCCGCGCCGATGCCGCGCGACCCGCCTGTGACGATTGCAACCTTTGTCATGTGTCCTCCCGGGAAATGCAGATGGCTGCGCGTTGAAGCGGTGGGGTTTGCCCTCTATTCCCTACTCGCTTTGCACCAGCATCCTACTCGTATCGCCTATCTCATCACAATGCTTCCACGCACATGGCAACGCCCATACCGCCGCCGATGCACAGCGTGGCAAGACCTTTCTTGGCACTTCTGCGGCGCATCTCGTAGACCAGCGTGTTGAAGATGCGGGCGCCCGAGGCACCGACCGGATGGCCGATGGCGATGGCGCCGCCATTGACGTTGACGATCGCCGGGTCCCAGCCCATGTCCTTGTTGACGGCGCAGGCCTGCGCGGCGAAGGCCTCGTTGGCTTCGACCAGATCGAGGTCGCCGACCGACCAGCCGGCCTTGGCCAGCGCCTTGCGCGAAGAGGGGATCGGTCCCGTCCCCATGATCTGCGGGTCGACGCCGGCGGTCGCCCAGGAAACGATACGCACCAGAGGTGTGATGCCGCGCCTTGCGGCTTCCGCTTCGGTCATCAGCACCACAGCTGCGGCGCCGTCGTTGATGCCGGAGGCATTAGCTGCCGTCACCGTGCCTTCCTTGTCGAAGGCCGGCTTGAGCTTGGTCATGGCATCGATTGTCGCGCCGTGGCGGATGTATTCATCCTGGTCGACTACGGTGTCGCCCTTCCTGCCCTTGACTGTGAAGGCAACTATCTCGTCCTTGAATTTTCCGGCTTTCTGCGCGGCCTCGGCCTTGTTCTGGGAAGCCAGTGCGAACTGGTCCTGGTCGTCGCGGGTGATCTGGAACTGGCGAGCGACGTTCTCCGCGGTGTTGCCCATATGATAGCCGTAGAACGCATCGGTCAGGCCGTCCTTGATCATGGTGTCGATCAGCTTGAAGTCGCCCATCTTGACGCCACCGCGCAGATGTTGCGCATGCGGAGCCATCGACATCGATTCCTGGCCGCCGGCAACGATGATCCTCGCGTCGCCCTGGGCGATCTGCTGCATGCCGAGCGCGATGGCGCGCAAGCCCGAGCCGCAGAGCTGGTTCAGGCCCCAGGAGGTAGCCTCCTGCGGCACGCCGGCGGCCATAGCCGCCTGCCGCGCCGGGTTCTGCCCTTGGGCCGCGGTCAGGATCTGGCCGAGAATGACCTCGTCCACCTCCTTGCCCTCGACGCCGGCACGGACAAGCGCTTCCCTGACGGCGACCGCACCCAATTCATGGGCTGGCGTGTTGGCGAAGGCGCCGTTGAAGGAGCCGACAGGCGTGCGCGCTGCACTGGCGACAACGATGGCGTTGGAAGCGGACATGTTCTTCTCCAGGCTTTCGGGGAACGATTTCGGGTGCCGTCGGGGACTTTTCTTGCCCTTTCCACAACCCGAGTCAAACCCGAAATGGGCATGGCGTCCGACTGCCGCAAGCATGCAGCACGTCGCTGCAACGGCGGCCCGTCCGTGCTGCGCAGCATAAAATGTTCCCGCACTGCACAAACTGCTTGGATTCATGACGCTTTTGCGCATATCCTTTAAAAAGGCGCAATCGTTACCGGCGGCTTACTTAAGCTGCCCGGTGTCCGGGGAGGATGCAGATGGCCGCAAAAGACGAACCTATTGTTATCAAGAAATATGCCAATCGCCGTCTCTACAATACGGGCACCAGCACCTATGTGACGCTTGAGGATCTCGCTGAAATGGTCAAAAAAGGCGAGGACTTTACTGTCCAGGACGCCAAGACCGGTGACGACATCACGCATCCGGTGCTGACCCAGATCATCTTCGAGCTGGAGAACAAGGACGGGCAGAACATGCTGCCGATCCCGTTCCTGCGTCAGCTCATCGCCTATTACGGCGACCAGATGCAGATGATCGTGCCGAGCTTTCTCGAGCAGTCAATGCTGGCGTTCTCTAAGGAGCAGGAACGCTTTCGCGAGCAGATGAAAGATGCGCTCGGCAAGTCGCCGATGGACATGATGAAGATCGCCACGCCGATCAAGGTGCTGGAGGAGCAGACGCGGCGCAACATGGAAATGTTCCAGAACGCCATGCGGCTGTTCACACCGTTCCCGCCTGCGGGCTCTGCGCCGGCAGCAGCCCCGGCCGAACCGGCCAGGAAGGAAACACCGGAAAAACCCGACGACCTTCAGGAACTGAAGGAGCAGATCGCCGCGATGCAGCGCAAGCTCGACACGATGTCCTGACTGCCGGCTGGCGAAGTGCCGGCCGAAACTTCCTTCAGCAGACCGTGTGATAAACATCTTCGTCTCGAAAGGCGGAGATGTCATCCATGCTATGCATCGTGGCATGCTCTATTTCGTGGTCACCGTCACCAGAGCGGTAACAGGTTTGCCGTCTACTAGAATGGGCCGGTGATGATCATCGGCAAGAAGCACGCCGATTACGTGTCTGCCGGCGGCATTCGGGCAATGGCCGAAACGGGCCTTGATAAGGTCACCGCCAAAGTCGCTGTTCATGCTGTTGTACGGCTTGCCGGGGATGTTGCAGGTGTCTCCGTCGGGATCGATCTTCATATGCACGTGGCCGCATTGGCTGATTTCCCCGCACTCACCCGCAGCGAGCAGCCTGAAGTTGCTCCTGACGACGACGCCTATCGCCTTCTCAGGAGCATTGCCCAGTTCGACAACTGAACCTGCGGTCGGCCAGGCGATTTCCAGGGTGGGCCGATCCTCGGCCTCGGCAGACACGAGCGACAATAAGGAAAAAGCGAGGGCAGTCGTTGCGATGATGCGAAACATGATAACCTCCGTTGCGATGTAAACACTGATTACATATGCAGTGCTCGAACACAAGGGAAATAATCAGCGATTACATTCCGCTCTCGTGCTATTTGGCTGAGATGACCAAGACTACTGATTCCGACGAAGCCGGACATGCCAAGCGATACCATCACGGCAATCTTGTCGAGGCCTTGATCACGGCAACCGTGGAGATCATCGAGGAACGGGGAGCCGAGCATGTCTCCGTACGCGAAGCCGCAAAACGTGCCGGCGTTTCACCCGGCGCACCATTCCGGCATTTTCGATCGAAAACAGCGTTGCTAACCGCGGTCGCCGAACAGGCCATGGATCGGCTGACAGAGGCTGTTGCCAAGGCGCAGTCGAAAATCGGCAGCGCAGATCCCATTGAGGCTTTCGAAGCAATCGGACAAGGCTATCTGGAATGGGCAATTACCAACCCCACGCATTTCCAGATCATCAGTTCCAGAACCCTAATTGATTTTGAAGCGTCGGACAGCCTTCGTCATCAGAATGAGGCTATTCGGCGGAGGATGATCGACTTGCTGACGCAAGCGCAACAACACGGTCGGCTTGCTCCCGACACCGACTTTGATCATCTTGTGCTTGCCGCGCGTGCACTCGTGTATGGGTTGGCACGCATGGCGCTCGATGGTCATTTCCGGGAATGGCATCCGTCCGAGCCGCCAGCCCTGGCCGCGCAGCGGGCTCTCCGACTTTTCATGAACCGTATGACCATTCCATCTAAAGCTTAAATCCGCCAGCACCCAAAAAAGGGACCGGGATTGCGCCACCAGCTAATGGAACTCCGGCAGCGGTCCCTGGTAGCGGGCGCGTGGCCGGATCAGGCCGTTGCTTGTCACCTGTTCCACCGCGTGCGCGGCCCAGCCGACGCTGCGGCCGAGCGCAAACAGACGGAACGGCGCATCGGACGGCAAGCGGAGGCTGCGCGTCAGGGCAGCCAAGGCGAAATCGACGTTCGGGCGCATGCCCGTTGCCGCAAAGGCCGCATCCCAAAGCCGCAGCAGCCCGTCATCGACATCGATAGCGGCCAGCAAAGGTTCGGCGCGCGGATCGCCGTCGGGATAAAGCGGATGGCCAAATCCGGGCAGTGGCATGTCGTGACCGAGCCAGCGTCCGACGGCCGCATCCGGCCCCAATCTCTGCGCATCCTCACCCAATATCATGACGGCCTCCGCGGCGGCGCCATGGCGCGGACCGGAGAGCGTGGCGAGGCCGGCAAGCAGGCAGGCCGAAACAGGTGCGCCGGTGGACGCGGCGACCCGTGCGGCGAAGGTCGATGCGTTCAATTCGTGATCGGCCAACAGTACGAGCGAGCGGCGGATCAAGTCTGCGCCGGCCGCATCGAGCGACCATCGCCGCGCCAGCCTTTCGTGCACGGCACCGGTTCCGGGAATCGCGCCGAGCGCCTGGGCCAAGGCGGCGATGGCGCCGGCCGCATCGTGGTTGAGCGAAGCTGATCGGCGGCCGAGCGAAGGCCGGCCCTTGGCCGCCAACGCGGCCAATCCCGCGAAGGCGGCCGGCCGGCCAGTTGCGCCGTTGCCATGGCGGCTCGCCGAGACAAACGACACTGGTGCGTCAGACGCCCAAAGCAGGTTTGCCGTCTGCTCCAGCGTGGCAGCCTCGCAGAGTGCAACCGCATCCTGGCCGCGATAGACGAGGCGGCCGTGCAAAACGGTCGAGATCGTGGTGGCTATCGCCGGCTCGCCCCAGGCAATTGCACTTTCGGCGATGGCCTGAGGATTTCGGCCGCGCGCCCGGCGGCTCGCCAGCGCCGCGATGTCGTCGGCGCGATACTGGCTACGGCGTGGATCCGCCCCATCCGGCCGCATGCCGATGCGCCCGCGGCTGACATAGGCATAGAGCGTCTGGGCGCGCACCTTGAGACGCTCCAGGGCCTCGTCCCGCGTCAGCCACTCCGTCATGTCAGTCCTGTCATGTTGATTCTGTTGATCAAGATTGATGATCCAGTCGCCAACCCTTATCTACCGCGCGGAAAGGGTCAAGGAGAAAACCAATGGCGAATGGGCTCGATGATGTGGTGGCGGCGGAAACGGTGCTCTCCGATGTTGATGGTCTTGGCGGCCGCCTGACCATCCGGGGCCATTCGTTGCCCGAACTGGCAGGCCGCTGGAAATACGCCGAGGTGGTCCATCTGCTGTTCGACGGCTTTTTCGACGATTTTCCCGACGACAAGGAGCTGGCGAACGCGATCGGTCGGGCGCGCAGCGAAGTGTTCGGGCAGATCGAACCCTTGCTGCCGTTTCTCGCATCCCTCGATATCTACAGCGCGATGCGCGCCGGCATTGCGCTGCTGCCGGACGGCAGCAAATTGCCGGACGCGCTGCGGCTGGTTGCAGCACCTGCCGTGCTGACGCCGGCCTTGCTGCGCTTGCAGCGCGGCGAAAGCCCGATTGCGCCCGATAGCAAGGCCGATCATGCCGCCGACATGCTGCGGATGCTGACCGGCATTGCGGCCTCGCCGAAGTTGGCGAAGGCACTCGATGCCTATCTCGTGACGGTTTGCGACCATGGCCTCAACGCATCGACCTTCGCCACGCGCGTGGTCGCTTCGACGCAGGCCGGGCTTACTTCGGCGGTGCTGGCCGGGCTCGGAGCGCTCAAGGGGCCGCTGCATGGCGGCGCCCCAGGTCCGGTGATCGAGATGCTGGATGCGATCGAGGCGCATGGCGACGCCGCCGGCTGGCTGCGTGACGAGATCGGGCGCGGCCGCCGCATCATGGGCTTCGGGCATCGCATCTACCGCGTGCGCGATCCGCGTGCCGACGTGCTGAAAGCGGTGGTGCGGCAACTCGGCGCCAAGGGCGTAGCCGCCCACCGGCTGGGGTTTGCCGAAAGCGTCGAGCAAGCGGCGCTCGAAGTGCTTCGCATCGCCAAGCCGTCGCGCTCGCTCCAGACCAATGTCGAGTTCTTCACAGCACTTCTGCTGGAAGCGGCGGGCTTTCCGAAAGAGGCGTTCACCAATGTCTTTGCTGCCGGGCGCGTCGCCGGCTGGATTGCCCATGCGCGCGAGCAGCAGACGAGCGGACGGCTGATCCGGCCGCAGTCGCGCTATATCGGGCCGGTCCCAGACCTCGTCGCCTGAGGATTTTTCCCTCGCATACTTGCGGAAACCGGTCGCAATAGCCGGTGCCGGACACCTCTCTCGTCGAGATAAGAGAGGTCCTCATGACAAAAATTTCATGTCATTGCTCCACACATCCGCTGTTCTTGGATGGCAGAGAACCTATATGCTGCAGTGCAACATGGTTCCGCGGGAACCCACTTCAAAGGAATAGCCAGCCTTGACTACCAGAAAAACCGCCATAGTCACGGGTTCTACCTCGGGCATCGGCCTGGCTATTGCCCACGCGCTCGCGGCCGAAGGCTGCAACCTCGTCGTCAATTCCTTTTCCGATACCGCAGACGACCACGCCATCGCAGACGCGATCGCGAAGCACCACAAGGTGAAGACCGCCTATGTCAAAGCCGACATGTCAAAGGCGGCCGAGTGCCGGGCTTTGGTGGCGAAGGCAGCCGAGGCATTCGGCTCGGTCGACATCCTGATCAACAATGCCGGCATCCAGCATGTCGCGCCGGTGGAAAGCTTCCCGATCGAGAAGTGGGATGCGATCATCGCCATCAACCTGTCATCGGCCTTCCACACCATCGCCGCCGCCATCCCGTTGATGAAACAGGCCGGTGGCGGCCGGATCGTCAACGTCGCCTCGGCCCACGGCCTTGTCGCCTCGCCGTTCAAGTCGGCCTATGTCTCGGCCAAGCATGGCATTATGGGCTTGACTAAGACTGTCGCTCTGGAGCTGGCGCGCGACAAGATCACCTGCAATGCCATTTGTCCGGGCTATGTGCTGACGCCGCTGGTCGAGGCGCAGATCCCCGATCAGATGAAGGCCAACAAGATGGACCGCGAGACGGTGGTCCGCGAGGTCATGCTCGAAAAGCAGCCGACCAAGGAGTTCGTTACCGTCGAGCAGGTTGCGGCGGCGGCAGTGTTCCTATGCTCGGATGCGGCGGCGCAGATCAACGGCACGCACATCTCTGTCGATGGCGGCTGGACCGCTCAGTGAGCCATCCAGCGGTCAAGGGCCACGCCATGCCGAAGAACGGCAAGGTGGAAGAGCCAAAGAAGATCAACATCGCGCTGCAAGGCGGCGGCTCGCACGGGGCGTTTTCCTGGGGCGTGCTCGATCGGCTGCTGGAGGACGGGCGCCTCGATATAACGGCGGTTTCGGGCACCAGCGCCGGCGCCATGAATGCCGTGGCGCTGGCCGACGGCTTTGTCCGCGGCGGCGTCGAGGGTGCGCGGCGGAAGCTCGACGATTTCTGGCGTGCGGTGGCGGCAAAGGGCCGCTTCAGCCCGGTGCAGCGCATGCCTTGGGACGTCGCCTGGGGCAATTGGTCGATCGAGAACACACCCGGCTATTTCCTGTTCGATACGATGTCTCGGGTATTTTCGCCCTATGTCGCCAATCCGCTCGCCATCAATCCGCTTCGCGACGTGGTCGAACGTGAGATCGATTTCGACAATGTGCGCGCCTGCAAGTCGATTGAACTGTTCATATCCGCTACCAATGTCGAGACCGGCCAGTTGCGGGTCTTCTCGGACGGCGAGATCGACCTCGACACGGTGATGGCGTCGGCCTGTCTGCCGCAATTGTTCCGTGCCGTCGAGATCAAGGGCGTGCCCTATTGGGATGGCGGTTATGGCGGCAACCCGGCACTGTTCCCGTTTTTCAAGACGGCGGCCACCGAGGACGTGCTTTTGGTTCAGATCAATCCGGTGGTCCGCGAGGGGACGCCGAAGAGCGCCAATGAAATCCAGAATCGCATCGACGAGATCACCTTCAATGCCGGGCTGTTGCGCGAATTCCGCTCGATCGCCTTCGTCAAGGAATTGATCGCCGCCGGCCGACTGCCGCACGGCGAATATCGCGACATACGCATGCACCGCATCGATGCCGACGAAGCGTTCAAGGATTTGTCGGCATCGTCCAAGGTCAATGCTGAATGGGCGTTCCTTGCCTATCTGCGCGACCTCGGCCGCACCGCGGCCAGTGACTGGCTGGAAGAAAATTACGACGCCGTCGGCAAGCGGCCGACGATCGATCTGTCCGGCGAGCTCGATGACGGCCTGAAGCCGGTACGCGGGCCCGCACCGGGCCGCCGGGTCAAGGAGTTTCTTGCGGCGCGCAAGCAGCCCGAGGCCGCCCGCCGTCCGGCCTAGAACGGTTCATCGTTTCGGAAACGCCGAACCGCTCTATCTTTTTGTTTTTGTTTTGACGCAATTCCGGACGGAAACCGTTTCACACTTTTGCTGGAATTGCTCTCGCTCCTCCGCAAAGCAGATGACATCGCAATCTGTCCAATCATCCTGACACTTGCTGCCATACCGCTGTTTTGGCGATCAACAGCCGATGCTGCAGCCGCATCTTTGCGGACAAAGCAACAATCCATCAACTTTTCTGACTATATTGCGCCGCAACTTTGAGGTAGAAGCGCGCTTCGCCGATCACGGCAATTTGAATACGGCCTCGCGCGCACCCATATCGGCGACGCGCCCCAAGTAGAAGATGCGGCTTGGCCGAACCCCGCGCACTGGAAAAATAACGATGCCGAAATTCAGGTTTCACAAGCTTGCTGCCATTGTTGTGCTCATCGGTTTCGCCGGCTGGATGGCGACAGGCGAGTTCTCGTCCGTCGGCAGCGCGTCCGCCGACAACAAGCCCAAGGCAGGAGAGGTCGAGCAGCCCAAGACAGCCGACGCAGGCAAGCCCCAAACTGGCGAACAGGGGGCTGCCAAGCCGGGGACTGCCGAGGCGGAACAGCCCAAGGCGCCGTTACGCACGGTCGCGGTCATAACCCCGCCGCGGCGCACCTATGCACGCGCTATCCGCATTTCCGGACTGACCGAAGCCGACAAGCGCGCCGTCCTGGCGACACGCGTCGCCGGCGTTATCGACAAGCTGCCGGTCAAGCAGGGTCAGCACGTCAAGACCGGCGACCTGATCCTGATGCTTGCCGCCGAGGAAAAAATCTCGGCGGTCGACAATGCCAAGCAGCTTGTCGTGCAGCGGGAGGCAGAGCTGGCTGCTGCCCTGCGGCTGATGAAAACCGGCAATCTGCCCAAGTTGCAGCTCGATACAGCCCGCTCCAACCTGACGCTGGCCAAGTCGCAACTGGACGCAGCGCAAGCCGAACTCGACCGCAATGAGGTGAAGGCGCCCTTCGACGGCGTTATCGACCGGGTGCCGGTGGAGCTTGGCAGTTCCGTGATGCAGGGCGGCGAGGTGGCTACTATTCTCAGCCTCGACCCGGTGATTGCGCGCGGCGAGGTCAGCGAACGCGATCTCGGCTATCTGAAGATCGGTGACAAGGCGAATGTGCGTCTGGTCAGCGGCCAGAACGTCGAGGGCATCGTGCGCTACATCAGCCGGGATGCATCATCGGCAACCCGTACCTTCCGGGTCGAAGTCGCCATCCCGAATGCAGATGGTTCCGTACCGGCCGGCATGACGGCCGAAATCGCGCTCAGCGCCCAGCCGACCGACGCCGTCATGCTGCCGCGCTCGGTGGTGACGCTCGGCGACAAGGGCGACCTCGGCATCCGCGCCGTCGACAAGGACGACAAGGTCGTGTTCTTCCCGATCGACCTGGTCGACGACACGCCGACCGGCCTGGTGCTTGGCGGCATTCCGGCCGACGCCCGCATCATCGTCGCCGGCCAGGAGCTGGTGAAGGAAGGCGAAGTGGTCAAGCCGGTCGAAGCGGACCAGGCGACCATCCAAAAGCTGTTGGGCGAAGCGACGACCGGGACGCAGTAATCATGGACATCGTCAAACTTGCAATCAGCAATGCCCGGCTGACCATATCGGTCCTGGTCTTTCTCATCCTTGCCGGTGCGGTCGCTTACCAGTCGACGCCGAAGGAAGCGGAACCGGACGTTCCGATTCCGATGATGTATATCAGCCTGATCTACCAAGGCATCTCGCCGGAAGATTCCGAGCGCCTCTTGCTGCGGCCGATGGAAGCCAAGCTGAAGAGCCTGAAGGGCCTCAAGGAGATGCGCTCGGCCGCCTTCCAGGGCGGCGGCTATGTGCTGGTCGAATTCCAGCCACAGACGGATCTCGCCACCGCGCTGCAGGACACGCGCAGCAAGGTGCAGGACGGCAAGGCCGACCTGCCGCAAGCGGCCGAGGAGCCCGTGGTCTCAGAGGTCAACATCTCCGAGTTCCCCGTCCTGGTCGTGACGCTGTCGGGCGAGGTGCCCGAGCGCGTGCTGACGGCGGCGGCGCGCGAGTTGCGCGACCGCATCGAGGAAGTGCCTGGTGTGCTCGAGGGCTCGCTGCAGGGTGCGCGCGACGACCTCGTCGAAGTGGTCATCGATCCGATGAAGCTGTCTTCCTACGGGCTGCAGCTCGACCAGTTGATCGGTGCGGTCGGCGCTTCCAACAGTCTTGTCGCCGCCGGCAATATCGAAGGGTCCGAGGGCAAATACGCAGTCAAGGTGCCGTCGCTTATCGAGACGCCAGAGGATGTGGCGGCGCTTCCGGTCGTCGCCGGCCCCAATGCCGTGGTGCAGGCCAAGGATATCGCCACCATCCGCTCGACCTTCAAGGACGCCGAGACGGTTACCCGCCTCGACGGCAAGCCGGCGATTGCCATCGAGGTGAAGAAGCGCATCGGCTCCAACCTGATCGATACGATTGGCAAGGTCAGGGAGGTGTCCGACGCCTTCATCAAGACGATGCCGGAGGGCATGCACGTCACCTACACGCAAGACAAGTCCGTTTTCGTGAACCAGTTGCTCGGCGACCTGCAGAACCACGTGATGATCGCCGTCATCCTGGTGTTCATCGTTATCCTCTACGCGCTGTCCGGCCGTGCCTCGCTGCTGATCGGACTGGCCATCCCCTCATCCTTCCTGATCGGTATCCTGTTGCTGGCAATGATGGGCTACACGATCAACATGATCGTGCTGTTCAGCCTGATCCTGGCGGTCGGCATGCTGGTCGACGACGCCATTATCGTCACCGAATTCGCCGAGCGTCGCATGAGCGAGGGCATGCCGAAGCAAGAGGCGTTCGCGCTTGCCGCCAAGCGCATGGCCGGCCCGGTCATCGCGGCGACGATGACGCGCATTGCCGCCTTCTCGCCGCTGTTGTTCTGGCCGGGAATCATCGGCGACTTCATGAAATATATGCCGATCACGCTGATCGTGACGCTCTCGGCCTCGATGCTCTATGCGCTGGTCTTCGCACCGACGCTGGGCGCGATATTTGCCAAGGCGCCGGCCCATCACCCCGACGACAATCGCGACGGCTGGTACATGGCCGTGGTCAAGCAGGCGGTGCACTATCCCATCACCGTGCTTGTCCTTACTGTGGCGCTGTTGTTCGGCGTCGGCTACGCCTATTCGAAATTCGGCGCCGGCGTCGAATTCTTCCCGAATGTCGAGCCTGACTACGGCCTGCTCTATGTCCACGCCCGCGGCAATCTTTCGCTTGCCGAAATGGACGCGGCCACCAAGACGGCGGAAAATCGGCTGCTCGGTTGGCCGGGCGTGAAGTCCGTCTATACGCGTGTAGGCAAGACGCAGGGCGGCGGCCAGGACGTTCCGGAAGACGTGGTCGGCGTGATCCAGTACGAATTCGTCGACTGGCGCGAGCGCAAATCGGCGAACTCAATCCTGGACGAACTGCGCGGCGTGATGGCCGGCATTCCCGGTGTCGACGTCGAGGTTCGCGTGCCGGAAGCCGGCCCGCCCACCGGCAAGCCGATCCAGATCAGGCTTTCGGCCGTCGATCCGAAGGGCCTTGACGACAAGGCCCGCGCCGTCGCCGCGCGCATTGCCAAGGTGCCCGGCGTCATCGATATTTCCGATGGTCTGGCGCCGCCCGGGGTCGACTGGGCGCTCGAGGTCGATCGCGCCAAGGCGGCGCAGTACGGCATCAGTCCGACCGCGGTCGGGACGGTCGTGCAATTGGTGACCAACGGGCTGAAGCTCAGCGAGTACCGGCCCGCCGGCGCCGACGATGCGGTGGACATCAGGCTGCGCCTGCCCGAGGATCGGCGCACGCTGTCGACGCTCGACGAACTCAGGGTGCAGACCGCGCAAGGCTCGGTGCCGATCTCGAACTTCGTCGTGCGCAAGCCGGAGCCGACGGTCGGTATCCTCAACCGCATCGACGGTGCGCGAACGGTGGTCGTCCAGGCCAACGTCGCAGCCGGCGGCCAGGTGGCTGCCGTCCAGCAGGAGGTCACCAAAGCTGTCGCCGACATGAACCTCGGCAGCGGCATTCGCTGGAAGCTTGCCGGTTCGAATGAGGACAGTGCGGAGGCCGGGGCCTTCCTCAGCAAAGCCTTCGGTGCGGCGATCTTCCTGATCTTCATCGTGCTTCTGGCGCAGTTCAACAAGTTCACCAGCGTCTGGTTGGTGCTGTCCTGCGTGGTCATGGCGACGATCGGCGTGTTCCTCGGGCTGCTGCTGACGGGAGAGGCATTCGGCATCGTCATGTCGGGCATTGGTGTCATCGCGCTGGCCGGCGTGGTGGTGAACAACAACATCGTGCTGATCGACACCTATGACCGGTTGCGCGAAGAGGGCTGGGACAAATACGAAGCCGTTCTGCAGACCTGCCGCGAACGTGCCCGCCCGGTGGTGCTGACGGCAGTGTCGGCGATTCTTGGCGTGCTGCCGATCGCTTTCGGCCTCGGCCTCGAAATCTTCCACCACGAGACGACGATCAACGCGCCGTCGACGCAATGGTGGATTTCGCTGTCCTCGGCGATCGTCTTCGGGCTGTCCTTCGCCACCGTGCTGACGCTGGTGGTAACGCCGTCGATGCTGATGGTGTTCACGCGCGCCAAGGTCAAACCCGGTGCGCGCCGTGGCTGGTTCAGTCGCCTGTTGGGGCGTCGCAAGGCCGAGATCTCCTCGGAAGGCCTGGGGGCCGATCTGGGCGCCGAGCCGGCGATCGCCTTCCCGAAGGCCGCCGAATAGAGTCCGATTGCTGCCCTGATCAAGCAAAGGCCGCCCGGGAACAATGGGCGGCCTTCTGCATTGTTTCGTCATTGCAACCTCAAAGCGAGGATTTTCTGATGACGATCAGCACCATTCTCATCATTATTCTTATTCTTATCCTGATCGGCGCGGTTCCGGCGTGGCCGCATTCTCGGTCCTGGGGTTACGGCCCATCCGGCATCGTCGGCGTCATCCTGATCGTTGTCCTGGTGCTGCTGTTGATGGGCCGGATCTGAGCGCAATCATTGGTCCGGACAAGCGGCGGATGACCGTCAGACCATCCGTCTTTTTCAACTTCCTTATTGGGCAGCTTGCTGCACCGGCTTGGTTGTGGCGATGCCGATATCCTCAAGCGCTTCCGATACT
This sequence comes from Mesorhizobium sp. M1142, assembly GCF_040318565.1. Taxonomy (NCBI): domain Bacteria; kingdom Pseudomonadati; phylum Pseudomonadota; class Alphaproteobacteria; order Hyphomicrobiales; family Phyllobacteriaceae; genus Mesorhizobium; species Mesorhizobium sp. M1142. The sequence goes on from NZ_JAMYMK010000003.1 coordinate 195,265, forward strand.
GCATCTTCCAGCGGCGTGTGCGGGATCGTACTGATAATGCCTTCCAGCCGGGCTGAAGCCAGCCGGTGCGGCTCGAAGCGGAGATAGCACATCGAAACGATCTCGCGCCACATCGCCACGAACGGGCTGCCGGCGCGCAGCACCCACCACGGCATCTTCGTCAGCTTCAGCGCGCGTCCGAGCGCCTTCTCCGCGGCTGCCTTGATCTGGAGGTCGGTCACAGCATGGCCGGGAAAATTCAGCGCCTCGTATGAGCCGAGCTTGTCGAGATTGTCAGCCAGCCCGACGAAGGCCTTGGCCAGGTCGGGCAGATAGGCCCATTCATGCACGAGATCGACCGGTCCCGGTGCCGTATAGATACCCTTGGTCATCTTGGCGGCGACAACCAGATCGAACCACGATCCGCTGCCGGTGCCGCCGAAGAAATCACCGGCGCGCAGCAGGATCGTGCGCACCCGACCCGCGTCGGCCTCGCGGCGAAACAGATCTTCCATGGCGACGCGGATGCGGCCCTTTTCCGTCGTTGGGCGAAACGGCGCGTCTTCGGCGATCACCGCCGGCATCGGCGAGCCGTAATTGTAGACGGTGCCCGGGAAGAGATGCAGTGCGCCGTTCGCCCGGCAGGCAGCCATGACGTTCTCCGCCATCGGCAGACACTTGCCCCAGTCGGTGTAGAGCGGGTTGAGGCCGTTGAAGATAATGTCGACGCCTTCGGTGGCGCGGATCAGCGCGTTGCGGTCGAGCGCGTCGCCGGCGATTGCGGCGGCGCCTTTGAGCTCGGCCGGCACCTTGCCGCCGCGGGTGACGGCGCGGACACCGTAGCCGGCATCGAGGAAGGCCTTGGCCACCGCACGGCCGAGCCGGCCGTTGGCGCCGAGAATCGCGATCTTGGTCATTGTTCGTCTCCGTGTTTGTGTTGCGAGCCTGTTGTGGTCTCTTCGCAAGCGAATGAAAATTGACTAAAGCTGGTGATCTGATATTCAATTTTGAATGGATATCGATTGGAACCTGATCAAGAGTTTCGTCACGGTGGCGGAGACCGGCAGCCTGTCTGCCGCCGCGCGAAAACTTGCCGCAAGCCAGCCGACGCTCGGCCGCCACATCGCCGAGCTGGAACAGGCGCTCGGCGTCACCCTGTTCCGGCGTGGGCGGCGTGGCTATGCGCTCACGGAAGCAGGCAGCACGCTCTTTGAACAGGGTCGCGCGGTGAGCGAGCAGGCAAGTGCCTTTTCGCTGCTGGCGCTGGGATCGGTCGAGGCGATAGAGGGTACGGTGCGCATTGCCGCCAGCGAAGTGGTGGCGGCCTATGTGCTGCCAGAAATCACCGCGAGGCTTGGTTTCGAGGAGCCGGGCATCGAGGTCGAGATCGTCGCCTCGAACCAGGTCGAGAATCTGCTGCGTCGCGATGCCGATATCGCCATTCGCATGGTCAAGCCGGCGCAGAATGAACTGGTCGCGCGCAAGGTGACCGACATTCCGCTCCGCGCCTGCGCGGCAAAATCCTATCTCGACCGGCGTGGCCGTCCGCGCGAGGCGCGCGATCTCGCCGGCCATGATCTGGTCGGCTTCGACCGCAGCGATGAGATCATTCGCGGCTTTGCCCAGTTCGGCGTCCCGCTTGCCCGCAATGCCTTCCGCTTCAGGACCGATAATCAGATCGTGCTGTGGGAAGCGGTGCGGGCGGGAAACGGCATCGGCTTTGGCCAGGAGCCGCTCGCCGACCGTGATCCGCTGGTCGAGACAGTGCTGCCGGGTCTCCCGCTGCCGACGCTGCCGGTGTGGCTGGCCATGCACCGCGACGTGCGTACAAGCGTCCGCATCCGCCGCGTCGCGGATTTCCTCTACGAAGAGTTCAAGCGCTATTCAGCCGGTGCTGCCTCGGCTGCGAATTCAGCGCGGTGAGCGAGCCCGGCCATCAACAGCACGACGATCAGCAGCCCGGAAAGAGCGACGAAGATCGGGCCGAAGCTCGAGTGTTCGGCGATGAAGCCGATCGCCGACGGCGCCACCAGAATGCCTGAGTAACCCATTGTGGTGACGACGCTCATGCCGGTGCCGGACGCCATGCCCTCCTGGTTGCCGCCGGCCGAAAAGATGATCGGCACCATGTTGGCAATGCCGAGACCGCAAAAGGCGAAGGCGGCAATGGCGAGCCAGGGCGAGGGAGCCAGCCCGGCCACCAGCATGCCGGCAGCAGCGGCAAGAGCCGAGGCGCGCAACGTCGTAACGGCACCGAAACGGTTGCGGACGCCATCACCAAGGAAGCGCATGACGGCCATGACACCGGAAAAGGCGGCGTAGGCCAGGCCTGCGATGGCAAGATCGGCACCGAGCTCCTGCCTGAGATACAGCGCCGCCCAGTCGAGCACCGCACCTTCGGAGATCATCGTCAGCAGCGCCATCAGCCCAACCAGATAAACCAGCGGGTTTGCCGGCAGCGCGAATTTGTGGTGCTCGGCGACTGGGTGCTTGTCCTCGGCGATCAGGTAGCGGATCGCTACGGCGATGACGGCAAAGGCAAGAGCCGTCACCACCGTCGCATGGGCGAGGTGACCGTAGTTCTGGATGGCGAAACCGCCCAAAGCGCCGCCAGCGAAACCGCCAAGGCTCCAGAAGCCGTGCGAGGACGACATGATGGCACGGGACAGCCGCCGTTCGACTGCCACTGCATTGGCATTCATGGCGACGTCCATGCCGCCGATCGAACCGCCGAAGATGAACATGGCGATTGCCGCCAAGGGCACGTTGGGGGCCAGAGCCACGACCAACAGGCCGAAGCTGCCGGCAAGTCCGAACCAGCGCAGCACCGTGCGCGAGCCATGCTTCGAGATCAGATGGCCGCACCAGGTCATGGCGGTTACGGCCCCGGCCCCGAACAACAGAATCAACAGGCCGAGCGTGAATTTGCTTATGTCCAGCCGGGTGAGGAACACCGGGATCTGCGGCGCCCAGCTCCCGGTCAGGAAGCCATTGGCGAGGAAGATGCCGGCCACTGCCCAGCGTCCACGAATCGCGGTCTGCGTCATTTTCTGCGCGTCCATCGGGTAGAATCCGGTCCGGAAATGGCTTCGCGCGGCAAATTAGATCGATTCAATTCACAGTCAAGCGCTCTTCGCCGAAAGTGCTTGGACCAGGCGCTACGTCCTCTCGCGTCGGCCAACCATCTCGGCGGTCCACTCCGAAATCCTTACGGCTCGGGATAAGGCGCGCCATCCTTGTGCACAAACCGGCCATCAGCGTTGGTGCTCATCATGTCGATGTCGGAGCAGGTGGCGACGTCGTCGGGCCAGCGCGAACCGACTTCGAGATAGATCGCCATCGCGCCCGATTTGTTGATCATGTGATGGCCGTTGCCTGATCCTTTCGGAAAGGCCGCGCAGCCACCGGCGCGCAGCACCGTCTCACCGGCATCTTCGACGAGCGTCAGCTCGCCTTCAAGCACGTAGACGAATTCGTCTTCGTGCGAATGCCAGTGGCGCTGGCTCGACCAGTTGCCCGGCGGCAGGCGCATGAGATTGATACCGAAGTCGGTGAGCCCGCCTGCGTTGCCCAGCCGCTGCCGCACGCGTTCGGCACAGGGTGCATCGAACGGCGGTGGATAGGATGAGCCCTTGCGTCCGGGCACGTCGGCAACGTCAATCTTAGGCACGGCGTCCTCCCTAGTGATCCCTGGGGCGCCTTGCCTCGAACTCGGCCTTCTTGGCATCGGAGGCTTCGATCTGGTTCAGTGCCTGCCACTCGGCATAGGGCATGCCGTAGATGATCTCGCGCGACTGTTCCTTGCTGAGTTCGACACCCTCGGCCTGCGCCGCATCGCGGTACCAGTTGGACAGGCAGTTGCGGCAGAAGCCGGCGAGGTTCATCAGGTCGATGTTCTGCACGTCGGAACGCTCGCGCAGATGCGCGACCAGCCGGCGGAAGGCAGCGGCTTCGAAATCGCGCTTTTGTTCGTCGCTGAGTTCGGTCATGTCTTTGGCGTCCCTTGGGCCTTTCGTCACACCGGTCCGGTGCGCGAGCCGAATATTTTCACCGCATGTATATCGGCACGTCGATCGATCGCGTCAACGATCGGCGCCAGCCGTTCGGCCCAGTCGAGGGCACCCTTAAGGTCGGCGATCAGGTCCTGGCGGATCTCGAGCAGCGCATGGGCAAATCCGTTGACGATGGCGTGCCTGAACATGGTATCGCCGCGTAGTGCGCCGTCATAGGGTTCGTTGTCGCCGACGATGAGGCTCTTGTCCTTGGCGAGCATGTCGATCAGCGGCCGCGCAACGCGATCGTCGAGATCCCATAATATGCCGACGTGCCACGGCCGCACGAAGCCCTGCATGGTCGGCGTGAAGGAATGCACCGAAAAGATGAAAGGTGCCTGCGCGGACGCTTGCGCCACCGAGGCGATCATGGCGCCGACGGCATCATGATAGGGGCGGTAAAAGCGGTCCAGACGTCTTTCGCGTTCCTCCGGCGCCATGGGATAATTTCCCGGGATGATGGTGCCGTCATAGAGCTGGCGAATCAGCGTTGGATCGTCCTCGCCGCGATTGGGATCGATCAGCAGCCGTGAAAAATTGGCAAGCACCGCCGGAACGCCGAGCAGACTTGCGAGTTCGCGGGTTACAGTCTCGACGCCGATGTCGTAGGCGATGTGGCGGTCGAACTCCGCCGCTGGCAGGCCAAGGCTGCCATACTCCTCCGGCAGGTCGCGGCGAGCGTGATCGGCCAAAAGCACCATGCCGCGCTTGCGGTCGCCTTCGACGATGTCGAAAGGCGCGAAAACTGTGGATCGGGTCATCGGCGGGAAAGGTCTGTTCGCGGGCTTCCTGGGAGGGTGGTATCGTCATTCCACGAAGAGAACGCTTGCGCAATGCCGTTGTTTGGCCACGGTTTCTGCCAAAAAACTGAGCAGGGGCGACCGCAAGCGCGCCGGAGCCTTCTAAATCGATTGGAATTGGACAGATCGGCGCGTTGACATGCGTACGGACTTTTCCGAAAAGGGGCGTTGAGAGATGCAAATGTGGTTCTTGAGGGGTTTCAGGATGGGTTTCGCCGGCAGGCTGCGTGTGCGCCATGCCTTGGCCATGCCGCTCCTGATACCGGCAATGGGCCTTTTCGCGGTGATCACGGCCTCGCCGGCACGGGCCGATTTCCGGGTCTGCAACGCCACGCAGAACCTGGTCGGCGTCGGCATCGGCTATCGCGCCAAGGCCGGCTGGATCACCGAAGGCTGGTGGCACATCGAAGGATCGAGCTGCAAGACGCTGATCGAGGGACCGCTGTCATCAAGGTTTTACTATCTTTATGCAGAAGACGCCGAGCGCGGCGGACGCTGGGATGGCCCGATCAACATGTGCGTGGCCGAAAAAGAGTTCAAGATCGCCGGCGTTACCGACTGCGTCGCCCGGGGCTTTCAGCGCGCCGGATTTCAGGAATATGACACGGGCGAGCAGGCAAGCTGGATGGTCCAGCTGACTGACGAGCCCGCAACGGATGGCGCTGCAGCCGCCCCGGGAACAAACAGTCAATGAGACGCAGCCGCAAGGTCAAGATCCTCGCCACCATCGGTCCGGCCTCCTCGTCCGAGGAGATGCTGAAGAAGCTGTTCGAAGCCGGTGCCGACGTGTTCCGGATCAATATGAGCCACACCGACCATGAATTGATGCGGACGCTTGTCGGCCGCATTCGTGCCGTCGAGGAGGCGGTCGGCCGGCCGATCGGCGTTCTTGCCGACCTGCAAGGGCCAAAGCTGCGCGTCGGTAAGTTCGCCAACGGCAAAGAAGTGCTGACCGTCGGCCAGACCTTCACGCTCGACGACAATCCCGAGCCCGGCAATTCGAAGAGGGTCTACCTGCCGCATCCCGAAATCCTGCGTTCGGTCGAGGCCGGTCATCGCCTGCTGATCGACGACGGCAAGCTCGAGCTCAAGGCGGTCAGCAGCAACGGCCAGGCGATCGTCTGCACCGTCGTCGCCGGCACCACCATTTCCGACAAGAAGGGCGTCAGCCTGCCCGACACCGACCTGCCGGTCGGCGCGCTGACGGAAAAGGACCGCCGGGATCTTGACGCAGTTCTGGCGACCGGCGTCGACTGGGTGGCGCTGTCCTTCGTGCAGCGGCCCGAGGACCTGGCCGAAGCGCGCAAGATCGCGCGCGGCCGGGCGCTGATCATGGCCAAGATCGAAAAGCCGCAGGCCGTCGCCCGGCTGGCCGAGATCATCGAGCTTTCGGATGCGCTGATGGTCGCCCGCGGCGATCTCGGCGTCGAGATGCCGCTCGAAGCCGTGCCTGGCATTCAGAAGCAGATCACCCGCGCCGCCCGCCGCGCCGGCAAGCCTGTGGTGGTTGCCACGCAGATGCTGGAATCGATGATCACCGCGCCGGTGCCGACCCGCGCCGAAGTCTCGGACGTCTCGATCGCCGTGTTTGAAGGCGCCGACGCGATCATGCTTTCGGCGGAGTCCGCCGCCGGCGCCTACCCGGTCGAAGCGGTGGCGATGATGAACCGGATCGCCACCAAGGTCGAAACCGACCCGACCTACGCCGGCATCATCAACGCGCAGCGCTCGGAACCGGAAGCGACCGGCGCCGACGCCATTTCGCTTGCTGCCCGCGAGATCGCCGAGACGCTGAAGCTGTCGGCCATCATCACCTACACGGCCTCGGGTACAACCGGCCTGCGCGCCGCGCGTGAGCGGCCGCAAGTGCCGATCGTCGCATTGTCGCCGATCCTCAACACGGCGCGGCGGCTGTCGCTGTTGTGGGGCACGCATTGCGTCGTTTCTCCCGATGCCATCGACCTCGACGATATGGTCGATCGCGCCTGCCGCATCGCCTTCGACGAAGGTTTCGGCAAGCCCGGCGACCGCGTCATCATCACGGCCGGCGTTCCGCTCAGGACGCCCGGTTCGACCAACATGCTGCGCATCGCCTATGTCGGATCGGAAGTCGGACGCTAATGCCGGCGGCGGCTGGCGGATCGGCCGGCTGCATGGCGCGTCGTAAACACGGCGCCAGCCCGGCGCATCGACGGCAGTCGGGTTAGGATCGACGCCGAACTCCGCCAGCTTGCATCGGCCTGCAGCCGGCGGTTCGAAGGTCCTGTTCGACTTGAGCTGGAAGTCAGTTAAGCTAATCTCTCCTGGGAGAAAGAGGAGGGTGATCCAATGTGGATGCGCACTGATCTTCTGGAACTCCTCGGCATTGAGCACCCGATAATCCAGGCGCCGATGAGCGGCGTCACCACACCGGAACTCGCGGCGGCGGTCAGCAATGCCGGGGCACTAGGCTCGCTCGGATGCGGTATTCTGCCTGCTGCGGCTATCCGCGAGCAGCTCACGGCGACACAGCACGCCACCAATCGTCCGGTCAACGTCAACTTCTTTGCGCACCCGGCGCCGGCACGCGATGATGCGGCTGCACAAACTATGCGCGACCGCCTTCGCGGCTGCTATGAGGAGGTCGGCCTCGGACCGGTGCCCGAGCCGGGCGAGCCCTTCCCCACCTTCGATCGTGAGCGTCTCGAAATCGTGCTCGAGCTGCGCCCGAAGGTGGTCAGCTTCCACTTCGGCCTACCCGACACCGCAATTGTGCAGCAGTTGAAAGCGGCCGGCTGTACTGTCTTGTGTTCGGCTACCACCGTCTCGGAAGCGCGCCAGCTTGAGGCAGGAGGGGTGGACGCCATTATCGCCCAGGGATACGAGGCCGGTGGGCATCGCGGCACATTCACTGGCGACCCTGCTATCGGCACAGCCGGCACCATGGCCTTCGTACCGCAGATTGTTGATGCCGTGCGGGTGCCTGTAATTGCCGCCGGCGGTATCTTCGACGGTCGCGGCATTGCCGCCAGCTTTGCACTTGGTGCATCTGGTGTGCAGATCGGCACGGCTTTCCTGGCCTGTCCTGAAGCCAATGTGCAGCCAGTCTATCGCGCAGCATTGCGCTCGGCCAACGACGAGAGCACGTCGGTGACCCGCTGCTTCACTGGCCGCCCAGCGCGCGTGGTGCGCAACCGGTTTGTGATGGAAATGGCTGGTGAGGAAGATGCTGCGCTGGCGTTTCCGCTACAGGCGAGTCTGGTCATGCCGCTTTCGATGGCGAAGGATGAAAGCAAGCGGGCTGACTTCTTGCCCATTTGGGCCGGGCAGGGCGTTGCGAAGCTGCGGCAGATGCCGGCCGCCGCGCTTGTGGAGAAACTCGTCACGGAAGCAAGCGGCATAGATCGGGCCTGTAGGGGAGTAGGGGAGTAGGGGAGCATGCGTTTCCGCAGTGCAATCTACACCACTCACCTACTGCCTTACTCCCCTATTCCCTTACTGGCTTCAAATGCCTTCGCCGGCAAGCTCCTCGGAAAGTGCGGCGACCTGGTCCTGGGCGCTGCGCATCATCGGGTAGATGCCGAGAACGCGCTGCCAGGCTTCAACTGCCGACTGCTTGTGGCCGGTTTCGGCCATGATCTGAGCCAGGCCGGACAGCGCGCCGAAATGGCGTGGTTCGAGCTGCAGGGTGCGGTCGATGTCCGCCATTGATTTTCCGTAGTTCTTCATCATGAAATGAACAGTGGCGCGGCGGTTCCAGCCTTCCGCATAGGTCGGCTGCAAAGTCACCACCTGATCAAGAAAATCGAGTGCAACATCGAATTTCTGGTTTTCGATTGCCTTCTGCGACCATTGCATCATCAGGTCGATAGAGGCACTGCCCGACTGGGACCACTCGCTGCCGATGCGTCCGGCAATGCGCTCGGCCGCCTTTTCATTGCGTTCGCGCTTGAGATCGGCAAACAGCTGATCGAGCCGCGCCTGTTTCGTCTTGACGACCGGAGGTGCTGTCGGCGGAGTTGTGGTCGGATCTTCAGCCCACGCCGGCAGCGAGACAGCGCCGGAAACGAGGAAAGCCGTGAAAAATGCAAAAAGAATCCGCATCGCGGGAATCTAGCCCCCGACGCCGGATCGTCAAACTGAATTTAGCGTGAGTGTCGTATCATGCGAACGGAGGCGCGCAGCCTCCGTCGAAAACTCAACCCTGGCGCGCCTTGTAGCGCGGCGCGGTCTTGTTGATGATGTAGATGCGGCCCTTGCGACGAACCAGCTGGTTGTCGCGGTGACGCGCCTTCAACGCCTTAAGCGAATTCTTGATTTTCATGGTCTTGCCCGTCGGTCTGGGCCCGGTCACGGGCCGAATTATTAAGGCGCGCCCACAGACGCGCCTTTGAACTGTGCGTGGCTCATAGACGAGGAGCGTTGCCCGTGTCAACCGCAAGCGCGTTGCCTAAACGATACGGACCGTTTCGTATCATCAAATATCCGCCACTGGCGCCTTGCGGCATTGCGCAGGCTTGCGACGGCTGGAATGATGCGGTTGCGAATTGGAGATCGTCATGCGCCGAATTCTTGTGTCCGCCTGTCTTGTCGTCCTCGCGGCAGGCTCTGTTGCCCATGCGCAGGAATGCGACCGCAATGACGACAGCCAGCAGATGATGAACATCTGCGCCGACGCGGACTACAAATCCGCCGACGCCAAGCTCAACAAGGCCTACCAGGATCTCATCGGCGGAAGTGACGCAAAAGCCAGGAAGCTGTTGCAGACGGCGCAGCGCGCCTGGATCGCTTTTCGCGACGCGGAATGCAGCTATTCCGCCGCGGACAGCGAAGGCGGCTCGATCTATCCGATGCTGATATCGGAATGCCTGACGCGGCTGACCGACGATCGCACCAAGCAGCTCACCGCCGATTCGACCTGCGTGGAAGGCGATGTGAGCTGCGCCAGCCCCGACGAGGACGAGAGCGGCGACATCCAGTAAGCGTAGGTTCTAACTTTGTGTTTGAGCATGATCTTTTCCGAAACCGGATTCCACTTTTCGCTAGCGCGGACCTTCGGTTCGGCATCATGCTCTAGCTGCGGCGGCTCACGCGCGTAAAATGGCCCATCTTGCGGCCGGGCCGCGCCTCGGCCTTGCCATAGAGGTGCAGCATCAGATCGGGCTCGGCGAGCAGCTCAGAAACGCGCCTGACATCGTCGCCGATCAGGTTTTCCATGACGCAGTCGAACTGCCGGGCGGGATTTCCCAGCGGCAGGCCGGCGACGGCGCGGATGTGCTGCTCGAATTGCGAGATGGTGCAGGCGGCCTCCGTCCAGTGGCCGGAATTGTGGACGCGCGGCGCTATCTCGTTGACCAACAGCGAACCGTCGGCAAGGACAAAGAATTCGACGCCGATGACGCCGACATAGTCGAGCGCTGCAAGGATCTCTGCCGCCGCCGTTTGAGCCGCAGCCGCCGTCTCGGATTTTACTCCGGCCGGCAGCGTCGAGCTGTGCAGAATACCGTTGCGATGGACATTCCACGCTGGATCGTAGGCGGCGAGCGAGCCGTCGCTGCCGCGCGCGGCGATCACCGAAATCTCACGCTCGAAGGTGACGAAGGATTCCAGGATCAACGGCACGTTGCCCATCGCCTCGCAAGTGCCGGCAAAGCCGCCTGTTTCCATGTTGCGGAAGACACGCTGGCCCTTGCCGTCATAGCCCATGCGGCGCGTCTTCAATATGCCGCTGCCGTTGAACTGTTTCAGCGCAGCCGTCAGTTCCTCGTCATTGTCGACGGGACTGAAATCCGCGGTCGGTATGCCGATACCGTTGAGGAATTTCTTTTCCGCCAGCCGGTCCTGCGCCACTTCCAGTGCGCGTGCCGGCGGATAGACCGGCACCGTGGAGGCAAGTGCCGCGGCAGCCGCGACCGGAACGTTCTCGAATTCATAAGTAACGACGGCACTGGCCGCAGCCAGTTCGCCAAGCGCGGCCGCGTCGTCGTAGGCGGCGACGATCTGCCGGTTGGCGACCTGTGCCGCCGGGCAATCCGGCTGCGGCTCCAGCACGACGATGCGATAGCCGAGGCGGGCCGCGGCCATCGCCAGCATGCGGCCGAGCTGGCCGCCGCCGATGATGCCGATGCTCGATCCCGCCGGCAGGCTCACGGCGCGTCCGTGGGCTCGGCGGCCACCTTGGCGGTCTGCGCGGCGCGCCAGCTATCCAACCGGGCGGCGAGCTTTTCGTCGCTCAGCGCCAGCACCGCGGCGGCGAGAAGGGCAGCGTTGGCAGCGCCGGCCTTGCCGATGGCCAAAGTGCCGACCGGAATGCCGGCCGGCATCTGCACGATGGAAAGCAGCGAATCCTGGCCCGACAGCGTCTTTGATTCCACCGGCACGCCGAACACCGGCAGCGGCGTCATCGCCGCCGTCATGCCGGGCAGATGCGCCGCACCGCCGGCACCCGCAATGATCACCTTGTAGCCGGCCGCCTTGGCGCCCTTGGCGAAGTCATAGAGCCGGTCGGGCGTGCGGTGGGCCGAGACGATCAGGCGCTTGTGCGGAATGCCAAGCGCCTCCAGCGTTTCGGCGGCGTGGCGCATCGTCGCCCAGTCGGACTGGCTGCCCATGATGATGGCGACGTCGGCGCGGTGATCGTCCAAGCTTCTGCTCCCCGGCGGCAAAGGCGCGCATTAGCGGAAATCGACGGGAGCCGCAAGGATGGCCGGAAACGGCAAAGCCGCTTGTGCCGTCTGCGTGGCCACGCACATGGACTTGGGCGGTCTGTCATCGGGCGGCCGCTGCTCGGAAGCGGTTGACGAAGTCGTCAAGTTCAGGCCGTTCGGTATCGGAAATCGCCCAGTAGGAAAAGGCGCTGTCGCTCCAGTGGACCAGCGAGAAGCCACCAGCAGAAAGATCGACCGGTCCGGCTGTCGAGCCGGTTTCCTCGGGCGCGGCGACGAGAGTGATCAGGTGCTCGCGGTGCCTGTAGACCAGTGCCGGCACTGGCTGGTCGGCGATCACCTCGACCCGGCCGCCGAGCAACGCGAAGCCGTCACTGGCAAGGTCAGGTGCCGGCGGCGACAGGCCGACCCTGCCATCCAGCCAGGGTTTGACCGTGTGCCGGTCCGACGAGACGACGTCCACGGGGCTGGCTGCCAGCAGGCTGCGGCGATGGCCGCTGGCGACCGCGGCGGCAAAGCTGTCGGGCGCCCTGCTCAGCATCATCCACTGCGTCGCGCCGCTGGCCAGCACGGCGGTAACGACGATCGACGCCGCCAGCGCGCGCCAGTCGAACGCGCCAAATCGGTGCACGGCTCTGTGTGCCGGCGGCACTCGAGCGGCGGGCGCCGGCGCCGGCAGCACTTTCTCCGTACCGGCTGTCCCGATTGCAGCGATGCGAGCCTTGAAATCCTCACGGACATCGAGCCTCGGCAGCCCGCTGACGACCGTCTGCAGCGCAACGATGCGGGCATGCTCGGCGGCGAGCGCCGGGTCGGCCGCGATGCGTCGCTCGACAGCCAATGCTGCTGCTGCGTCGAGCTCGCCATCGACCAAGGCATGGATCATCAGCGCCACGCCCGCCGGGTCATCGGGCAGTCCATCGTTGTGCGCGCTCATGGCGCCCTCCCAAGTTGGGATATCAGCAGACCGCGCGCCCTCGCCAGCCGCGACATCACCGTGCCTAGCGGCACGCCAAGCAGCGTCGCGATCTCGCGATAGCTGAGGCCGTTGACGTCGCGCAGCACCACAGTCTCGCGAAATTGGTGCGGCAGCGCGGCGATCGCCGCCTCGAGTGCGGCCGTGTCGGCCTTGGCGATCAGGCTTGCCTCAGGATTATCCGTATCGGGCAGGCCGGCGCCATATGCAGCCGTCATGTCATCGAGGTCGCTCAGGCCGCCGACGGCGACGATACTGCGCGGCCGGTTGCGCGCCAGCCAGGAGTAAGAGGCGTTGCGCACGATCGCCAGCAGCCAGGCGCGCGCATTGCCGCCGGCATAGGCGGCGATGCCCGCATGCGCCTTCAAACAGGCCTCCTGCACCACATCCTCCGCATCGGCGGCGTTGCCCGTCAGCCAGCGGGCAAGCGCAAGCGCATCCGCGAGATGGGGCAGAACCACCTCGCGAAAGCGCTCGGTCGCGGCCTCTTGGTTCAACACCGTCGCATCGCCCGGCATCCCGGGCAGAACCTTCCGAAAATCCTCACGGAGCGACGGTGATCCTGCCCTGCATGTGCGGGTGAAGCCCGCAGAAATAGGCATAGTCGCCCACTTTGGTGAAGGTGAAGGCATATGTGTCACCGGTGTCAAGCGCCTTGGAGCGAAACGAGGCATCGTTGGCGACCACCAGATGCGGGATGTCGTCGTCATTCTCGAAGGTTACAGTAGTGCCCTGCTTTATCGTCAGCACCGCCGGTGTGAAGGCAAAGTTCTCGATCTTGATCATTGGACTGGTCTGCTGCGTTCAGTGGCATGGCAACCATTATCAGGATCGCCGCCAAACCGAGCGTGACAGGGGATACGACCAAGACGCGGGATGGGAAGCGCATCATCGCATTTCCCCTCAGGCCAGCGTGCTGTCGATGATGGCGAGGTCCTGCCCGCCTTGCTTGACTGTCACGCTGCTCGTGCCGAGCAGGCTGCGCAACTGGCCGGCAGGTACCGTCATCGGCCCGGGTGAGGCTGCGGTGCCCGGCGCCGGTTGCGGGAAAGCGGTCGAGCGCGCGGTATGAAAGGTAACGTTGCCTTCGACCTTCTGCATGATCTGGTGGATATGGCCGTTGAGTATGGTGACGGAGCCGAAGCGCTTGAGCAGGGCCAAGGCCTGCGCCGCGTCATCGGTGCCCCAGCCCCATTCGGGATAAACAGCCCATAGCGGGATGTGGGCAAAGACGACGATTGGCGTCGAGGCGGTGACCGCCTTCAGATCATCGGCCAACCATGCCAACTGGTCGGCGCCGAGATTGCCCAGCCCGCCAGCCTTCAGGTTGACGACGTTGACCAGCCCGATGAAATGGACGCCGTTCTGATCGAACGAATACCAGCCGGCGCCCTTGGTGCCCTTGCCGTAGCGGTCGAGATAGGCCTGGCCATTGCCGTCGTCGATCAGGTCGTGCTCACCGGGCACATAATGTACGTCGAAGCCTGCGCCGCCGATGATCTGGGCAGCGTTGTCGAACTGCGCGGCTTTCGACAAATGGGTGATGTCGCCGGTGTGGATCATGAAAGCGGGCTTTTGCGGCAACGCCTGGATCTTGCCGATGGCCTCCTTCAGCGTGTCGATGGCGTGCGGGTTGGCAGCCTTGTCGAAGCCGATGTGGCTGTCGGAGATCTGAAGGAAAGTGAAGCCGGTGGCCAAGGCCTCTGCGGCTTGCGCCGCGCCGAGCAGGCTCAGCGAAACCGGCACGCCGGCCGAAATCGTCCACAGCACTCCCGTGCCGGCCCAGATCATGCATTCCAGTGCATGACGGCGGCTGATGCCGTCAGCTTCATTGTCGTGGTGGTGGGGCATACCGGTCTCCTGCAACGCCGGAAATGGCGTCTGCTTGGGAGACCAATGGGCGGGGTGGTTTATTCCGCCCGACGACCAAAAAGTCATTCACAGTGCCGTGATGGCGCAATGGCCCGATGCCAAGCCGGCGCTGGAAGGCACTGGCTCGACCACGTTCTGGCGATATCTAGTCCGGCCAGCGCAAGGCCCCGGCGGACTGCTTGCGAGCGGGTTTCATCGCATCCGCAGGACGCTCCTTCGCGGTCAGCACGGCGCGAAGCTGCTCGGCGACGATTTCTGCCTCGCCGGGGTGCAGGTTGCACGGATCAAGGAAGAAGTGACCGCGCTCGACCTCGTGGTTGCGCACGATGATGGGGGGCGAGCCCGCCGCCAGCGCCGAGGCAAGGCCGGCGGCGGTGAACCTGCTTTCAGGCGTAACAAACACCTGCAGGCGGTCGAGCGGATTGGCGGTCGGATCGGGAATGATATGCGCGGCGATACCAGGCAGTCCTTGCAATGCGTCTTTCCACAGATGCAGGGCGGCTTCCTCCCGCTGACGGATGCCGGCATGGTCGCGCCGCTCCCAGGCTTCCAGGGCCGCCATGGTACCGGCAATGCTTTCCTTGCCCACCTTCATCGCCCGCGCAACGCCACGATTCTGGAGATAGGCGGCCCGCACCAGATCCGTGCGCCCCGTCACGATGCCGCTTGTCGGTCCGCTGAGGAACTTGTGCCCGCTATAGACGACGATGTCGGCGCCGCGTGCGAGAAAGCCGCGCAGGTCGTATTCGGAGGCGGCGTCGACGATCACCGGCACGCCCTTGGCGTGGCAGATCTCGCAGAACTCCTCGAGCGAAAGCATGCCGTATTGCACCGTGTGGTGCGCAACTACGTAGAGGCCGGCTGCGGTGCGGTCGCGGATCGCGTCGCGCACATGATAATCCTGCGTCACGCTGACCGTGCCGGCGGGTATTGTCTTCGCCCCGGCCAACCGGATCGACTGGTCGATCGGCGCGCCATAATTGACGATGTGACCGAGCTGGACGATGACCTCCGACTTGAGGCCCTCAGTGTCGTCCGGCAGCCGCTCGATCGCAAGAAGGCTGGTTCCGGTCATCGCGCCGGCAATCGCCATGGTTATGCCGCTGGCGCAGCACGCGGTGATGAAGCCGGCCTCGCCGCCGGTGAGGCGTGCAATCACAGTACTTGCGGCGCGTTGCAGATCGTCCATCTCGACCCATTGCGAGGCGATTTCCGACATTGCGGCAATCGCTTCTGGCACGATGATCGAAGCGCCGAGCGCCGTCATCGTACCGGAAACGTTGATGATCGGGCGAAGGCCAAGCCGTTCGCGTATTGTCGTGTTGGAACGGTCAGCGGCATAGGTCGTCATCTCTGCAGATCCTGTTTCGAACGATTTCAGGCGATCTCGACGACCGCCTCGATTTCAACTGTGATGTTGCCCGGCAGCGAGCCGACACCGATTGCCGAGCGGGCATGTCCGCCGATCTTATCAAAGACGGCGGCGAAAAGATCGGAACAGCCATTCACCACCTTGGGGTGCTCGCTGAATGTCGGCGTCGCATTGACAAAGCCAAGCAGCTTGACGACGCGCACGACGCGGCCGAGGTCGCCGGCCGCCGCATGCATGACGGCGAGCAGGTTCAGGCCGGTCAGACGCGCATGCCCATAGGCCTCTTCAACGCTGACGTCGTCGCCGACCTTGCCGGTGCAGAGCGCGCCGTCGGCGCGCAACGGCCCCTGGCCGGAGAGGAAGATCAGCCGTCCGCTCTCGGCATAGGTGACGAAGTTGGCGATGGGCTTCGGCGGCTCGGGCAGTGTCAGGCCCAATTCCGCGAGCCGGATGTAAGGCGTCATAAAAGCTCCTTGCGACAGCTTTCGCCGTCCGATGTCAAAAATGCGAGGCGCGAAATCGCGCCAGGAAGCTGCGAAGGCGTTCATTGTCGAAGCCCGCCGCCAGAATCTCGGCGGGTGGTCCGACGGCGCTGACGCCGCCGTCCGCCATGAAAACGATGCGGCTCGATGCATCGCGTGCAAAAGCCATCTCATGCGTGACCATCAGCATCGTCATGCCGTCTTCGGCGAGGCTGCGAACGACCTCGAGCACCTCGCCAACCAGTTCGGGGTCGAGCGCCGAAGTTATCTCGTCGAGAAGCAGTATCTTCGGCTCCATCGCCACCGCGCGGGCGATGCCGACGCGCTGCTGCTGGCCGCCGGACAGCTCGGCCGGCAGGCTGTCGGCCTTATGGGCGAGGCCGACCCGGCCGAGCCAGTGCTCGGCAATGGTGCGGGCCTCGGCATTGCTCTTGCCGCGCACCTTGCGCAGGCCAAGCATGATGTTGCCGGCGGCAGTCAAATGCGGAAACAGATTGAAGCTCTGGAACACCATTCCGGTCTCGGCTCGCATCGCCGCCAGGTCGCGCTCGCTGCGTCGCTGGCGTGTTCCCGTCTCGCGATAGCCGACCTCCTTGCCATCGATACGGATCGAGCCGCTGTCGTAGCTCTCCAGGAAGTTGACGCAGCGCAGCAGCGTGGTCTTGCCGCTGCCGGAAGGGCCGATGACAGTCACCACCTCGCCGCGTGTCACCTTGAGACTGACCGAGCGCAGGACCTCGACGGATCCAAAGGCTTTGGAAACCTCGGAGACATCGAGAAGTGCCGGATTCTGGTGCGAGGCATTGGACATCTTGCTATTCCCGGATGAAGGAGAAACGCTGCTCCAGCCGCCGGCTGGCCAAGGAGAGGGCGTAGTTGACGGCGAAGTAGACGAGCGCACCGAGAATGTAGAGCGGCATCGCCTCATAGGTGCGGCCGATGACCTGGTTGATTGCCTGCATCAGGTCGGTGATGCCGAGCAGCGAGACCAGCGCGCTGCCCTTCACCGCGTCGGTCACGCCATTGATCCAGGGTGGCAGGAACCGCCTGAACGCCTGCGGAAAAATGACGTAGGCCAGCCGCTGACGAAAGGTCAGTCCGATCGCCATCGCCGCCTCGGACTGACCCTTGGGAATCGAGCCGACGGCGCCCCTCAGATATTCGACCACTTGTGCGGTCTTGAAGAGGGTGAGGGCGAGTACGGCCGCCCAAAAGGATTCGAGATGCAGCCCCACCGCGGGCAGGCCGTAATAGACGAAGAAGATCAGCACCAGGATCGGAATGCCGCGTATGGTGTCGCTGAAGATGCGCACCGCCCAGCGCAGCGGAGCCGGACCGTAGACAAGGCCGACGCCCATCAGCACGCCGGCGATGAGCGATAACACCACGACCAGCAGCGACACCCACAAGGTTACCGCAAAGCCCTGGGCGAGGAACGGCAAGGCGTAGATGATCTGGCTCAGCATCTCAGCGCGCCGCCTTGAACCGGCGCTCGACCAGCCGCAAGGCGAAAAGCAGTGCATAGCCGGTCAACAGGTACATCGCCGTCACCACCAGATAGACCTCGACAATGCGGAACGTGTTGAAGTTGATCCACTGGGCGCCGTAGGTGAGCTCGGGTACCGAGATGACCGATGCCACGGACGTGTCCTTGAAGAGCGATATGAATGTGTTGGAAAGCGCCGGCAGGGTTATGCGCAGCATCGTCGGCAGGCGCACGTGGAGCAGCCTTTGCCATGGCGTCAGGCCGATTGCCTTGCCGGCGTCGAGCTGTCCGCGCGGCACCGCCTCGAGCCCCGAGCGAAACACCTCGACCAGGTAGGCGCCGCTGTAGAGCGATAGCGTGGCAATAAATGAGGTTTGCGCACTGTAGGCAATGTCGATCACCGTCGGCAGGCCGTAGAAGACCAGATAGACGAGCAGGATCAGCGGCACGTTGCGGATGAACTCGACATAGGCCGCGATGATGGTCCGCACCGCACGTCCGGCCGATACGTACCAGACCGCCAGAACGAGCCCGATGACGATGCCGATCGCGATCGAGATGACGGCCAGTTCGAGGCTTAACAGCAGTCCGCCCCAGAGCTTGTCGAAATGCCGCCAGATCAGGTTGAAGTTGAGGGTATAACCCATGCATCCCCGTCATAGAGGGCTGTGATGAGAGGGGGGCGGAAGGACGTTTGTCCTTCCGCCTGCTTGCATCAGATGACCGGGAAACCGGGATGGCGGGCCGGCGGCTCCTGTCCGAAATAATCCTTGAACGCAGCGTCGTAGAGTGCCGTTTCATGGCCGAACATGGCGATGGTGAAGGTCTGGTTGACGAAGGTCAGCCAGTCGAGGTCGCCCTGCCGCAGTGCGGCGCCATAAAGCATCGAGAACCAGCTCTTGCCGGCATCGAAGTATTTGTCCGGATTGCGCGAGGCGAGCCAGCGGACCGTTGACAGATCAACCGCGGCAGCGTCGACGCGCTTGGATTCCAGGGCCTGCAGCACGTTGGCCTGCGTGTCTATCTGCATCACCTGCGACTCCGGCAGCACGATATGCACATTTGCCTCGGCATCAACGTTTTGCAGGATGGAAATCCGGGTCGCCGAACCGGCGGCAAGCAGCTTGTCGAAGGTCTTGTTTTCGGCGTTCGGAAGGGTCAGCAAGGCGATGCCTTCGACGTAGTAGGGCCTGGAGAAGTGGATCAGCTGCGAGCGCTGGGCGGTCATGGTCATGAACTGGATGGTGATGTCGACCTTGTTGGTGGTCACGTTCGGAATGCGCTGAGCCGGATCCTGCATGACGAATTCGACTTTGGTCGGGTCGTCGAAGAGCCCCTTGGCGAGAATGCGACCCATGGTGATGTCCATGCCCACCAGTTCGCCGGCGTCGTTCTCGAAATGCCAGGGCGCATTGGTGCTGCCGGTGCCGACGATCACCTTGCCGCGCTCGAGGACGGTGCGCAGCAGGCTGTCCGGCGCTGCCTGGGCCGCCGCTTTCTGAACGTCGACCGCGGTAGCGGCGCTCATCACTCCGGCCGTTGCAAGCCCGGCCATTCCCAGTTTCAGAAATTCACGTCTTTTGGATGTGTCGTTCACGGCGACCTCCTTTCGTGTTGTGTTCCCCTTTGGACCAGCGATACAGGCATCGGTTGCAACTGATGTAATTGTCTCTTACAAGAGACGCCTGTACTCTGTACAAGACAGATTAACATCAGGGATCGATAATGCAAGATGGCAATGCATTGGCCGCTCGACCGGACGCCGGACTGGACGAAGACAAGACCTCGGGCTCTCGGGAGAAGGGTCTCAACCGGGTTCTCCAGATTTTGGAGTTTCTCCACACGACCCAGCGCGCGATCGGCGTTGGCGACCTTGCCAAAGGAGTGAACGCGCCGCGTTCGACGACTTATACGCTGGTGCGCTCGCTGGTCGACGCAGGCCTGCTTGAGATGGCCGGAGACGGCAATCGGGTCTATTTCGGAAAGAAGCTTTATCTCTACGGAATGGACTATGTGCGGGGCAACGACCTGCTCAGGCGAGGGCGCCAGGAAGTCGACCATCTGTCGCGCGAGACCGGCGAGACCTCGGAGCTGTGCATGCTGCAAAGCGGCCGCTACACCATCGTCCATTCAAGCCCGGGAACGAGGCCATTCAGGATCAGTTCGGCGACGGGTCTGCAAATACCGCTTCCCTGGACAGCTTCCGGGCGGCTGCTCCTCGCCGGGTTCGACAGGGCGGCGATCGAGGATATGGTCTCGGAAGACGATCTCGTGCTGCCGGACGGCCGCAGGTTGCGGCTCGACGATTTCATAGCTGACATCGCCGTCGCCAAGTCGGCCGGCTACTGCGTCACCTCCGGCCTTGTCGATGCCTATACGAAATGCCTGGCCGCGCCGGTTTTTTCAGCGCCGGGCAGGGTCGAGGCGACGATGTGCCTGCTGGTTCCGATCGATACCTCGACCGAAAAGACCGACGATCTGATAGCGTTGTTGCGCGAGCGCGCCGCACGGCTTTCGATCGCGGCATAGCGCTTTTCCAGCAGGCCGGCGCCGGCGTTCGTTCAAGCAATAATGTCTGGAATGATCTTGTCTTCCAGCGCCATCAGCCTGTCCTTCAGGAAAAGCTTCTTTTTCTTCATGCGCTGGATCTGCAGCGGGTCGCAATTCATGGCGATCATCGCATTGATGGCCGCATCGAAATCGGCGTGTTCCTGCTTCAGCCGGGAATATTCGAGGCGGATATCAGCCTGTTCCTGATCGGACATTTTTACCGTCTGCACGTCTGCGGCGCCCAAACACTGGGCCTGATTGGGCGGGACCGGGGCCTTCTTGCACCGGCGCGCAGCCCATACCACATTTCACATTGTCGTGGAATGCTACCACGCAGCATTCGACATCGGTGCTCGATGGTGGCACACTGTCATTATGCCGTCACAGAAGCGAGCCTGCGGTGGACGTGCCTTGGCGGCTGCAATCGAGGAAACCATGAAAGGGAGAACCAATCATGTCTCTTGCATCCCATCTTGATGAGCTGCAGCGGAAACACGGCGACATCGAACGGGAAATCGACGATGCGATGGCCCATCCATCGGTAGACGACCTCGAAATCGTGAATCTCAAGCGGCGCAAGCTGGCGCTCAAGGACGAGATTGAAAAACTGAAGGCGAAACCGACGACGCACTGAAGCCCTTCCAGGACTAGAAGCGCGCGCCGCCCGGCGCGCGTCCCTTTCCGGTGGCATACCGCTATGCTGCCGGAAATGCCTGTGGATTTGCGGCAAGCTGCCGTCTTGTCATTTCCGATTTGCTAGGCCTGCGCGCCAGTCGCCATTGACAAGCCATCTTTGCTCCTCCACCTCATGCCCGGACCTTCAAGATTAAAGGCAGCCGGCATGACCGGATATTTTTCCTCACCCTTCCCACGCCGCAGGTCGATCGGTGTCGATGTCGGCGGCGTGATTGTCGGCGGCGGCGCGCCGGTCGTCGTCCAGTCAATGACCAACACCGACACGGCCGATGTCGATCAGACGGTCGCACAGGTGGCGGCGCTGCATCGCGCCGGCTCCGAGATCGTGCGCATAACCGTCGATCGCGACGAAAGCGCTGCCGCCGTGCCGGCCATCCGCGAGCGGCTGGAACGACTCGGCATCGACGTGCCGCTGGTCGGCGATTTCCATTATATCGGCCACAAGCTCCTGGCCGACCACCCGGCCTGCGCCCAGGCACTGGCCAAATACCGCATCAATCCCGGCAATGTCGGCTTCAAGGACAAGAGAGACCGGCAGTTCGCCGCGATCGTCGAGATGGCGATCCGATACGACAAACCGGTGCGCATCGGCGTCAATTGGGGTTCGCTCGACCAGGACCTGCTGACCCGGCTGATGGACGACAACCAGGCCCAGGGCTTTCCGCTGACCGCCCAGGAAGTGACGCGCGAGGCAATCGTGCAGTCGGCAATCCTGTCGGCCGAAATGGCTGAAGAGATCGGCCTTGCCCGCGAGAAAATCATCCTGTCGGCCAAGGTCAGCGGCGTGCAGGATCTGATCGCCGTCTACACCGAGCTTGCCACCCGTTCCGACCATGCGCTGCACCTCGGCCTGACGGAGGCGGGCATGGGCTCGAAAGGCATCGTCGCCTCGTCCGCGGCCATGGGCATCCTGCTTCAGCAGGGCATTGGCGACACCATCCGCATCTCGCTGACGCCGGAGCCAAACGGCGACCGCACGCGCGAGGTGCAGGTGTCGCAAGAGCTGTTGCAGACCATGGGCTTCCGGCAGTTCGTGCCGATCGTCGCCGCCTGCCCGGGCTGCGGGCGCACAACCTCGACCGTGTTCCAGGAGCTTGCCCAGAACATCCAGGCCGACCTGCGCAAGAACATGCCCGTGTGGCGCGAACAATATCCCGGCGTCGAGAACCTCAAGGTCGCGGTGATGGGTTGCATCGTCAACGGTCCGGGCGAATCCAAGCACGCCGATATCGGCATTTCGCTGCCCGGCACCGGTGAGACGCCGACCGCCCCGGTGTTCGTCGACGGCAAGAAGGCGGCGACCCTGCGCGGCCCGTCGATCGCCGCGGATTTCGAGAAAATGGTTTCCGACTACATCGAACGGCGGTTTGGGCAACACGGCAAAGCCGCGGCGGAGTAGTTCGATGCGGCGTTTGCTTGGGGCGACGCTGGTTGTCATTTCCGGGCTGGGCTGGGCGGCGGCCGTCCAGGCCGATCCGCCGCGGCCCGCCAAGCAGAAGCTGATCGATCGAGTTTGCGATCTTATCGAGACGCATGCCGACCAGAACGGCCTGCCCCGGGATTTCTTTGCCCGGCTGATCTGGAAGGAGAGTCGTTTCGATCCCAACGCGGTCAGCCCCGTCGGCGCGGAGGGTATCGCCCAATTCATGCCGGGCACCGCCAAGATGCGCGGGCTCGCCAATTCGTTCGATATCGAGCAGGCTATCCCGGCCTCGGCAAAATATCTCGCCGAAATGAAGACCGGCTTTGGCAATCTGGGCCTCGCCGCCGCAGCCTACAATGCTGGCGAGAGCCGGGTGACGCGCTGGCTGAATTCCGGCGGATTCCTCCCGATGGAGACCGAAAGCTACGTCCTGGACGTTATGGGCGAGCCGGCCGACAAGTTCACCGATGCCGCGTATGCCGGCGTCATCCGGCCGCTCGACAAGAAGGCGAGTTTCGCTGCCGCTTGCCGCGAGCTGCCGGTGATCATGTCCAGAACCGTGCCGATGTCGTCGATCAACATCAAGCCGTGGGGCGTGCAGGTGGCCGGCAATTTCCGTCGCGCCGCGGCGCTCAATCAGTGGAGCAACGTGAAGCGCCGGTTTCCAGCCTTGCTCAGCGGTCGCGATCCGGTGGTCAGCCGGGTGCGCACACCGATCGGCAGACGCGGCATCTATGCGGTGCGGATCGGCGCCGACACTAAAGCCAAGGCCGACGATATTTGCCAGAAACTGCACAGCGTGGGCGGCGCATGCATCGTGGTGCGCAATCGGTAAGCCATATGTCGGTGCGTTTCGCGCCATTGCTGCCATCTTGCTCCCCGTGGGCACTTCGTCCTCGACACGTGAAATCATATTTTCGGTGAACCGTTAGCCAGGTCTTGCATCGTTGTCGATGCGGGGTAAGGTCCCCGCGATTTTTCGCGAAAGGGATCAGCATGGCCGGCTTCAAGACACTGGACGACATCGGCAATATCAGCGGCAAGCGTGTGCTGGTGCGTGTCGACCTCAACGTTCCCGTCACCGAGGGCAAGGTTACCGACGCCACCCGCATCGAGCGCATTGCGCCGACCATCGCCGAGCTGTCCGGCAAGGGAGCCAAGGTCATCCTGCTTGCCCATTTCGGCCGGCCCAAGGATGGACCGGCGCCCGAATTCTCACTCGAACCGATCGCCAGGGCGACGGCGGACGTGCTCGGCCGCCCCGTCGGCTTTGCCGCCGACTGCATCGGCGACAAGGCCGCAAATGCCGTTGCTACCATGAACGGCGGCGACGTGCTGCTGCTCGAGAACACCCGCTTCCACAAGGGCGAGGAGAAGAACGACCCGGCCTTCACCGAAAAGCTCGCCGCTAATGGCGACATCTTCGTCAACGACGCCTTCTCCGCTGCGCACCGTGCCCATTCGTCGACAGAAGGGCTGGCGCATGTGCTGCCGGCCTTCGCTGGGCGCACCATGCAGGCCGAACTCGATGCGCTGGAAAAGGGGCTTGGCAATCCAGTCCGTCCGGTTGTCGCCATCGTCGGCGGCGCCAAAGTCTCGACCAAGATCGACCTGTTGATGAACCTTGTGAAGAAGGTCGACGCGCTGGTCATCGGCGGCGGCATGGCCAATACGTTTCTAGCGGCGCGCGGCACCGACGTCGGGAAATCGTTGTGCGAGCATGATCTCGCGACCACCGCCAAGCAGATCATGATCGAGGCGGCCGAGGCCGGCTGCGCCATCATCCTGCCCGCCGACGGCGTCGTCGCCAGGGAGTTCAAGGCCGGTGCTGCCAGCGAGACCGTCGCCATAGCAGACGTGCCGGCCGATGGCATGATCCTCGATGTCGGCGCGAAAACCGTGAAGACCATTGCCGAATGGATCGACCGCGCCGCGACGCTGGTCTGGAACGGGCCGCTCGGCGCCTTCGAAATCGAGCCATTCGACCACGCAACGGTGGCGACGGCCAGGCACGCGGCAGCGCGCACCAAGGCCGGCAGACTGGTCTCGGTCGCTGGCGGCGGCGACACGGTGGCAGCGCTCAATCATGCCGGCGTCAGCGATGATTTTACTTATGTATCGACGGCCGGCGGCGCTTTCCTCGAATGGATGGAAGGCAAGCCCTTGCCCGGCGTCGACGTCTTGAAGCGCTGAGCGCGACCGCAAGAGCAGCGCGAAGGAGTGCCCCCGCGACTTTCAATCGATTCGCGCTTGTTTGACGAAATGGTTCGACTTGAACCTGCGTGGCTCTGGTGGTCTGCTGGGCGCGGATCAATTCTTTCAGGAGAAGCACGATGAGCGAACGTCTCGAGGACATTGCCGCCGCGATGGTGGCCGATGGCAAAGGCTTGCTGGCGGCCGACGAAAGCTCCGGCACCATCAAGAAACGCTTCGACGTCATCGGCGTCGAGTCGACCGCCGACAGCCGGCGCGACTATCGCGAGATGATGTTCCGCGCCAGCGAGGCAATGACCAAATACATTTCCGGCGTCATCCTCTATGACGAGACCATCCACCAGAAGGCCGCCGACGGCACGCCGCTGGTCGACATCATCAAGGCAACAGGCGCCATCCCCGGCATCAAGGTCGACGCCGGCGCCAAGCCTCTGGCCGGCTTTCCCGGCGATACCATCACCGAAGGCCTGGACGGCCTGCGCGAACGCCTCGCCGACTATTACAAGCTCGGCGCCCGCTTTGCCAAATGGCGCGCGGTGATCGACATCGATGTTTCCAAGGGCGTGCCTTCCGCCACCTCGATCGCCTCGAACGCCCATGCGCTCGCCCGTTACGCCGCGCTTTGCCAGGAAGCCGGCATCGTGCCGATCGTCGAGCCGGAGGTGCTGATGGACGGCGCCCACGACATCGACACGTGCTACGAGATCAGCAAGGCGACACTGACAAAGTTGTACGCCGAGCTCTATGCGGCCCGCGTCGCGCTCGAAGGCACCATCCTGAAACCGAACATGGTCCTCGCCGGCAAGAAATCGGGCAAGGTCAGCAGCCCCGAGGAAGTTGCCGAAAGGACCATAAAACTGTTCCGCGAGACGGTGCCGGCGGCGATTGGAGGCATCGCCTTCCTTTCGGGCGGACAATCGGACGAGGAGGCGACCGCCAACCTCAATGCCATCAACGCCATCGGCCCGCATCCGTGGAAGCTGACCTTCTCCTATGGCCGCGCCTTGCAGGCCGCTCCGCAGAAGGCCTGGGGCGGCAAGGCAGCGAACGTCGCCGCCGCGCAGGCCGCCTTCGCCCATCGCGCCCACATGAATCATCTGGCAGCGCTTGGACAATGGCAGCCGAAGCTTGAGCAAGCCGCCTGACCGAAGACATCTTGCGTTTCTCCCGACCCGGGCCACGTGCCCGGGTTTTTGTTTGAAAGCAGCAAGGGGTGCAATTTCTTGCAACTGAAATGCAGCCCGGTGTCGGTATTCCTCGCTGCCGAACGTCCTCCGTGAAAAGAGGAGCAGACCTATGCCAAACAACAAGACCGTTTCGCAGGAAGACTGGTTTCAGGCGCACAAGGCGCATCTGGCGCGCGAAAAGGAATTGACCCGCTTTCGCGATCGTGTCGCCGCCGAACGCCGCGAACTGCCGTGGTTGAAGATCCGCAAGGACTACGTCTTCGAAACCGAGCAAGGGCCAAAGAAACTGCCCGACCTGTTTGGCGGCAACAGCCAGCTGATCGTCTACCATTTCATGTTCGGGCCGGGCGCCGATTATCGCTGCGAGGGCTGCTCATTCCTTGCCGATCATATCGACGGCGCCAACCAGCATCTCAGGCACCACGATGTCTCACTTGTCGTGGTAGCGCGGGCGCCATTGGCCGAATTGCTGCCCTACAAGCAGCGTATGGGCTGGAAATTCGACTGGGTGTCGTCCTACGCCTCGGACTTCAACTTCGATATGCAGGTGTCATTCACGGACAAGCAGATCGCGGTCGGCGATACGACCTACAATTTCGAGCGGCGCGCGCGAAACTCGAAAGACCTTCCCGGCGCCAGCGTGTTCTATCGCGACGAGAAGGGCGACATCTTCCTGACCTTCGTCTTGCGCTCCCGAGGCGGCGATCCGCTGATCGGCGCCTATCATTATCTCGACCTGACGCCGAAGGGTCGCAACGAAACCGGCCCGCATCATAGCCTCGTCGACTGGGTGCGGCTGCATGACGAGTACGAAGATCAATCCGGGACACATGACTGCTGCCATTGAGGCGACAAGGGTGTCACTGTAAGGTCGTTCACCTCCAATGCAACATGCGCTAAGTGCTGTTCGCTATGCCCTAAAAGGGACTTGCCATGCGGCGCTTTCCGACCCTTCTCACCTGGTTCGCCTTTCCGGTCTATGTCTGGCAAGGACTTGGCGTGCGTCGCCGCACCACCCGCATGCTGCCGGCACAAGGTCCGGTCATTCACGAGATATCTGGCCTGACGCCAGCAATCTCGGTTCTGGTGCTTGGCGATTCCTCCGCCGCCTCGGTAGGCATCGGCAATTCCGAAAACGGATTGGCCGCGCAACTGGCCGTTCTGATTGCGCAACGCACCGGCCGCATCGTGCGCTGGCGGTCAGCCGGCTTCAACTCGGCAACCTCCGGCCAGATCCGCGATCATGTGCTGCCCAATCTATCGGCCGATCCGTGGACGCATATCGTGCTGGCCATCGGCACCAACGACACCAAGAATTTTCATTCGGTACCGCGGTTCAAGCGCGAGTTTGGCGGGCTGCTTTACGCGCTGCGCGCCAAATGGCCGGAGGCGCGCGTCGTGTGGTCGCCGGTGCTTGAGTTCACCCGGGCGCCGGCGATGCCGCCGCTGCTCGGCAAGATTCTCGAAATCCGTGCCGTCGAAATGAACCGGATGGGCGCGCGCCTTTGCCTCGAGCGCGGCGCCATACCGGCGCCCCGCCTGCCGATCACCGATGCCGAGGCCGGCTTTGCGTCGGATGGATTTCATGCTTCGGAAGCCGGCTACCGAGCCTGGGCGGAACATCTGGTCAGCCTGGTGCTCGGCAACGAACCGGGCGTCGCGTAGCGGGCCGCCGGCACTAAAGCGCGTCGCGTTCGATTGGCCTCATCCGACGCGCTTCAGGTACTGTTTCCATGCATGTCGTTGTCGCAAAACCGCTGCACACGTTTGCGCGACATGCATCACGTCCAGTGCCCGAGCACCGCCGTAATCGAAATCGCCGCCATCGCCAGCAGCGCCAGCTTCCAGAAATCGCTGCGCCGCTTCAGTCCGGGCCAGCCGAGCGGCTTGATGAGCTGGATGACCATCATGGCGATGATGACGAGCGCGAGAAGTTTCGACATGCAGCCTTTGATCAGCATCGCGGCTGGCTGTCAAAGCGGCTCCGCGATCGCCGTCTTTCCAGTGCGGCAGGCCTCTTTTCAGCACTGCCTTGTCACTTCGATGGATAAATCGGAACGCCGGTCATGAGAGCCGCACCCTCCTGACAGACTGCTGTCAGCAGGGGTGTGCGATAGTGCCTGCATCGAAAGAGAGGAGACCAGCCATGAACGGCATTACCATTCTGCGTAGCGTGCAGCACTATGTCGGCAAGATCCGGACGATCCGCAATGAGATCCGCACCCAGCGATTCATGAACACCCTGCCGGCGGACATCCGCAAGGATATTGGTTGGCCGGACATGTATGGCGACCGCCGCAATGGCAGCAATTGAGGCAAGCTTTCTGCGTGGCGTTTGGATGCGACCTGGCGACGAGCTGAAATGGGCATGCTGAAGCCTCCTGACAGTATGGTGTCAGGAGGCTCGTGCCATAGTGCGATGGCCGCCGAAGCCGGATGGCCGAGAGGACGATCGATGAAAAGCTGGAACGACAGGCTGAACACGCCTGGCCTCAACGGCATAAGACCGTCGCCACGCACCATCGGCGACGTCGTCGAAGGCCAGCCGATGCTGGTTCCTACAGCTCGCCAGGTCCATGCATTCATCCGCTCCATCCCCGAAGGCATGGACGTGGATATCCGCGCTTTGCGCACCGCTCTCGCCATCGAGCACGATGCCGAGATGGCATGTCCGGTCACCATCGGCTATCATCTGCGCACCGTCGCCGAGGCCGCCAACGAGGATCTTGAGCGTGGTATGGCGCTGGGCGACGTTGCGCCGTTCTGGCGGGTGGTCGACGCAAGCACGCCGACAACGAAGAAACTGTCCTTCGGCGCGGCCTTCGTCGCCGCGCAGCGCAAGCGCGAAGGGCTGGAACGATAGACGCCGAGGGACCATACGATGCGCCGCGCCGACAGGCTCTTCCAGATCGTGCAGCATCTGCGTGGTGGTCGTCTGGTCACCGCCCAGAAGCTGGGCACGTGGCTCGAGGTTTCCGAGCGGACGATCTATCGCGACATCGCAGACCTGCAGTCGACCGGCGTGCCGATCGACGGCGAGGCCGGTGTCGGCTACATGATGAGGGAGGGTTTCGACCTTCCGCCGCTGATGTTCACGCGTGACGAGATCGTCGCGCTGGTCGCCGGCGCCCGCATGGTGCGCGCCTTTGGTGGCGCGGCCATGGCGCGAGCCGCCGACGAGGCGCTGGTCAAGATAGGCGCCGTGTTGCCCGACGCCGAAAAGGACCGCATCGCCCGTACCGAGATCCACACGCCGATGTGGGTGGTAAGCGATGCCGCCCGCGAAGCCATCGACCTGATCGAGCGGTCCATCGAGAAACGTCAGGTGCTGACCATCGACTATTCGGATGAGGCCGGCCGCAGCACCGCGCGCGACATCCGCCCGCTCGGCCTGTGGTTCTGGGGCAAGGTGTGGACCTTGGTCGCCTGGTGTGAGATGCGCGGCGATTTCCGCGCCTTCCGCATCGACCGCATCGCCTCGGTGGTCATCGCCGGCCGCACCTTCAAGCCGGAGCGCGGCAAGCAGCTCGCCGATTTCTATCGCGCGGTGGAGCGCAGCGAGGATTACGGCATGGCGCCGGACCGGGCGGCGCGAAGCTGACACGGAAGATCACAAAAAAGCCCGCTTGAAAGCGGGCTTTTTGTTTTGGATGCCAGACCTATTCCTCTTCGTCGGCGTCCTTGTCCTTCGACTTCAGCGCCGAAAGCTTGGCGAAGACGGCGTTGGCGTCAAGTTCGCGGTCCTCGTCCTTCGGCTTTTCGGGCGCCGGGACCAGCCGTTCGGTCAAGGCGGCCGGCAGCAGCGTATCGCCGACCGGCTGCGCCTGCTCGCGGCCGCGCGAGGCGCGGTTGATTTCCATATCGAGGTCGATCTGCGACGTCAGGCCGAGCGTCACCGGATCCATCGGCTGGAGATTGGCGGAGTTCCAGTGCTTTCTGTCGCGGATCTGGTCGATCGTCGACTTCGTTGTGCCGACAAGGCGGGCAATCTGCGCATCCTTGAGCTCGGGATGGTTGCGCACCAGCCAGAGGATGGCGTTGGGCCGGTCCTGGCGCTTCGACAGCGGCGTGTAGCGCGGACCCTTGCGTTTGGATTCCGGCACCCGCACCTTGGGATCGGAGAGCTTCAGCCGGTGGTTGGCGTCCTTCTCGGCGCGCGCGATCTCGTCGCGAGTGAGCTGGCCGGTCATGATCGGGTCCATGCCCTTGATGCCTTGCGCCGACTCGCCGTCGGCGATCGCCTTGACCTCAAGCGGATGCAGTCCGCAGAACTGCGCGATCTGCTCGAAGGAAAGCGCTGTGTTGTCAACCAGCCAGACGGCGGTCGCCTTTGGCATCAGCAGCGTATTGGCCATTACAAAAATCCTTCTCGTTCGCCCGCGTTCCCGCGCGGGCGGTGGTTTAGAGCCACCAAATGGGAAAATCGCGGTCTATATAACCGCTCGCTCGCCGTTTCGCAATGTTTTTGGCAGGCGCGCGTCAAGGACGGCACGGCAGCGCGACCAGCAGACCGCGAAGGGTCGGCAGATGACGCCATGCAGTCGAAAGCTTCAAAAAGACAAAGCCCGCCAGACCAAGGTCGGGCGGGCTCGGAACCGGCGACGGAAATCCGTCTGCTGCGGCTCTGGCTTCTAAAGCTTGATCCCGAACCGCGGCTCGGCGTTGCCGAAAAGCAGCGCCCGGTCTTCGGGCGGGATCGTGCTCGAGATCAAAGCCCTTTGCGGGCGATTCTCTCGATGTCGCCGCGGTTGATGCCGAGGTCGTTGAGCTGACGAACATTCAGCCGGTTCAGTTCGCGCACGGTTTCGTTGTACATGCGCCAGTTACGGAAAGCGCGGATCGGGTTCATGATAGTCCTCCATCGTTTTGATGCCGCGTAAATAGGCATCGGCGATGAAAAATTGAACAGACGCTTTTGCATGGCCGCAATGCGTTTGTTGCATTGCACCATTAAGCTTTCGTTCAGCCTGTTTGCGGGCCATCAGGCGACATCGAGCACAATCTTGCCGATGTGCTCACCCTCCTCCATCCGCTCATGCGCCCGCCACGCTTCCTTGAGCGGGAAGATCGTATCCATCACCGGCGCAACCTTGCGCGTGCCGAGCAGCGGCCAAACCTGCGCCTCCAGCGCAGCCGCAACTGCCGCCTTGAACTCCACGGTGCGTGGCCTGAGCAGCGATCCTGTGTGCACGAGCCGCTTGGCCATGATCTTGAAGAAATCGGCGCTCGCCACCGCCCCGCCCTGCGTCGCGATCTGGACGATGCGGCCTTCCATGGCTGCAGCCTCATAGTTTCGCGCCACATAGTCGCCGCCGACCATGTCGAGGATGACATTGGCACCCTTGCCGCCGGTTGCCTCCTTGACTGCGGCGACGAAGTCCTCCTCGCGGTAGTTGATCGCCCGGTCGGCGCCGAGCTTGAGGCAGGCGTCGCATTTCTCCTTGCTGCCGGCGGTGGTGACGACATAGGCGCCGAAAGCGGCAGCAAGCTGGATCGCCGTGGTGCCGATACCCGACGAGCCGCCATGCACGAGCAGGGTCTCGCCGCTCTTCAGGCCGCCGCGCTCGAAGACATTGTGCCAAACAGTGAAGTAGTTCTCCGGCAACGCCGCCGCTTCGGTGTAGGTAAAGCCGGCGGGCAGCGGCAGCACGCTGCCGGCGTGCACTCTGACATATTCGGCATAGCCGCCGCCCGCCGTCAGCGCACAGACCCGATCGCCGACGCGCCAGCGCGATATCTCATCACCAAGGGCAGCGACTTCGCCTGCTGCTTCCAGGCCCGGCAGATCCGACGCTCCCGGCGGTGGCGGATAGGCGCCCTTGCGCTGTTGCACGTCCGGCCGGTTGACGCCGGCGGCCCGCACCCGGATCAGGATCTCGCCGGGACCGGGAACCGGTACGTCGCGGGTTTCCGCTTTCAGCACCCGCGGCCCGCCCGGTTCCGATATGGCGATCGCCATCATCTTCGCCGGAATTTTCTGTGCGTTCGCCATGAATTTTCCCGTCGTGCTCCGCCGGTTTCTCGTGCCAGCTCTTGCCCGCCATTTGCATCCATACCCTTGCCCTATGTATGCTCATTGGCAAATCAGGCAAATGGGCAATCACGGAGGAGCGACGATGGCGATCTTCGACGACGAACCCAAGAAGAAAGCGCGCCCGCACGAGATCGGGCAGGATCTGTCGCTGCTTTCTGTCGATGAATTGTCCGAACGGATCGGCATCCTGCGCGACGAGATCGCCCGGCTGGAAGCCGAGCTCAAGACCAAGGGCTCGACCAAGTCGGCGGCAGAGGCGCTGTTTCGCCGTGGGTAGTTACTGCGGGTAATTCCAAAAGCTCGGGCACGCCGCCGAAAAGCCCGAATGCCGCTGTCTCCAGACTTGTGCCCTAAACCCCAGCCGGATTGAAAAATGTTCGCAAGCTACAGACCGATCCTCTCGCTGCTGCGCGGCACCGCGTTCCTGTTGGCGGCATCCGGACTGCACGGTCTGCTGTTGCCGCTGCGCGGCCAGGTGGAGGGCTTCTCGACGGCATCGCTCGGCCTGATGGGCACGGCTTGGGCCGGCGGCTTCGTCACCGGCTGCTTCTTTGCGCCACGCATCGTGCGCCGCGCCGGTCATGTCAGGGCTTTCGGCGCCTTTGCCGCATCGGGAGCGATCGTCGCACTGCTCACCGGCCTGATCATCGACGAATATACCTGGATCCTGCTGCGCGCCTTCACCGGCTTCACCATGGCCGGCGCCTTCATGGTCATCGAAAGCTGGCTCAACGAGAAGGCCACCAACGAAAACCGCGGCACCGTCTTCGGCCTCTACATGATGGTCACCTATGCCTCGATCATGGGCGGTCAGATGATCGTTGCCGGCGGCGATGTGAGATCGGCGTCGCTGTTCATGATCACCGGCATTCTGTTCTGCCTGTCGCTGATCCCGACGGCGGTCTCGACGGCGTCTCACCCCAAGCCGCTGCAGGACGTGTCGCTTGACGTCAAGGGGCTCTACGTCAATTCGCCGGTGTCGGCGATCGCTTGCGTGCTGATCGGCATCGCCAACGGCGCCTGGGGTACACTTGGTGCCGTCTATGGAGCGCGCATCGGCATCTCGACAGCCGAGATCGCGCTGATGATGAGCCTCGTGGTCATCGCCGGCGCTGCCATGCAGCTTCCGGCCGGGCGGCTCTCCGACACGACGGACCGTCGTTTCGTGCTGGCGGGCGCGGCCTTCGGCGCTGCGCTGTTTGCCATCGCCATCTTCCTGTTCGAACCGCGCTCCGGCGTCTTCGTCATCGTCTGCACCGCCGCCTACGGCGCCTTCGCCTACACGCTCTATTCGATCGCGGTGGCGCATGCCAATGACCATGCGCGATCGGAGGACTTCGTCAAAGTGTCGGGCGGCCTGCTGCTGCTTTATGGCTTCGGCACGATGATCGGTCCGCTGGTGGCCGCCGGCCTGATGGGCTGGATGCGCCCTGAGGGGCTGTTCCTGGCCACTGCGCTCGCGCATCTCAGCCTGGCTGGCTATACGCTGCTGCGCATCAGCCGTCGCGCGCCGGTGCCGATCGAAGGCCGCGATGCCTTCAAGACCCAGCCCGCCGATCGCTCGGTGACGCCGGAAGCGTTGCGGCTCGACCCGCGTAGAAAAGCTGAAGCCGACAGTTGAGATTCGAGGCGCTTTGCCCCACAAATAAGGCATGATGCTTTCCGACGCCTTCATGGCGATTGCCGATCCCAACCGGCGCCATCTCTTGGAAGAGCTCCGGCGCGGACCGAAGACCGTCAACGAATTGGCATCCGGCTTGCCGGTGTCCCGCCCGGCCGTTTCGCAGCACCTGAAGGTGCTGCTTGATGCGGGGTTGGTCAACGCCAAGCCGGAAGGCACCAGGCGCGTCTATACGGTCAGCAATGCCGGCTTCCTGAAGCTCAACATCTGGCTTGACCAGTTCTGGGATGCGGAGCAGCTCGGTTCACCCGGAAGCTGAGAGGCATCGT
Source organism: Mesorhizobium sp. M1142 (assembly GCF_040318565.1). Classification (NCBI taxonomy): domain Bacteria; kingdom Pseudomonadati; phylum Pseudomonadota; class Alphaproteobacteria; order Hyphomicrobiales; family Phyllobacteriaceae; genus Mesorhizobium; species Mesorhizobium sp. M1142. The sequence continues at coordinate 228,982 of NZ_JAMYMK010000003.1, forward strand.
CAGCGCGTCGAGCAACTATGCAGCATCGGGCCTAGAGCAATTCCAGGAAAAGTGTGAAACGGTTTTCCGTGCGGAATTGCGCAAAAACAAAGAGACAGAGCGGTTCGGCGTTTCCGTGAACGATGAACTACTCTAGCCATTGTTGTAGGGGAAGAGCTTGAAATACGGCTGCGCTTCCTCGATCACACGGGCAACCGAGGGGCGTTGCAGCAACCGGTCGTGATAGCGCCTGACCGCAGGATATTCGTCTCCGAACGGCTCGACCTTGTTGGCGTAGAACAGCGCGGGGGCGGCAGCGCAGTCGGCCATGGTGAAGCTCGCACCCACCGCCCATGTCGTCGACTGCATGTCCTGTTCAATGATGGCGTAGGAGCTGCGCAGCTGGGCGCGGGCCTGCTCGACGCCGAACGGATCGGTCTTGCCCTCCGGCCGCAGCCGGTCACCAACGATCTTCTGCATCGGTTCCTGGACATAGAAGTCATAGAAGCGGTCGGCGAGCCGGGTCTGGCGAGCGAGATCGAGATCGGCGGGGATCAGTTCGACCGGCCCAGGATAATACGCGTTGAGATATTCGATGACGATCGTCGATTCCGGCACGGTCCGGTCCAGCGCTTCATCGCGCAGCACCGGCATCTTGCCGAGCGGCCACAATTTCAGAAACGCGGCGCGCGACTGTTCATTGCCGAGATCGACAACGACGGATGTGAATGGCGTGCCGTTCTCATAGAGCGCGATCAGCGGTTTCCAGCAGAAGGAGGCCAGTGGATGAAGGTGCATAATCAGGGACATTGTTTTTCGTTCCTTGGGTGGTCTGTCTCGCGGTGTCGGGGTCGGATAACTATCTGGCCTGGCTGTGGGCGACGATGGCATCGATGATCGCAGCCCAGTCGTCGGGATGCAGTTCGTGGCCACCGCCCTCGATCCGGAGCAGCCTTGCACCGGCGACCGCGTCGGCAAGAGCGGCGCCATGCTCGACTGGAAAGATGGGATCGTCGGTGCCGTGGATAACAAGGAGTGGGATTTTCATGTCGCGCAGCCGACCGGTCCAGTCCTCGCCGCTCCCATCTTCGCCACTTTTGAGCATGAAATGATTGGTCGCACTTAGAAAACCGCCGGACCGGTCATAATCCTGTTCGACGAAAGCCCGTGTTCGCTGCTCGTCGAAAGAGTGCGCCGCACCGGTGAGCGCATGCGCGTCCTTAACGATGAAATCGACCACTTGGCCCCGGTCCGACCAGTCGACCTTCGCGCCTTCGGCCGAATGTCTCCTATAGGCCTCGGTGGTTCCGCGCAGATGCGACGTATCGATGCCCAAGGGCGAGCTGCTGATCACCGTCAGCGAAGTGACACGCGACGGGTATTTCAACGCAACGAGCTGCGCGATCATGCCGCCCATCGACATGCCGACCATATGCGCCTTTCGGATTCCATGGTCGTCAAGGACGCTGATAGCATCGTCCGCCATGTCGTCGAATGTATAAGGCGGCTCGCCCGGCGCGTATTTGGTCGAACGGCCGGTATCGCGATTGTCATAGCGGATCACGAAGCAACCCTCGCCGGCCAGCTTCCGGCAAAACGCTTCGGGCCACCAAAGCATGGAAGCCATCGCGCCCATGATCAACAACACCGCCGGATGGGCCGGGTCGCCGAAGGTCTGCGATACGATTTCGGGGTGTCCGGCGCTTTTCATGGTTTTCCTCCGTGGGCTTCCGATCCGATTGCAAATTGCAATCAGTTGCACGATATTAAAACCGATACAATAATGCAACCGGTTTTGGAGATTCGCATGAACATCGATCGTCGGTCCGGATGCCCCATCAACCTGTCGCTCGAAGTGTTCGGCGACCGGTGGAGCCTGATCATCCTTCGCGACATCATCTTCGGCGGCAGACGCCACTTTCGCGAACTGCTCAACGGCTCGATGGAGGGCATCGCCTCCAACATCCTCGCCGACCGGCTGAAGCGGCTGATGGAGCTCGGCATGCTGACCAAGACGGGCGATCCCTCCCACAAGCAAAAGGCGATCTACAGCCTGACCGAAATGGCGATTACGCTGGTGCCGATCCTGGCCCATCTCGGCGCCTGGGGCCGCGTCTGGCTGCCGGTCAGCGACGAGCTCTCGATCCGTGCCGAGCTTCTGGAAAAAGGCGGCCCGCCGATGTGGGAGCAGTTCATGAACGAGTTACGCTACGAGCATCTGGGCACATCTCCCGCGCCAACTGGACCCGCTGTCCGCGCGATCTTGCAGGCCGGATACGATGCGGTGGTCGCCCGCAACGCGGAGCGAGTCGGCTGCGATCCGGCGCCATGACCAACTTATTTTCCCAATTGCGGGCTGGCTCTGCTATCAAGGGACTGAAGATAATTTACGGGATTGGATAACGCTCTTGGTCGAGAACTCTAAGGACACTGCCCGTGCGCGGGCCGATTTGCGTTTCAAGAAACAGGAAGAGGCAGCCACGGTGCGCCAGAAGGCGATGGCGGAATATGTCGCCGAGAGCGACGCGCGCCAAGCCAAAACCAACAAGCTGCGGGCGCTGCGCCTCGCCAAGGAAGCGGAAGACCTGGCCAATGCGCCTCCGGCGCCGGTGAAGAAGCCTCGCGCCAAGAAGAAATAAACCGGCGCTCCCTGGATCCCACTGCTTCCTTTCGTACGCGAAACAGTTTCACCGCGATCTGTTCTGCCGGTTGATAACTGGCGTTTAGGAGACGGCCATGACCGCACTGACGCTCGACAAAGCCCTTGAAATCATCGCCGCCGCCTTTGCCAAGGGTGCCGAGCTCAAGCTCAGGCCGCTTGGCGTCTCGGTGCTCGACGCCGGCGCCCATCTGGTCGCGTTCCAGCGTCAGGACGGCGCGTCGTTCCTGCGTCCGCAAATGTCGGCCGGCAAGGCCTATGGCGCGCTCGCTATCGGCATGGGCTCGCGCCGGGTGGAAGCCTTCGCCAAGGAGCGCCCGCATCTGATCGCCGGCGTCTCCGACGTGTCGGGCGGGCGCGTCCTGCCGGTCGTCGGCGGCGTGCTGATCCGCGACGAGGCCGGCACGATCATCGGCGCCGTCGGCATTTCCGGCGACACGTCCGACAATGACGAAACGGCAGCCATCGCCGGCATCGAGGCGGCTGGCTTTGGCGCCGACCCGGGCTGAGCCGGGATCCTTAATTCATATTGATGTCGCGGCTGGCCGACCGCATCGACACCGAAAAGCCGGCCAGCACGTCGATCAGCGCTATGACCATCAGTGTGAAGAAAACAGAATGGGCGGCGCCCTTCACCAGCAGGAACTCGACCAGATAGGCCACAAAGACGAAGGTCGACAAAAGGTGGTCCATGATCGAGGCATTTGTCGTACGCGTCGACTTCACTACTTCGACGAACAAGAAGATCAGTGCGATCAGCACGATGAGATCGCCCAGGGTCATCGAGAACACGCCACCCGACATCATCCGGACCGAAAACATTTCGGTCGCCCACGGATCGTCGTCGCCGCTACCGAATATTCCTAGAAGCCCGAGATTGTAGAGGATGAAAGGCACGATCAGCAGCGGGATGGCACCGAACATGTGGCGGCTCCGGTTGGACTGATCTTTGTAGAGTGCGCCCGGCGTTCGCCGTCAAGAATTTTCGTGCGACCGATAAACACGGACAAAGACGGCGTGAAACAACAATGTCAGGCCCGGCTGATACGATCAGTTGTCACAAACGCAAAAAGACCGGCCAATGGCCGGTCGCTTCGCAACCTGTAAACCGTCGAAGCTCTCTCAGCTTTCCTTCGGCTCCAGAACCTGGCGACCGCGATACATGCCGGTCTTCAGGTCGATATGGTGCGGACGGCGCATCTCGCCGGAGTTCTTGTCCTCGACATAGGTCGGGGCCTTCAGTGCGTCGGCGGAACGGCGCATGCCGCGCTTCGACGGAGAGGTTTTTCGTTTCGGAACGGCCATGGATATGCTCCACTACATGGTCAAAACGCCCCGGCGGCCCTCGTGAAAGGGCCACATCAGGGGCCGGAATCTGAGAAAGTCGGCTGCCTATACACGCCCGATGGCGTTTTGGCCAGCGTCGCCGTGTTTTTTTTTGACACTATCGCAGGCAACCGACATAGGCGCCGGCGCGGCCCGCGCGCCGCTCGATCAACGCGGCAAGCCGCCTCAGTCCCGGCCCGGGCTTCGCTGGATTGCGCACGATCGGGTTCGGCAACGTGACGGCAAGCAGCGCTGCCTGCCGGCGCGACAGCTGTTTTGCCGAGACGCCGAAATGATGCTGGGCGGCGGCCTCGATGCCGTAGATGCCCGGTCCCCATTCGGCGATGTTGAGGTAGATCTCCATGATCCGCCGTTTCGACAGCACCGCATCGAAATAGACGGCCAGCGGCAGTTCGACGACCTTACGGACCGAGCCCAACGGCCGCGACCATAGATAAAGGTTCTTTACCGTCTGCATGGTGATGGTCGAGGCGCCACGTGTCATCTCGCCGGCGAGCGCATCGTCGACGACGCCGCGCAACTCGCCCAGATCGACGCCGCGATGGAAACAGAACTGCCCGTCCTCCGACATGATGACCGAATATGCCAGCACCGGCGCGACATCGTCGATGGAAACCCAGCGCCGATCGTAGCCGGAAAACGTCGCCAGGTCCTTCAGCATCAATGTCGACACCGGATGCACGAATGACGGCAGGTACAGGAAGGTCAGCACCACCGGCACCAGCGCCAGCACGACAGCGACGGCGATGCCGCGCCGGACCCAGCGTTGAAGACCGATGCGGCTGCCGCGTCTCGGTCTTGCCATGTCCAACCCTTCGGTTTCGTGATCGACGATCGGTTCCGCCAAGCCACCCAGTCCGCGCTACTCCCTGCCCCCGGCATAATGGCGCTTGGCTTCTTGCGCAACGTCTGAGTGTCGGCTACCGCTCCCGACCATGACGAAAGACGACCAAATGGCGTTCGAAGCTGCACTTATTGCCCGGGCAGTTCCGCTCGAGGCGCTGCTGAGGCGGTTGCTCGACGGACGCACGCTTTCAGGCGAGGTCGCGCGGCCCGAACGCCTGATGGCGGCAATGCGACATGGCGTGCTGAACGGCGGCAAACGACTGCGTCCCTTCCTGGTTATGGAAAGTGCTGCACTGTTTTCAGCCGACGGCGAGGCGGCGCTGCGCGTGGCGGCGGCGCTCGAATGCGTGCACTGCTATTCGCTCATCCATGACGATCTGCCGGCCATGGACGACGACGATTTGCGCCGCGGCCAGCCGACCGTGCACAGGGCTTTCGATGAGGCGACCGCCATTCTTGCCGGCGACGCCTTGCTGACACTTGCCTTCGACATCCTTGCCGACGAGGCGACAATGCTGCCGGCCGAGCGCAGGGCAGCGCTGGTGCTGGCACTGGCCCGTGCCGCCGGGGCGGGAAGCATGGTCGGCGGCCAGATGCTCGATCTCGAGGCCGAACAAAGCCGGCCGGACGAGGCCGGCATCATCCGGCTTCAGGCGATGAAAACCGGTGCGCTGATCCGCTTTGCCTGCGAAGCGGGAGCCATGCTTGCCGGCGCGCCGTCGGGCGACCGCGAAAGGCTGGCCGAATTTGGTTCGGCGATCGGGCTTGCCTTTCAACTTGCCGACGATCTGCTCGACCTGACCGCCGACGCGCATCAGATGGGCAAGGCCACGGGCAAGGACGCCGCGGCCGGCAAGGCGACGCTGGTCGCGCTGCACGGACCGGGCTGGGCGCGGGACCAGCTCCAGGGCCTCGTCGACCAGGCTCATGCGCTGCTCGAGCCTTTTGGCGCACAAGCCGCGCTTCTGAAACAAGCGGCGCAGTTCGTAGCAGCCCGCAACAATTAAAAGCGCTCCCATGGCGCCGTACAGTCACGGAGAATTGCCGACTGTTCGGCCAGATGCCTTGGAGCAGCCGATCGGGACTCCGGCGATGTCGGACCATATGGCTCGCCACGCCAGTTGCCGAGCCATTCTTCAACCCTCGGCGGCAGGGTTCCGCGGCTAGCGTCGACAGCGGTCAGCCTTCGCCAGTTGCCTTTTCCGCCACGGGCTGCGGAACCGGTACCAGCTCGGCCTCCGCCTCGACCGCCTGCGCTTCGGCCGGCTTGCGCCGGTTGCGGATGAAGGCGGCGATGCGGTCGCGGATTTCGCCGGCGCTGAGGAACACCGGAACGCGCGCCACCGGCGCGGTCGGCTCGAAGGACAGGCCAAGGCCGGTGATCCTGCCCTTGTCGTCGACGTCGCGCACGATCAGCTCGATCGGACCGAGCAGCACGCGGTCGGCGTATTCGGCGTGGCCGCCGAGCCGCGTCGTGACCAGGTCGCCGATGCTGAGCTTGCGTTCCGCTTCGGTCAGGCCCGGCGCATAGGCGGTCTCCAGTTCCTCGGCGGAGCGTGACGGATCGACAGCGAAGGCGCCGAAGAAGTCGGCATCCTCGGGATCGACCACGGCACGGCTGGCGAACAGCTTGTCGAGCAGGCGCGGATAGCGGTCCGGCACGAAGATGTAGACGTGGTCACCGGCCGCCAGCCGGCCCATATCCTGGAAGCGCATCGAGCGTCCGTCGCGCAACACAAGCGATGGCCGCGCCCAGCGCGGAATGCGTTCGCCGCGCGCCACCGGGCTGCCGGGTGCCACGCGGTAGGCGAGAAGCTCATGATGGGCGGAGCCCGGCAGTTCCAATTCGACCTTGTCGAGCGGTCCCAGGCGGGCCGGCACGATAAGGCCGAGGCGGCGCGCCAGCGGCCCGACGGTCCATCCCTGGATGATCAGCGAGACCAGCACGATGATGAAGGCGGTGTTGAAGATGAGGCGGCCGTTCTCAAGGCCGCCGAGCAGCGGCGTGATGGCAAGCAGTATCGACACGGCGCCACGCAGGCCAACCCATGAGACAAAGGCGACTTCCGGGCGTGGCAGCCGGAACGGCACTAGGCACAGCCAGACCGCGATTGGCCGTGCCACAAATATCAGGAACAGGCCGAGCAGCACTGCCGGCATCAGGATCGCCGGAAATTGCGAAGGCGTCGCGAACAGGCCGAGGATCAGGAACATGATGATCTGCGCCAGCCACGACATGCCGTCCTGGAAGCGCTTGAGGATGGTGACGGCCCGGATATCGGAATTGCCGGCAATCAGGCCTGCGAGATAGACCGCCAGGAAGCCGGAGCCGCCGACGGCGCCGGCGGCAGCAAACACCATCAGCGACAGCGTCAGTACGAAGATCGGCAGCAGGCCGTGATCGAGATTGAGGCGATCGACAAGACGCACAATGGCCATGCCGCCGAGAATGCCGATGACCGCACCGAGGCCCATGTTGACCAGGAAACCGACGGCAAGATCGGTAACCAGCACCTTTGCCTCGGGGTGGATGTTGGCGGCGATGACCTCGACCAGCGTGATGGTCAGGAAGATGGCGATCGGGTCATTGGTGCCGGATTCCACCTCGAGCGTGGACCGCACGCGCTCGCGCAAATTGATCTCGCCGGCGCGCAGCAGGAAGAACACCGCCGCGGCGTCGGTCGAGGCGACGGCGGCACCGAGCAGGAAGGATTCCAGCCAGGTCAGGTCGAGCAGATAATAGGCGGCGGCGCCGAACAGGCCGGTGGTCAAAAGGACGCCGAATGTCGCGAGCGACAGCGCCGGCCCGGCCGCCTGCCGCAAGGCGTTGAGCGGCGTACCGAAGCCGGAATCGAAAAGGATGACCGCCAGCGCCAATGAGCCGGCAAAATAAGCAACTCGGGCGTTGTCGAAGTGGATGCCGAGACCGTCGGTTCCGGTAGCGAGGCCGATGCAGAGAAACAGCAGCAGGAGAGGGGCGCCGAAACGGAAGGCGATCAAGCTCGAAAACGCGGCGGCAACGACAAGTGCTGCTCCAACAAGCGTCACCAGATAGATACCATGCTCCATTCGTTGGTCGCCCCTAGTCGATATGCTCCGGCATCACGGGAGAGTGGGGCGAAGACATGGCCGCTGCAAGGCAGCAGCGTGGCTTTTTGCCCCACGCTGCCGATCGTCGAAAGTTTTGGCATCCCCGAGCAGCAGAGCGTGCGTTGGCGGTTCGTGCTGCAACGAAAAACGCCCGGACTGAGCCGGGCGTCTTCCAGGTCGAGAAGATGGTTCTGCGATCAGGCGATGGTCCTGCCGAAGGCGACGGCGGTATCGCCCATGCGGTTCGAGAAGCCCCACTCATTGTCGTACCACGACAGCACCGAAACGAAGTTGCCGTCCATGACCTTGGTCTGGTCGAGCGCCACGATCGAAGAATGCGGATCGTGGTTGAAGTCGATCGAAACATTGGGGTGACGGGTAACGGCGAGGATGCCCTTCAGCTTGCCATTTGAGGCAGCGATCACCGCGTCATTGATCTCCTGGACGGTGGTCGGCCGCTTGGCGATAAACTTGAAATCGACGAGCGAAACGTTCGGCGTCGGCACACGGATGGAGATGCCGTCGAGCTTGCCCTTGAGCTCGGGCAGTACCAAGCCGATGGCCTTGGCGGCACCGGTCGAGGTCGGAATCTGCGACAGCGCGGCAGCACGGGCGCGGTAGAGGTCCTTGTGCATGGTGTCCAGCGTCGGCTGGTCGCCGGTGTAGGAATGGATCGTCGTCATCATGCCCGTTTCGATGCCGACCGCCTCATTCAGCACGGCCGCCAGTGGCGCCAGGCAGTTGGTGGTGCAGGAGGCGTTCGAGATGACGATGTGGTCCTTGGTCAGCTTGTCGTGGTTGATGCCATAGACGACGGTGAGGTCGGCGCCCTCTGCCGGAGCGGAGACGAGAACGCGCTTGGCGCCGGCGGTCAGATGGGCGACGGCCTTGTCGCGGGCGGTGAAGATGCCGGTGCATTCGAGTGCGATGTCGATGCCGAGCTCCTTCCAGGGCAGTTGCGTCGGATCCTTGATCGCGGTGACCTTGAATTTTTCCTTGCCGACGATGATCTGGTCGCCGTCAACCGTCACCTCATGCGGAAAGCGGCCATGCACGCTGTCGAAGCGCAGCAGATGCGCGTTGGTCTCGACCGGGCCGAGATCGTTGACCGCGACGACATCGATATCCTTGCGGCCGGATTCATGGATGGCGCGCAGAATGTTGCGGCCGATGCGGCCAAATCCGTTGATGGCAACTCTGACGGTCATTGTTCTCTCCCTGGGAGCTGGAGGCCGAAGATCAAGTCCGCAGCTTCATAACGGCGGACGGGCAAAGAATCCAGCCGCCGAGGCTTGGATTTAAATCGATTAATGCTCCACCGCCCGGCAAAACCGCTATGCCAGCCCTTGCCGGGCGGGCTCACCTTCATTTGCCGTGCAGACGGGCTTCCGCCGCCTTCACCGTTGCTTCGGCGGTGATGCCGAAATGCGGGTAGAGCTGTTCGATGGTGCCGGAGGCGCCAAACCCGGTCATGCCGATGAAGATGCCGTCGGTGCCGATGAAGCGATCCCAGCCCTGGCGGATGCCGGCTTCGATGGCAATCTTGAGCGGCGCATTGCCGATCGTCCTGCTGCGATAGTCGGCGCTCTGCTTATCGAACAATTCGAAGCACGGCACCGAGACGACGCGGGTCGCATGGCCGTGCTTTTCCAACGCCTGGCGGGCGGCCAGCGCGATCTCGACCTCGGAGCCGGAAGCGAAGATCGTCACCGCGGCTTCACCGCTCGCGGCGGCAAGTTCATAGGCGCCGCGGCTGCTGAGGTTTTCCGCAACGAAGTCGTTGCGTACCGTCGGCAGGTTCTGCCGGGTCAGCGCCAATGTCGAAGGCGTCTTTTCCGACTCAATGGCCAACTGCCAGCATTCCGCGGTTTCGACCGCGTCGGCCGGGCGGAAGACATTGTGGTTCGGGATGGCGCGAAGTGCTGCCAGATGCTCGACCGGCTGATGGGTCGGGCCGTCTTCGCCAAGGCCGATCGAATCATGGGTCATGACGAAGATCGAGCGGATGCCCATCAGCGAAGCAAGCCGCATCGCCGGACGGGCATAATCGGAAAAGCACATGAAAGTGCCGCCATAGGCGATAATGCCGCCATGCAATGTCAGGCCGTTGAGCGCTGCCGCCATGCCGTGCTCACGAATGCCGTAGTGGACATAGCGCTGGCCATAATCGTCGGCGGTGATGTTCTTGGTCTGGCTGGTCTTGGTGTTGTTGGAGCCGGTCAAATCGGCCGAGCCGCCGATGGTTTCGGGCACTGCGCCGTTGATGACCTCCAGCGCCATTTCCGATGACTTACGGGTGGCGACCTTCGGCTTGTCGGCGGCGAGCTTCTTCTTGTAGTCGCCAATGACGGCGTCGAAGTTGGCCGGCAGCGTGCCACTGATGCGGCGTTCGAACTCTGCGCGCAATTTGGCGTCGGCCTTGGCAAGCCGGCTTTCCCAGTCGGTGCGCGCCTTGACGCCGGTCCGCCCGGCGGTACGCCATGCGTCGAGGATATCGGCCGGAACCTCGAAGGGCGGATAATCCCAGCCGAAGAATTTTCTGGCGCCAGCGATTTCCTCGGCGCCGAGCGGCGAGCCATGCGCCTTGTTGGTGCCGGCCTTGGTCGGCGCGCCGAAGCCGATCGTCGTCTTGCAGGCGATCATCGTCGGCTTGTCGGAGTGGCGGGCCGCTTCGATGGCATAGGCGATCGCTTCCGGGTCCTGGCCGTCGATATGGCTGGCATTCCAGCCGGACGCCTGGAAGCGGGCGACCTGATCGGTGTTATCGGCGAGCGACACCGGGCCATCGATCGAGATGTTGTTGTTGTCCCAGAAGACGATCAGCTTGTTCAGCTTCAGATGCCCGGCAAGCGCGATGGCTTCCTGGGATACGCCTTCCATCAGGCAGCCGTCGCCGGCCAGCACATAGGTGTAGTGGTCGACGAGATCTTTGCCGAAAGCGGCATTCATGATGCGCTCGCCGAGCGCGAAGCCGACCGAATTGGCAAGGCCCTGGCCGAGTGGGCCGGTCGTCGTCTCGATGCCGGCGGCATGGCCGTATTCCGGGTGGCCCGCCGTCCTCGACCCCAATTGGCGGAACTGCTTGATCTGGTCGATGGTGATGTCTTCGTAGCCGGTCAGATAGAGCAGCGAGTAAAGCAGCATCGAGCCGTGGCCGGCCGACAGGATAAAGCGGTCGCGGTCCGGCCAATGCGGGTTTTTCGGATCGTATTTGAGAAAGCGGGTGAACAGCACCGTGGCGATGTCGGCGCAGCCCATGGGCAGTCCGGGGTGGCCGGAATTTGCCTTCTCGACGGCGTCCATGGCGAGAAAACGGATCGCATTGGCCATCCGGTCATGTTGTTCGCGCGAGGTCATGCTTCCTCCAAAATGGGGGTTTGGGCCTTGGGAAAGCCCTTGAAAAGGGTGCGCGACACATAACAGGCGCGGCCTTTTAGTCAACAAATCGGTGTGCTTTTGCCGGTCTTGTGATGGCCATGCGCGACTTACATTAGCGTTAGCAGGGGACAGTCGCGACAGCTTTATTGACGTGCGGTTTACACGACGCGTAATGTTTCAGGGATAACGCGTTCTGAACGTGGATGATTCGGTGATGGGCAGGGCGCAGGACGAAAGCCATGACCGGGGAAACGACCCTCAAGGAAGTCATTGCCAGGCTGGGTAAGGCCATCGAAGGGCTGGAAAACGCCGTCGCGGCCAAGCTCGAGCACGAGCGGGACTATTCGGAAGCCGAGGCCGAAGTGCAGCGGATGAACGCCGACCGCTCGCGGCTGGCGCAGGAGCTCGACAATTCCGAAGCTCGCGCCGAACGGCTGGAAGATGCCAACAAAGAAGTGTCGCGAAGGCTGGTGACAGCCATGGAGACCATCCGCGCGGTACTGGACAGGTAGGCTAATGGCACAAGTCACGGTTTCCATCGACGGCAAGCAATATCGGATGGCCTGCGACGAGGGCCAGGAAGAGCATCTGATAGATCTTGCCGAGCGCTTCGACCGCTATGTCTCGCATCTGAAGGATTCTTTTGGCGAGATCGGCGACCAGCGGCTGACTGTGATGGCCGGCATCATGGTCATGGACGAGCTTTCGGAACTGCAAAAGCGCGTCAAGGGCATGGAAAGCGAAGTGCTGACGCTGCGCAAGACGCGCGACGATGCACTGACCAAGGCCGATAAGAACGATTCCGTGCTGACCGGGGCGCTCGGCGCGCTGGCCCAGCGCATGGAAGACCTGGCGACGACGCTGGCAGTGAACAAGGCGTAGCGCGTCGCGTCGCCTCATCGACCCGACGCCACTTAACGGCGGAATGGGCAGCATCTGAGCCGAACAATCGGCGGAAATGCCTGCGCGTTCAACCAACCTCCGGTGCTTTTTCGCCAGCGCGGAAATCACTGCTGTATTTCCCGCCTAAGTGACAAAAATTTTTTTGAGGCCGGCCACTATCCTAGCGTCAACAGCCACTTGAAGGATGACGCCGCAGTGTTAGAAATGCAAGCAACGCCGGTGGGGCGTTCAATGCCAGCGGCAAGCCAAACAGGTAGGGACACGCCATGAGCCTTCGCATCAACGACATCGCACCGGACTTCACCGCAGAGACCACGCAAGGACCGATCAGCTTCCATGAATGGATCGGCGACGGCTGGGCGGTATTGTTCAGCCATCCGAAGAACTTTACGCCGGTTTGCACGACCGAACTCGGCACGATGGCCGGGCTCGAAGGCGAGTTCAGGAAGCGCAACGTCAAGATCATCGGCATCTCGGTCGATCCCGTCGAAAGCCACGAAAAGTGGCAGAACGATATCAAGACCGCGACCGGCCATTCGCTGAACTACCCGCTGATCGGCGACAAGGATCTCAAGGTCGCCAAGCTTTATGAGATGCTGCCGGCGGGTGCCGGCGAGAGCTCGGAAGGCCGCACGCCGGCGGACAATGCCACGGTGCGTTCGGTCTACGTCATCGGGCCCGACAAGAAGATCAAGCTGGTTCTCACCTATCCGATGACGACGGGCCGCAACTTCGACGAAATCCTGCGCGCCATCGATTCCATGCAGCTGACCGCCAAACACCAGGTGGCGACGCCGGCGAACTGGAAGCAGGGCGAGGACGTCATCATCACCGCTGCCGTCTCCAATGAGGATGCCATCAAGCGCTTCGGTGCCTACGAGACGATCCTGCCATACCTCAGGAAGACCAAGCAGCCTTCCGCCTGAGCAGGCAGGGGCGGCACGGAGAAATTTTCGGTTTTCCCGACCCTATGAGCATGGGGTGCTTGACGGCGCCTGGTTGACGGACAACCATGCCTTTCATTTGCCGTGGCAGAGAAAATCCTTCCTGCCGTGGTGAGGGGCGAAGGAGGCTGGGATTGGACGCATTATCGGCCAGGTCGCAGGTCACCGGCTTCTATGACGAGCCGAGCGGGTCCGTCCAGTATGTGGTCGCCGACATGGCGACCCGCAAATGCGCCATCATCGATCCGGTGCTCGACTTCGACGAAAGGGCCGGTGCAACGGCAACGAAGAACGCCGACGCCCTGCTCGACTTCGTCAGGGAAAGCGGGCTGGAGGTCGAGTGGATCCTCGACACGCATCCGCATGCCGATCATTTCTCCGCCGCCCATTATTTGAGGGGGAGAACCGGAGCGCCGACGGCAATCGGCGAAAGGATCATCGACGTCCAGAAATTGTGGAAGGTGATCTACAACTGGCCGGAATTCTCCGCCGACGGTTCGCAATGGGATAGGCTATTCGCCGATGGCGCAACTTTTTCGGTCGGCGGCCTTCCGGCGAGAGTGCTGTTCTCGCCGGGCCACACACTGGCCTCGATCACTTACGTCATTGGCGACGCCGCCTTCATCCACGACACGTTGTTCATGCCGGACAGCGGCACCGCCAGGACAGACTTTCCGGGCGGCAGTGCCGAGCGGCTCTGGCGTTCGATCGAGGACATCCTGGCGCTGCCGGACGAGACACGTCTGTTCGTCGGTCACGACTACCAGCCGGGCGGTCGTGAAGCGCGCTGGGAAAGCACGGTCGCGGAGCAGAAAGCCGGCAACATCCATGTTGCCGGCGGCAAGACGGAAGCCGACTTCGTCGCGCTCCGCCAAGCCCGCGACAGGACGTTGCCGATGCCGCGGCTGATCCTGCACGCGCTGCAGGTGAACATGAACGGCGGACGCCTGCCGGAACCGGAATCCAACGGGCGGCGCTATCTGAAGTTTCCGCTCGATTGCCTGTGAGGAGATGGGTCGCTGGCACTACAGTGCCATCCAAACTTGGCGCCGCCCTCATCGTTCTGCGACGGTCATCCAAGTTATTGATCGTTATTGATCCTGATTCGATTTTTGCGATGTTTGAATCCGATAGGTCCATGCGGGAAGACGGTGGCGGCAGCCGGATGAGGAGCGGCGCAGAACGCCAGCTAGGTGTTTACTCAGCGTCAGGGTTTTGTTCGGCGGGCTAAATGTTCATACGTGCTTTGCCAAGGGTCGCCCTCGGAAGATCTTTCCTCGCCGATCCAATGGAAGTTGTTGGCAGTGATCTCTGTGAAACGCCAACGAGTTTTCAGACCGCGCGAGTCATCGCCGAGCTGGACAATGTCCTTACCCTCGGCTCGGCCGATCTGGCGCGAGTGATCCCGGTTGAGCGGGTCGTTCCATATGATGTGCCAGCCATCGATCCCAGGGTCGAAGATGCGCAGGGTCGTGCCGTACATCGTGGACGGCGCAGGGCGCCTGGGCCTGATCCAAACGTCCTGAATCGCGCGGCCTTCGAGCACCCAGCCAAAATGGCATTCGCCATCCCATTTCTGGATTGTGCCGTCGTCGAGGTAGTGGACCGAGTCCATTTCCCAGCTTCCAATTAGCCACCCATAGAGGGCCATGTCTTTCGCCCGATCGGCTGGGGGGCCTTCGGATCCAAGAGCGGTCAGAAACGGGGAAATCGTCATCGTCATACTGCCTTTCGTTTCCAACAGACGAGCTCCAACTGGCTGAGGCAGCCCGAGCGGCCCGTTATCAGCGGCCCGTTATCGCGCCACTTGCTGCGAGCGCCGGGTTGTGGAATGCGCCGGTCGGCGCCGGAATATCGACGCCACAGCTTGCAGCGTTACGGTTTTCAGGGCTTGGGGAAAATTGCGGTAATGCCGTTATCAATGCGATCGTCTGCGGACGCCATGGCGAGGCTACGGCAGTTACGGCGGCGGATCGGACATCCGCGAAGGCGCCGCCGGTCGAACGCGACGCCGCTTTGGAAAAAACGGCGGCGCCAGTTACCTGACGCCGCCGTTTTTTTGGTTCTCTTGGAGGCCTTATGCCGCCGGCTGCGCCTCAATCGTGCGCAACGCCTGCGTCTGGCGCTTGGCCGCGGCCTTGACCGCGTCCTGCACCTTCTCGAAGGCACGCACCTCGATCTGCCGCACCCGCTCGCGGCTGATATCGAACTCGGCCGACAGCTCTTCCAGCGTCAACGGCTCATCGGCGAGGCGGCGCGCCTCGAAGATGCGACGTTCGCGGTCGTTGAGCACGGCAAGAGCGCCGGACAGCATGCCGCGCCGGTTTTCCAGCTCGTCCTGCTCGATCAGCATCTCTTCCTGGCTTTCGTGGTCGTCGACCAGCCAGTCCTGCCATTCGCCGGACTCGCCTTCACTGGCCCGGATGGGCGCATTGAGCGAGGCGTCGCCCGACAGACGGCGGTTCATCGACACGACTTCCGCTTCCGAGACGTTCAGCCGGGTGGCAATCTCGGTGATCTGGTCGGGCTTCAAATCGCCTTCATCGAGCGCCTGGATCTTGCCCTTCACCTTGCGCAGGTTGAAGAACAGGCGCTTCTGGTTGGCGGTGGTGCCCATCTTGACCAGGCTCCACGAGCGCAGGATGTATTCCTGGATCGAGGCCTTGATCCACCACATCGCATAGGTGGCGAGACGGAAGCCGCGCTCCGGTTCGAATTTCTTGACGGCCTGCATCAGGCCGACATTGCCTTCCGAGATCACTTCGCCGATCGGCAGGCCGTAGCCGCGATAGCCCATGGCGATCTTGGCGACGAGCCGAAGGTGGCTGGTGACGAGCTTGTGCGCAGCCGTGGTGTCCTCATGCTCGGCGTAGCGCTTGGCGAGCATGTACTCTTCCTGCGGCTGAAGCATCGGAAAGCGGCGGATTTCTTCCAGGTAGCGGCTGAGACCGCCTTCGCCGGAAACGATACTGGGTAATGACTGGGCCATGATAGCGCCCCCTCTCTATTGGAGTGATGCCCCCGAAACGCGGCGGGCATGTGGCACGAATGCCAAAGGCACATTCGCGCCAACCGACATATATAGGAACAAAACCAGAAAGACAGGCATTTGTTCAACACGAAACAGTGTGTCACGCTGAAGTGAACAACGCCGGTCAGGTTTTCAGGTGGTTGGTTCAGAGCTTGCGGAAGCCGTCGACGAGTTCCTCCATGTCCCACGGTATCGGTGCTTCGAACCTCATCGTTAGATGGGTATCGGGATGGCGAAATGCAAGGAGGCGGGCGTGCAAAGCTTGTCGCGGAAACGCCTTTACCTTGCTCTTTAGCGGCTCGGGCAACCGATTGGCCTTGGTGCGGAAAGCCTGGCCGTATTCGGGGTCGCCAATCACCGGATGGCCGATATGGGCCATGTGGACGCGTATCTGGTGAGTGCGACCGGTTTCCAGCCGGCATTCGACTAGGCTCGCCGTGGCGAATTCCTGCTGCTGCTCGCCAAAGCGCTCGACGACGGTGAAATGCGTTATGGCATGGCGCGCATCGTCGCGGCCTTGCGGCACCACGGCACGGCGTACCCGGTCGGCGGCGCGGCCGAGCGGCGCGTCGACCGTCCCGGTCGGCCTTGCCGGTATGCCCCAGACCAACGCCAGATAGGCGCGCTCGAGATCGCCGGTCAGGCCGTGGTCGGCAAAGGCCTCCGACAACGCCTTGTGGGCGCGGTCGGTCTTGGCGACGACCATGACGCCGCTGGTCTCCTTGTCGAGGCGGTGGACGATGCCCGGCCGTCTCACGCCGCCGATGCCGGACAGGCTGTCGCCGCAATGATGGATCAGCGCGTTGACCAGCGTACCGGTCCAGTTGCCGGCGCCGGGATGTACGACCAGCCCGGCCGGCTTGTTGATGACGATTAGCGCGTTGTCCTCGTAGAGGACGTCCAGCGCAATATCTTCGCCTTGCGGCGCCGCCGGTTCAGGCTCCGGCATGTCGACCGACACGCTGTCACCTTGTGCCATCTTGCGCTTCGTCTCTTCGACCTGCCTTCCGCCGATCCTGACCGCGCCTTGCTTTATCAGCATCTGCACCCGGCTGCGCGACATGTCGGGGCCGAGCCTGGCCGCCAGCCATTGGTCGAGCCGCTGGCCGGCGGCATCGGCGCCCGCCTCCAGCACGATCGGTCCGGCCCCTATTAATTGTCTGACCTCTTCGTTATGAGCGCTCATCGAAAACAGTTCCGGAATCTGCTGCCATGGCCCGGCCGCTTGCCGACGAAGACGAGGAAAAGCCACTCGACCCCGAGGTCGAAAAGGTGCGGACGAAGCTCGTTCGCTTCGTCGCCATCAATCTCGGCCTGCTGTTCCTCGCCCTTATGGTGGTGATAGCAGCACTTGTCTACAAAGCGCGCAACGCGCCGCCTGCCGCCCCGCCGTTGACCAGTGACTTCCAGGTGCCGGCAGGCGAGCCGGTCAACGGCGACATCGTGCTGCCGGTCGGCGCCAGGGTGGTCAGCCAATCGCTCTCCGGCAATCACCTTTCGATCGACGCCGAGCTGCCCGACGGCAGCCGCGCCATCTTCGTCTATGACATTACCGAGCGCCGCATCGTCGGCCGTTTTTCGATCAGGAACAAATGACCGGTTTTGCCGAACACCGCAGCATTGCCACGGTCGCGCTTGTCGTCGCAAATTATGACGAGGCGATTTCCTGGTATGTCGACCGGCTGGGTTTTGTGCTCACCGAAGATATCGATCTCGGCGGCGGCAAACGCTGGGTCACGATCACGCCGGGCAAAGGGCAGGGCGCGCGGCTGCTTCTCGCCGAAGCATCCGGCGATGCGCAAAGGCACGCCGTCGGTAACCAGACCGGCGGGCGGGTCTTTTTGTTCCTCGAAACCGACGATTTTGCCCGCGACCATACGCTGATGCTCGAAAAAGGCGTCGAGTTCCGCGAAGCGCCACGCCATGAGGCTTATGGCACGGTCGCGGTCTTCGCCGACCTTTATGGAAATCTCTGGGACCTGATCGAGCCAAAACGATAGGCTTGCAGCGGATTTTTCGTCTGTGCGAGCAGTGGCCCTGAGCCTAGTTGCTTTTTCCCAGCCGTCAGCCTATATCGCCGGTTCTTGAACGCGCCCATCGTCTAGCGGTCAGGACACCGCCCTCTCACGGCGGGAACAGGGGTTCGATTCCCCTTGGGCGTACCAAGTCTCTCCAAGCTCTCGGCAAACCATCAATCCGATCCATCGCCTTAGGTCGCGGCGGATTTGGCTCATTGCCGCTTCTGACGCAGCGGAGCCGATTGCATTAGTATTGCATCATGGGTCTTGCGGCACAGAATTAGCGGCGCGCAGAACGTCGCGCTGAACAGGGCAGTCGATGCCACGCGGGGAGGAGCCAGATATAGAAACTACAATCGCCAGGCGTCCATCACGCTGGTCGGCACTGCCTGGAGCCGACCTGAGCTACAGCGGCCGGCGGCGGATCGTTTTGGCGAGCTCGGCGAAGGCGCCTCTCCCTTGAAGGGTGGATGCCGGGAATACTCGGCCCTTAGCACCGGCCAGCGAAGCTGCGCGCGACGCGCATGGCTGGGCTCTAAACGCGCCATACTCCAGTTGCAGTATCGTAGTTTCTTTGCCGTTCGAACTTCTCTCATGGTTTCGCACGATACCAAGATGTGCTGCGAACGACACATCCACGGCGCGCTCAACCATTCGATCTATTCCGGCAAGCCGAAAAGTGTTTGCGCGCCTGCTATTCCTCCGAGCGGATGACTGCCCATGGCGATCATCGGCTCGGTAGTTTCTGCTTCGAACACTGTCGACGCGAGCACCGTCCGTCCCAACGGCTTGCACAACCCTTCGATGCGGCTGACAAGATTTACAGCCTTGCCGATCGCGGTGAAGTCCAACTGCCGGCAGTGCCGATATTCCCCCAGAGTATCTCGCCGACATGCAGGCCAATGCCATATCCGAGCTCAGGGCCGCCATTGCGGCGCCGAGTTTGGTTGAGATGATCTATCCCGGCGCGCGTAGCCTTCACGGCTCGGACCGCAGCGTCACATGCGGCATTTGCATCGCGCTCGCCAATCGGGAAAATCGCGAGGACGCCATCACCTATAAACTTGAGAACCTCACCACCAAATGCGTGCACCGCGCCGGCGACGCAATCGAACCAGGCATCAAGTACCAATACGATCTCGTCTGCATCATAAACCTCGGATAGATCAGTGAAACCTCGAAGGTCCGCGCACAGAAGCGCAGCCCGTATCGTCTCTCCCTTTACTCGACGAGAATGACCGTTGAGTACATGTGCTGCACTGCGCTTTCCCAAATATGCTTCGAGCAATGCGCGTTTCGCGGACCGTTCTGCGAGTGCGGTCATCGGAGCCGCGGCAAACCGGGAGATTTGCCGCAGCAGCTCTGACTGCGCATCATCCGGAGTATGATCGAACGCCCACACCAAAGTCGGTGCGACACCGCCCGCTCGCTCGTCGAACACGATCGCCCGCGTCGTGCCAAGCCACTCCCGCAGCACGAGCCGGGGATCGGCATTCTGGCGGTCGGCGCCTATCCCCAAAGCCTCGACCACTTCACCCCCAGGCGCTCGCCAGAGCCAGATGCGGCGTGAAATGATCGGGTCGGGAGCATCCTGCGCCAGCGCGCCGGCGACGATCGGCAGGCCGTCTTCCATCAAATGCGTTGAGAGCTGCAATAGAAGTCGCCCACCGTCGTCAATATGCGCGGCGTCGTCCAGAAGGAATGAAAGCGAGTTTGCGAGAAGCATCGGTAGAAGGTCACTCGGCACCGGCTTATGCTTACGCCTCGAACATCTTCTTGCAACTCCCCATATTCGCTTGCACGGCATTCGATGCGGATGTGACCTGGAGTGAGCGATGGCGGAATCGGTTTACACAGAGATTGAGGTCGCGGCGCCACAAGCGACCGTGTTCGCGCTTTTGACGGATCCGGACCAGATCGTGCGATGGATCGGGACCGAAGCGAATTTGGATGCATCGCCGGGCGGTCTGTTCCTCGTCAATGTCGGTGGTCGCCATATGGCGCGCGGTGAGTTCACCGAGGTGATCCCGGTCCACCGTCTTGCCTACAGTTTTGGCTGGGAAGACAACGAGACCGTGCCGCCCGGCTCCAGCCATGTCGAGATCGACCTGATCGCGAGGGATGCGGGGACACTGATCCGCTTCACGCATAGCGGACTGCCGAACGCAAAGGAGCGTGACAGCCACCGAAGGGGATGGGAGCACTACCTCTCAAGGCTGAAGATCACTGCCGATGGGGGACATGTCGATCCCGATGTGCCGATGGAGAATATGTGATTTTCGTCTAAGGGGCCACGGATGCCGGTAATCCGAACCAGGCGCGGCATGCGTCAACGAGGCCCCTTTGACCGGCCGTCGCCAAACCGGCTGCTCGGGAACCCAGCGACCTGCGGGCTGCCGCACCATTACAGCTGCCGGCGACGGATCGTTTCGGCGAGCTCGGCGAAGGCGTCCGCGCTCTTGCGCCTGCGTGGAGTTCTTGAAACTCAGCGCTTCTGGCGCAACGCCTCGGATTGAACTAGCATCCGTTCATCAAAGCTCCGGCCGCACTCCTGCAGGATGCGGAATGCGGAGCGCAGGCGAGCGAGGCCGGGCGCGGTCACATGCCGGGCGCTGATCCAAGCGCGACTGGGCATCCGAACTTCCGTTCGGCGGCAAGACGGCGTGGCCGGGAGGAGTCAGATGCAGAAGCTGCAGTCACAAGGCGTTCATCACATCACGCTGGTCGGCGCCGGGCGTCAGACCTCGATCGATTTCTGGGAGGGCGTGCTCGGCATGCCTTTCATCTTCGAGCAGCCCAACCTCGACAAAGCCACCGAAAGCCATCTCTATTTCGATCCGGGCGATGGCCGGCTGATCACCGTCTTCACCGATGACAGCCGCACGCCGGAGAAACGGCGCACGCCGACCGATACGGGCTGCGTGCATCACATCGCGTTTGCGGTGTCGCGCGTCACCTTCCTGCAGGCGGTCGCCCGGCTCGACGAGCGCGGCATCAAGCACAGCGGCGTCAAGGATCGCGGCTTCATGGACTCGATCTATTTCGAGGATCCGCTCGGTCTGCTGATCGAGCTCGCCTCCTACCGCTTCGAGCCGCCGGCCGGCTTCAGCCATGCCGACGTGCTGATGGAGGCGCACAAGCTGCGTGTCGCGCGTGGCGACTACAACATCGCCGAGGTGCACCTTGCCGATGCGATCCAGGCGCTTGTCGAGCGTTCGCGCACGACCTTGTCGGAGGATCGCGCACCGAAAAATCCGTACTGACGGCACGCCGAACAAAGGGAGGATTTAATGGCAAAGACAGCAACCAAGAGTGCAAAGAAGCCCGCGGCCAAGGCAGCCAGGCCAGGAGCGAAGCCGGCGGCCGAAGCCGCCGCCAAGTCAGCGGCGAAAGTGGCAAAGCCGGCGACGAAGGTCTCCGCCAAAAAGGCCGCGAAGACCAAGGCGAAACCGGCGAAAAAGCCGGCGCTCACGCTCAGCATGCTGAAGCCGAGCGTCAACAATATGAGCGTTCGGGTGTTTGCACGCGCCGCCGGGCTCGACCATTCCGAGACCGACGTATGGGGCCTCACGCGCTCGCCCGAATACATGGCGCGAAACCCGGCCCATTTGACGCCGATGATCGAGGACAAGGGCCTGCCGAGAGGTGTCTTGTGGGAAAGCTGCGCCATTATGCAGTACCTCGCCAACAAGCACGGCCTGGAGAAACTATATCCCAAGGCGCCGGCCAAGCGGGCAATGATCGACAGCGCCATGTTCTACCTGATCGGCACGCTCTACCCCTATGTGGCGCGCGCCACCTATCCTGCACTGAATTTCCCGCAATATGCCGGCGAGGTCGGCCACAGCGACGCTCATCCCGACAAGAAGTCGGAAGCCCAGAAGGCCGCTATAAAAGCGATAGCCGAGCCGCTGGAGGTGTTTCACTCCTTCTTCAGGAACGGCAAGCCGTTCATTGGCGGCAAGGACCCGTCGATCGCCGACATCCGTCTGGCGGCGACGCTCGAGTTCCTCGCCGTCATCGACTACGCGTTGCCCCAATGGGCAAAAGACTATATGGCGGCAATCGAGAAGAAGCTCGGCAAGGCCTATGCCGAGCCGGCCGGCGACGTGCGCGGCTATATCGCCTATGTGAGATCGCAGGCCAACGCCTGAGGCACATGCCAATAGCGGTCGTCCGCACGTCTGCAGGAGCCGGTAATGAATTGGGGATTTTTTTAATCTCCCCTGTTTGCACGATGTGGGGAGCTTAAGGTTTCGTTAACCTAAACCCTTTCTACTGAATCCACTTCCAGCCCGCGACCACGGATGTACTGGCGCGGATGGGAAGCAAAGGTCGGCTGCGCGCCGGCCTTTTGCTTATTTCAGCCCCTGCCGAAGTTGCGCCAGACGGCGTTTCACGACGCCTGCATGGCTGATGAAACGCGTCGCCGCCATCTTGTCATCGCCGCTGTCGGCCCTACCATCGAAGTTCGTCCCGTCCTCGAGGGCGGTTCAAGGACAGAGGCCCTGCCATGAAAAGCATTGCTGGAATGATCGTGATTGCAGGCGCCATGCTGGTGGGCGCAACCGGTCAATCGAATGCAGCGACGCTCAACACCATGCCCGAGGTCGGGGCTGCCATCCAGGCGTGCTGGACCCCTCCGGCGAATGCCGGGAATTCCACCGTCACCCTGAGCTTCAGCTTCAGGCGCGATGGCACGCTGATCGGCCGGCCCAAGCCGACCGCCATCCGCGTCGCCGGCGAGGAGAAGGCGCGCCAAGCTTTTGTCGACGCGGCGGTCGCGGCCGTGGACCATTGCCTGCCGTTGAGCTTTTCACCGGCGCTGGCTCAAGGCATCCCGGGCAAGGTGTTCACTCTGCAATTCAACTCGCCCAAACAAGAACAGGCTGCACCGCGAGTGAAGGCTTCGCCTTGATCTTTTCCAAAAACCGGATTCCACTTTTCGGGATCTAGTGGCGGCTTCGTCTGGCCTCGACATGTCGCGCCAGTTCCGGCATCTCGAAGACATAGTCGCTCCAGGCCGATTCCGGAATCTGGCCGGCGAGATAGCACTCCAGCAAAAGCCTCTGCTCGTGATCGAGTGGCCTTGGTGCGCGTTCATGGTCCAGCCCAAGTGAATGGAACAGATTCCTGGTCAGCCCCGCGACAGTGAAGTGGATCGACATCTTCGGTCTCCTCCTTTGGCCGCTCAACGCCGAACCTGGGGCTAAGGTTTCAGCAACGGCCGGCCGGCAACGCCGGATTGATCGCGGTGCGGAACCAGCCGCGCGCTTCAAATTTCGCCGTGGCGGGCGTCGTTGCTGCCGGTTCGTCTCAATCTTGAAATAAAAATGTAATATTGAATTCACGCGAGTGGATTTACTACACTAGAACTGAAGTCTCCGATGGTGTTGTGGTCTACTTCAATTAGGTATAAATGATTTAGCCAGCACTTATCCATAGTCGACAAAGAAATCCTGTTCTCGGTGCAACAAGGACAATGGTCGTTCCAATGACACGCTTCTGGCTCCTCACGATTCTGATGCTGGTGTCGGCAATAGCCATTGCGCTCGGCACATCCTTCTCCTACGCGGATAGCTGCCGTGCTATCAGGAGCCAATTGCTTTCGGCGGGGCGCAGCGGCGGGACCAGCCCCGAGCTTGCCCGACTGCGCCGGCAACTCGCCGCGCTTCAAAAGCTGGAGAGACAACGCCGATGCACGGCGAAAACGGCCGGCTTCTTCTTCAACCCCTGCGCCGACCTGGTCGCCGGCAAGGCGGAGGTGCAACGCCAGATCGTCAGACTGTCGAATTCGGGCAGGGACACGTCCGGATTGAAGGCCAGGTTTGTCGCGCTGGGCTGCGCCGCCCCCGCTGCCAAGAAACAGCCGGCGCAGCAGCGCACAGCAGCCAAACCCCAATTCGCAGGCGCAACAATGGGCGGCAATCGGATGCTGTTTTGCGTTCGCTTGTCGGACGGATATTTCTTCCCCGCGCCAAGATCGCAGTTCGCCAAGAGCGACGATCTGAAGGAAACGGTCGATCAGTGCCGCTATATCTGCGACGATGCCGGCGTCGACCTCTACACGCTGAGCGACGCCACTCGCGAGACTGAAGAGATGGTCGCGCTCCAGTCGGGAAAACCCTATGTGGAGCTACCTGCCGCGTTCCGGTACCGCGACGACGCGAACTTCAAGGCCTGCGACGTCAAGCGCTATTATCGGCGCGTCGCCGAACTCAGGGCACGAACCGTGACACCGGCCAACATGACCAACGCCATCATTCCTTTGCCGACGGCAAAGCCGGATTTTGGCATCGTCGCGGAAATTCCTGAATCCGGGATCGAAACCGCCGGTGCCGTTCCTGCAGAGGCAAAAACGCCGGTTGCCGAGGTGCAAGGCGCTGCCCAGCATCAGTCGATCGAAAGGGCGATCGGCGCGCGGCCGGTGAGAGTGGTCGGGCCGGCCTTTTTCCCGGCGAACTGACCTAGGCGGGCGATGTTCCGAGACGGCGAACTTTTGACCGGATAGCCGCTTCGAGGCGTAGGGCCGTCGACCGACGTCGGCTGGTTATTCGCAGACCATGCGGGCACGTTTGCCGGGCTCGC
Organism: Mesorhizobium sp. M1142; assembly: GCF_040318565.1. NCBI lineage: Bacteria > Pseudomonadati > Pseudomonadota > Alphaproteobacteria > Hyphomicrobiales > Phyllobacteriaceae > Mesorhizobium > Mesorhizobium sp. M1142. The sequence goes on from NZ_JAMYMK010000003.1 coordinate 253,765, forward strand.
TGACGTTCCTGCAAGTTAGCGCCTTCGTCGGCTCCGGCGACAGCACGGGTGGGTTGTTGGTGGCCCTCCTCCGTGGCGCTGCAACGGAAGCTGCATTCCTGCGCATCGCCGGCCTTTTCGTCGTTTGCGGCGCCACTGGAAAGACGTCGGTCTCCAGTTGCGACTGTTCGGCTTGCGCCTGCGGCGAAGGCCGGTCCCAGAACCGGCGAACATCGAGCGGCTTGGGAATGATCACGGTGCCGTCATAGCTGCGAGCGCAGCCGCTTCCCAGAGGCAGCGCCAGGCACAGGAAGACAGGCAGAATCCGTCGAGACATCAGCAATACCCCTGCAAGCTTATAACGCCGCTTCGGCCTAACCGACAACCGGCGGAATAGGGCGAAGGGAGTAGATACCGTGAAGTAGAAGTCGTCGCGCTTCCCGTCGAAGGCCTTGCTCGAAGATCGAGCGCCGAGTCGGGCGCGAATGGGGATCCAGCGCGAGTTAGAAACTTGCGATTCGTCAACGCTTCCAGCGTAAGGCCATGGTGCGATCGCACCATACCAAAGCCGCGCTCAGTGGCGACAATGGGATGTTCGAAGTTCCGCTCCTCCAGTTACGGGCGGGAGCAGCGACCGCCGGCAAGAAACAGGGTCAGATTTACCCCAACGGACCTGTTTCGGCGATGGCGCGGCCATGACACGTTCTGGCTGCATGCAACGCGCTCCCGTCCGGTTTTTTTCTTTTAAAGCCGGTGGCTGCGATCGCCGAGCCGACGATGCCGGCCGGAAATCACGCAAGCTGCTGATTCCAGCGGCAAACCGCGGCCCATGCCGACAAAGCCCGCGGCCGCTCCTTCTTAACCCGGCTGGACGACGTTACCGGAGCGACATGAAACTGTCATGCGACTGTAATAATCGGGGGCTATTGGCCTCAGCGGGCGCCGGAGGAATGGCGCCGAGAGACCATATTCCGAACAGGAGCAGGCCACATGAGACATTTCATCCGCTCGGCGGCCGTTGCGATTGCAATGGCGGCGACGACCACCCTCACTCTGTCCGCCGCGCTCGCCGCGGACATCTCCGGCGCCGGCGCCACCTTCCCCTACCCGATCTATGCGAAGTGGGCCGACACCTACAAGAAAGACACCGGCGTTGGCCTCAACTACCAGTCGATCGGTTCCGGCGGCGGTATCAAGCAGATCAAGGCCAAGACCGTTACCTTCGGCGCTTCGGATGCGCCGCTCAAGGGCGACGAGCTTGAAGCGTCCGGACTGGCTCAGTTCCCGATGGTGATGGGCGGCATCGTTCCGGTCGTCAATCTCGAAGGCATCAAGCCGGGCGAGTTGGTTCTCGACGGCCCGACGCTGGCCGACATCTTCCTCGGCAAGATCACGAGCTGGGATGACGAGGCGATCAAGAAGCTCAATCCCGACGTCAAGCTGCCTTCGCAAGCGATCGCGGTCGTTCACCGTTCCGATGGTTCGGGCACGACGTTCAACTTCACCTATTACCTCGGCGACGTCAGCGCGGACTGGAAAGAAAAGGTTGGCGTCGACAAGGCCGTGGAATGGCCGGTCGGCATCGGCGCCAAAGGCAATGAGGGCGTTGCCAACAACGTCTCCCAGACCGGCGGCGCGATCGGTTATGTCGAATACGCCTACGCCAAGCAGAACAAGCTCACCCACACCGACATGATCAACAAGGACGGCAAGAAGGTCGAGCCCACCGCAGCCGCGTTCTCGGCGGCAGCGGCCAATGCCGACTGGAGCTCGCAGCCGGGCTATGGGGTGATCCTCGCCAATGAGCCGGGCGCCGAGTCCTGGCCGATGACGGCGGCGACGTGGATCCTCCTGTATAAGAAGCCGGACGACGCCGCGACCACCGGCGAAGCGCTCAAATTCTTCGCCTGGGCGTATGACAAGGGCGACGAGATGGCCGGCGAGCTGGACTACGTTCCGATGCCCGACAAGGTGGTTGAGAGCGTCAAGGCCATGTGGGCCAAGGAAGTCGTCGGCGACGATGGCAAGCCGCTCTACTCGGCTATGTAATCTCCTCCAGGGAGGGCGTCGACGGCGCCCTCCCTGTTGCCTTTAATCGCGAGGACCCAATGACCATCGCTTCCGATGCCATGCCATCATCTGCAGCAGCCCGGGCCAGGGACGCTACGGTGCGGCGCTTCGCGCTCACAGATGCCATATTTCGCGGACTCACCCGCGCTTCCGCAATCCTTGTGCTGGTCATCCTCGGCGGTGTCGCGATCTCGCTGTTTGCCGGCTCATGGCAGGCGCTGTCGTCCTTCGGCTTTTCTTTCCTGACGACTGAGAGCTGGAATCCGGTCACGGAAAAATTTGGCGCACTGGCGCCGATCTACGGCACCCTGGTAACGGCGGCCATCGCCATCCTGATCGCGGTTCCGATCGGCATCGGCATTGCGATCTTTCTCACCGAGCTCTGCCCGCGCCCGCTCAGGCGCCCGATCGGCATAGCGGTCGAGCTATTGGCCGGCATTCCCTCGATCATCTATGGTATCTGGGGCCTGTTCGTGTTCGCGCCATTCCTGCAGACGACGATACAGCCCTTCATCATCAACATCTTCCACGGCGTGCCGGGACTATCCAGCCTTTTCGCCGGCCCTCCTTACGGCATCGGCCTTCTGACCTCGGCGCTGATCCTCGCCATAATGGTGTTGCCCTTCATCACCTCGATCACCAAGGATGTCTTCGATACGGTGCCGGCGGTGCTGAAGGAATCGGCCTACGGCATCGGTTGCACGACCTGGGAAGTGACCCGGCGCGTGGTCATTCCCTATACCCGCATCGGCATCATGGGCGGCGTCATGCTTGGCCTCGGCCGGGCACTCGGCGAAACCATGGCGGTGACTTTCGTCATCGGCAACGCGCATCGCATCAGTGCCTCCCTGTTCGCACCGGGCACGACGATTTCGGCGACCATCGCCAATGAATTTACCGAGGCCGACGGCGACCTCTACACCTCCTCGCTGGTCGCGCTCGGCCTGATCCTGTTCGTCATCACCTTCCTGATCCTTGCCGCCGCCCGCTATATGCTGATGCGGATCGACGCCCGTACGGGAGCCTGACCGATGTCGACATCCTCATCGCTCCACAGCCGCCGCAAAGCCAGGAATTCGGTGATGATGGCGCTTTGCGTCGTCGCCGCCGGCATCGGGCTTGCCTGGCTGGCGCTCATCCTCGGTGCGTTGGTCTATAAGGGCACAGCCGGGCTTTCGTTCGCGGTCTTCACCGAGATGACGCCACCACCGGGCGAGGCCGGCGGCCTGCTCAATGCCATCGCGGGCAGCCTGCTGATGACGATCATCGCCGTTGTCGTCGGCACGCCGATCGGCGTGCTGGCGGGAACCTACATGGCCGAGTATGGACGCTTTTCGCGCATCACCACCGTCGTCCGCTTCATCAACGACATCCTGTTGTCGGCGCCGTCGATCATCATCGGCTTGTTCGTCTATGAATTGATGGTGCGGCCAATGGGACATTTCTCGGCCATTGCCGGCGCCGTGGCGCTTGCCATCCTGGTCATTCCGGTGGTCGTGCGCACCACTGAAGACATGCTCAACCTGGTGCCGAACGCGTTGCGTGAAGCCGGTGCCGCGATCGGCGCGCCGCGCTGGGTGGTGATCCGTTCGGTCGCCTACCGCGCCGCATTGTCCGGCATCGTCACCGGCATATTGCTGGCGATAGCACGCATTTCCGGCGAGACGGCGCCGCTGCTCTTCACCGCGCTCAACAACCAGTTCTGGAGCAGCAATATCAACGCGCCGATGGCCAGCCTGCCGGTGACCATCTTCCAGTTCGCTCTCAGCCCTTACGAGGAATGGCAGCAACTGGCGTGGACCGGCGCACTCATAATCACCCTGACGGTTCTGGGCTTGAGCATCCTCGCCCGCAGCCTTACCGGACGCAGAGAGGACAGATGACACAGATGTTGTCCCCGGACATGACGATGACCGAAACGGTCACCGAGAAGACGAAGATCGAGGTCAAGAACCTCAACTTCTACTACGGCCAGAGCAAGGCGCTGAAGGACATCAGCCTGTCGCTGCCCGAGCGCAGCGTCACGGCCTTCATCGGCCCTTCGGGTTGCGGGAAATCGACGCTGCTGCGCGTCTTCAACCGCATCTACGAGCTCTACCCGAAACAGACCGCCGAGGGCCAGGTGCTGCTCGACGGCAAGAACATTCTCGACCGGTCGCAGGATCTCAACCTCCTCAGGACAAAGATCGGCATGGTATTCCAGAAGCCGACGCCGTTCCCGATGTCGATCTACGAGAACATAGCCTTCGGCGTCAGGCTCTACGAGAATCTCGGCAAGTCCGAGATGGACGGCCGCGTCGAGCAAGCGTTGAAGCGGGCCGCGCTGTGGAGCGAGGTCAAGGACAAGCTAAACGCCAGCGGCTTGAGCCTGTCCGGCGGCCAGCAGCAGCGGCTCTGCATTGCCCGCACCGTGGCAGTGAAGCCGGAAGTCATTCTGCTCGACGAACCGGCTTCGGCCCTCGACCCGCTGTCGACGGCCAAGATCGAGGAACTGATCGACGAGCTGCAAGCCGACTACACGATCGTCATCGTCACCCACAACATGCAGCAAGCGGCGCGCGTGTCGCGCCAGACCGCCTTCATGTATCTGGGTGAACTGGTCGAGTTCGACCGGACCGAGAAGATATTCACGTCGCCCCGCGAGAAGCGCACGCAGGACTACATCACTGGCCGCTTCGGCTGAGCCGTTCCGATCATGCATATGAGGACAGGACCATGGGCGAACACACAGTCGCTTCTTTCGACGAGGATCTCGAGCAGATCAGCAAGCTGATCCGCGACATGGCCGACCTCGCCGGTTCGATGGTCGGCGGGGCGACCAAGGCCCTGTTGAATTCCGATAACGTGCTGGCGCAACGCGTCGTCTCCGACGACGCCATCATGGATGCGCGTCAACGCGAACTGGACGATCGCGCCATCACCCTGATCGCCAAGCGCCAGCCAATGGCTCACGATCTGCGCCATGTCGTCGGAGCGATCCGCATGGCCGGCGACCTCGAACGCATCGGCGACCTTGCCAAGAATATCGCCAAGCGTGTGAGCGCGGTCGGCCTCAGCGCCACGCCGCGCGACCTATCGCATTCCATCGATGCGATGGCGCAGCTAGTGCTCATCCAGGTGCAGGGCGTCATCGAGGAGTATGCTGCAGGCGATGCGGCCGCCTTGGCCAAGCTGCGCGCCGCCGACGAGCGTATCGACGTCAAATACACGTCCGTGTTCCGCGAGCTGTTAACCTACATGATGGAAGATCCGCGCAACATCACTGCTTGCACGCATCTGCTGTTCTGCGCCAAGAATCTCGAGCGGATCGGCGACCATGTCACCAACATCGCCGAAAATGCGTATTATGTGCTGACCGGCGAACAATTGCCGGTCAATCGTCCGAAGCAGGACGAAACGACAATGTCCGCGCCGGTGACATGATGGGGGTGCCCAGCCGATGATCGCACCACGCATAATGGTGGTGGAGGACGAGGAGCCGTTGGGCGTGCTGCTCCGCTACAATCTCGAATCCGAAGGCTACCAGGTCGAGGTGGTGACACGCGGCGACGAAGCCGAGATCCGTTTGCAGGAGAATGTGCCCGACCTTCTGGTGCTCGACTGGATGATACCGGCGGTTTCCGGCATCGAGCTCTGCCGCCGGTTGCGCGTGCGCCCCGAAACCGAGCGGCTGCCGATCATCATGCTGACCGCGCGCGGCGAGGAGAGCGATCGGGTGCGCGGTCTTTCGACCGGCGCCGACGACTATCTCGTCAAACCGTTTTCGACGCCGGAATTCATGGCCAGGGTCAAGGCGCTGCTGCGGCGCGCCAAGCCGGAAGTGCTGTCCAGCGTGCTGAAGGTCGGCGACATCGTGCTCGATCGCGAATCGCACAGGGTCTATCGCAAGAAGAGCGAAATCAGGCTCGGGCCGACCGAATTCCGGTTGCTCGAGTTCATGATGCGGCATCCGGGCCGCGTCTTCTCGCGTAGCCAGTTGCTCGATAATGTCTGGGGCGAGACGATCTACATCGACGAACGCACCGTCGACGTCCATGTCGGGCGGCTGCGTAAAGCCGTCAATAACGGCCGCATGCCGGATGTCATCCGCACCATCCGCGGTGCCGGCTATGCGATCAGGGAAGATTGACCCGCCTGGTCAGGCGACGTTCTTTCTGACGCCGGGCCTCATTTGCGCGCCCGGCGCGAAAATCTCCTGGTCGACGAAGCTTAACGCCCGCATCGCGCAGCCTTCGCGGATCAGCGGCAATTCGTTCGGCTCGGTATCGAAGGAGATCGAGCCCGAGTGCTGGCCGCCGGCGGTCTGGGCGATGGCCTTGCGCAAGGCCGGCTCGATCAGATCGAAGGCGGCGGCACTGGCGCCGACCATCGCGACCGGTGCCGGATCGATCAGCGCGAACAGCGAGCCGAGACCGAAACCCAGCGCTTCGCCGGCCTTGCGGTAGGCCTCGCGTTCCGGCCCATCCTTCTCGCGCGCGCGGGCGGCCAGCGCGCGCATGTCGGCGTCGCTGACGTCGGCGATAGGTTCGCTGTCTTCGCTCATCTGCCTGGCGTTGCGCCAGATGGCATAGTTGCCGGCATAGGCTTCGATGCAGCCGCGCCGCCCGCAACGGCAGAGCGCTCCGCCCGGACGATGGATCATGTGGCCAAATTCGCCGCCCGAGGAATGCGTCCCGGTGAACAGTTCGCCCTTCAGCACAAGCCCCATACCGATGCCATGCGAAAGCAGGATGGCGATGAAGTCGTCGCGATAGCGATCCGGATCGCGCCAGCGCAAAGCCACCGCCATCATATTGCAGTCGTTCTCCACCGTGGCCGGGATACCGAATTCGTCTTCCAGCATGTCGGCAAAGGCGATGTCGGTCTGCGGCGTGATCGGCGACCACAGCATGGCGCGTGCAGGGGAGTCGGTAATGCCCTGAATCGCCAGGGCGATGCGGGCGACACTGCGGGCGTCAAGGTCTGGGTCCTCGAGCCGGCGCCGGACGATGGCCATGCATTCGCGGATCAGCTCGTCGCGCGGCATGGTCAGCGTGTCCAGCCGGCGCTGTTCCTCGGCGACCACCTGTCCCGCATAGTCGATAATGGCGGCCGACAGGAAATTCAGTGACAACACCACGGTCAGCACCGCCGCCGCTTCCGGGTTGAGGGCGAGGCCGACCTGCGGACGACCGCGTTTCAACGAAACGGCCTCACTTGCCTTGCTCTCGGCGAGGATGCCTTCCCGTATCAGGTCGGAGGAGATCGCCGATATGGTTGAATGACTGAGGCCGGTGGTGGCTGCGATCTCCGTACGCGACGGCTGGCCGGCCCGGCGCACCGCCGAGATCACCATCGCCCGGTTGCGCCGGCGCAAATCGTCGTGGCGGATTCCGACCGACATCGTTTTGCTTTCCTCCCGGTTGCCGCGGCCGCTCATGAACCGGAAGCCGTCGGTAATGTCCGACAAATAGTGTCGGATGCGGCAAATAGTGTCAGATGCAGGTGGCGCTGTCATCGTTTATTCCGACGCTCGAAAAAACTCGCACAGTCATCAAAATCCATCACAATCGATGTTGACAGCAGCCGGAGATCGGGCCAGTATTTTTTCGAGGCTCGAAAAAATTAGAGCTTCTAAGCTGGTCGTTGAGCAATTGGTCACGCCGTACGCGGCGCAGGGAGGATATGATGAAGAAATTCACGACCGCCATTCTGGCGGGTGTCGCCATGACGCTGGCGCTGGCGTCGGTGGCGCAGGCGAAAGACAAGGTCATCGGCGTTTCCTGGTCGAACTTCCAGGAAGAGCGCTGGAAGACCGACGAGGCCGCAATGAAGGCGGCCATCGAGGCCGCCGGCGACAAGTATATTTCCGCCGACGCACAGTCCAACCCCGGCAAGCAGCTCACCGACGTCGAGAGCCTGATCTCGCAGGGTGCCAATGCGCTGATCATCCTGGCACAGGATGCCTCGGCCATCGGGCCGGCCGTGCAGAAGGCACTGGACGAAGGCATCCCGGTCGTCGGCTATGACCGGCTGATCGAGAACAAGGACGTGTTCTATCTGACCTTCGACAACAAGGAAGTCGGCCGCATGCAGGCCCGCGAAGTCTTCAAGGTGAAGCCGGAAGGCAACTACGTCTTCATCAAGGGTTCGGGTTCCGATCCGAATGCCGATTTCCTGTTTGCCGGTTCGATGGAGGTGCTGAAGGAGGCCATCGACAGCGGCAAGATCAAGAATGTCGGCGAGGCCTATACGGACGGCTGGCTGCCGGCCAACGCTCAGAAGAACATGGAACAGTTCCTGACCGCCAACGACAACAAGGTCGATGCCGTGGTCGCGGCCAATGACGGCACCGCCGGTGGCGTCGTCGCCGCGCTGACGGCGCAAGGGCTGGCCGGATCGGTTCCGGTCTCGGGCCAGGACGGCGACCACGCCGCACTGAACCGCATCGCGCTTGGCACACAGACCGTGTCGGTGTGGAAGGACGCGCGCGAGCTCGGCAAGAACGCCGCCGAGATCGCCTCGCAGCTTGCCGACGGCAAGCAGATGACCGACATTGCCGGCGTGAAGGATTTCACCACGCCCGGCGGCAACACGGTCAAGTCGCTGTTCCTGACTCCGGTCGCCATCACCAAGGATAACCTCAACGTCGTCATCGACGCCGGCTGGATCAAGAAAGAAGAGGTCTGCGCCGGCGTGGCGGCTGGCACTGTTGCGGTCTGCAACTGAGCCGACGTTTCCGAGAAGTCCGAACGCCGCGGCCGCTCGCCGCGGCGTTTTTTCAAAAAGAATTGTTTTTCCGCTTCCGGCGGATAACTTCTAGGCTGCTTCCGGCATCCGCGGCAGACGGCAACCCGGCGGGAGAAACATGATGACCGACACGACTTCCAACACGCCGGTCGACAGCACGGCAGACCGGGCGCGGGAATCCGAGCTCGGCATCGTTGCCCGGTTTCTCAAGGCAACCGAGATCGACACCCGCATGCTCGGCATGGTCGGCGCGCTGTTGGTCATCTGGGTCGGCCTGCATGTCGTTTCCAGCGTACGGCTCGGCGTCAATCCGTTCGACTTCGACAGCCGGACCTTCCTGACGCCACGCAATCTCTGGAACCTCTCGGTGCAGACTTCCGCCGTGGCCATAATGGCCGCCGGAATGGTGCTGGTTATCGTCATGCGCAATATCGACCTGTCGGTCGGTTCCGCCGAAGGCCTGATCGGCGTGGTCATGGGCTTTGCGCAGGTGCATTTCCTGGTGCGAATGATCGGTCTACAACTCGGCAACCCCTGGATCTGGATCCTGGCGCTGGCCATTGGCCTGGCGCTCGGCCTTCTGATCGGAGCGTTCCAGGGATACATCATCGCTTACCTCGAGGTGCCGGCCTTCATCGTGACGCTGGGCGGCCTTCTGGTCTGGCGGGGTGCCGCATGGTGGGTCGCCAGCGGTCAGACGATTGCGCCGCTTGATGCCACTTTCCAGCTGATGGGCGGTGGGCCGGCGGGTTCGATCGGCGCGCGATGGAGCTGGATCGTCGGAATTATCGCGTGCCTGGCGGTTGTGTTCATGCTGCTCAACGGACGGGTGCAGCGCAAGCGGTTCCGCTTTCCGTTGCGCCCGATCTGGGCCGAGACGTTCCTCGGTGTCCTCACCTGCGCTGTCATCATGGGCGCCATATGGCTCGCCAATTCCTATCCTTGGCCGGTCGGCATCGTGAACAGATACGCGGCGGCCAACAATATAACAGTTCCCGAAGGCGGGCTGTTCATCGCCCATGGCATCGCCATACCCGTGCTGATGGCTGTGGCCGTCGGGCTGATCATGACCTTCATCACCAAGCGTACCCGTTTCGGCCGCTATGTCTTCGCCATCGGCGGCAATCCGGAAGCCGCCAACCTTGCCGGTATCAACACGCGTTGGGTGACCATGAAGGTGTTCATGATCATGGGCGTGCTGGCGACGATCGCCGCGGCGATCTCGTCAGCCAGGCAGAACTCGTCGACCAATGCGCTGGGCACGCTAGACGAACTGCTGGTCATCGCCGCCGCGGTCATCGGCGGCACGTCACTTGCAGGCGGCTCCGGCACGGTGCTCGGCGCCATGCTCGGCGCACTTTTGATGCAGTCGCTGCAATCCGGCATGGTGCTGCTCGGCATCGATTCACCGCTGCAGAGCATCGTCGTCGGCGCCGTGCTGGTGCTCGCGGTCTGGCTCGATACCGTCTATCGCAAACGCGTTTAGGGAGGAGGAACGATCATGGCCGACAAGACCGCTCCCACGGGCACGCCGCTGATCGACATGCGCAACATCTCGATCGCCTTCGGCGGCATTCGCGCCGTCGACGATGCCTCGGTCGATCTTTTCCCGGGCGAGGTGATGGCTTTGCTCGGCCACAACGGTGCCGGCAAATCGACGTTGATAAAAATCCTGTCCGGCGCCTATAAGCGCGATGCGGGCCAGATTTTCGTCAACGGCGAGGAGGCTTCGATCTCCAACCCCCGCGACGCCAAGAAGTACGGCATCGAGACGATCTATCAGACGCTTGCGCTGGCCGACAATGTCGATGCGGCCGCCAACCTTTTTCTCGGCCGCGAGCTGATGACCGGCTGGGGTACGCTCGACGACGTCGCCATGGAGGCCGAGGCGCGTAAGGTGATGGGCAGGCTCAATCCGCGTTTCCAACGCTTCAAGGAGCCGGTGGTAAAGCTGTCGGGCGGCCAGCGGCAGTCGGTGGCGATCGCCCGCGCCATCCTGTTCAATGCTCGCATCCTGATCATGGACGAGCCGACGGCGGCACTTGGGCCGCAAGAGACGGCGCAGGTCGGCGAACTGGTCAAGCAGCTCAAGGCCGACGGCATCGGCATCTTCCTGATCAGCCATGATATTCACGACGTGTTCGAGCTTGCCGACCGTGTCTGCGTCATGAAGAACGGTCGGGTTGTCGGCACGGCGCGCACAACCGACGTCACCCAGGACGAAGTGCTCGGTATGATCATCCTCGGCAAGTGCCCACCCGGCGCCATTCCGGGGCCGGGCGCGCTGAAGATCGCCGCATGAACGAGAATTAGCCGGCTAATCACAAGCCGCCAAAATGTGCCAGTCGTCACCATGCTTTGGCCTGGGCATTGTGTTGGCGTCGGGACTTGCCCATAAAGATGCCGAACCGTCCACGGGACGTATCTGCAATTGAAGAAGCTGTTTCCGACCGTCGCTTTTATCGCCGTCGCGCTGATCAGCCTGACGATGGCGGGCTTTGCCTATTTTGCCACCCAGGAGGCGGCCCGCATTAAATTCGAGGCGACGGCGGACGACGCGCTTAACCGGATCGAAAGCCGCATCGACCTGGACCTGTCGCTGCTGCGCGCAACGCGAGCGCTGTTCGACGCGCGCAATGGCGGTATCTCGCAAGGCGAGTTCAAGGCTTTCTTCAACGCGCTCGACATCGACAATAATTTCGCCGGTCTGCGCGGCATCGGTTTCCTCCGCCTGGCGAAAACTGGCAACGAGGCGGCGGTCGAGCGCGACATCCTGCACGATCACGGCGCAAGCCACCCGATCTACCCCGACACGAACTTACCGTGGCGTACGCCCATCGTGCTGTTCGAACCGCTGGATCCGTCCAACAAATCCAGCATCGGCTACGACATGTTCACCGGGCCGGCGCGGCGCGAGGCGATCGAAAAGGCGATGGCCGACGACCAGCAGCACGCCAGCGGGCTCGTGCAGCTCGGCAAGGATACGGGTGCCGCGCAGACCTTTACCGGGTTCCTCGTCTTCGTCCGGCTCAATGTCGAAACCGCGCCGGACGCCGTGAACGCGACGAGATCCTCGACTGCCGGCCTCCTTTATGCGGCCTTCCGCGCCCGTGACCTGTTCCAGGCTGCGCTCAGTCGGGCACCATTGCTGCCGGTTAACACCGAGATCTATGACGGCACGGTGGACAGCGACAACCTGCTGTTCCAATCGGAAACGCCGCCTGTTTCGAGCCTCGGCGACAGGCTGCTGGTCACCCGCAAGATCACCGTCGCCGGCCGGCCGTGGGTCGTCCTGTTCAGGCCGACAAGTGCTTTCTCGCAACCTTCCTCGCGCGCCATCCCGGTGATGCTCGGATTGTTCGGACTGCTGCTTGCGGGCGCCATCGCGCTGGTGGCCCGCTATCAGGAGCGGGCCTATGAGGCGATCTCGCTGCTTCACGAAACGACCGAAAAGAGCCTGCTGGAAAAAGACCTGATGCTGCAGGAGATGAAGCATCGCATCAAGAACTCGATCACGCGGGTGCTGGCAATCGCGCGCCAGACAGCATCGCACACTACCGACGTCCAGGAATTCTCGGCTTCTTTCTCGGCCCGGCTGCAGGCGATGGCGGCTTCCCAGGACATGCTGACGCGCTCACGCTGGCAGAAAGCCGATCTCGGCGACCTGCTGCGCATCGAGCTAGGCCAGGTGTTCGGCAGTGAGCTTCCTGAAGGGCTGCTGTCGGGACCGCAGGTTCTTCTCGATGAAAAGACGACGCAGGCACTCGGCCTCGTCTTTCACGAACTGGCGACTAACGCGCTGAAGCATGGCGAAGCCGGCAATTCAGTCGGTGCGCTGAAGGTCGACTGGTCGCTCGAAGGCCGTAGCGGCGCCCGGACATTGGCCCTCAACTGGCGCGAGGCCGGTCAGAAGAAGCTCGCGACACCGGCAAAGAGCGGTTTTGGCACCAGACTGATCGATCTCAACATCACACGCGAATTGCGTGGCACAATCAGGCGCGATTTTCGCGAAGATGGTTTGAACGTGGAAATCAGGGTTCCGCTGCCGGCCTGAAACGCCTCTCGCGGGCCGCGTCGCAACAGCGCTTCAAAGGGCAAACGCGAAGACAGGTGGCCTGCCTCCGCGTTTGCTATTCGCCTGGAGCTCGAAACTAGTTGCAGCGAGCTGTGTAAATCCGGCCGTGACGATCTCTGTATTGGCAGTAGCCATTTTGCAGACGGCGAACCAGCAGACCGCCAATCGCACCAGCGCCAGCGCCGATCAAAGCGCCCTTGCCGCCGCCGACAGCGCCACCAATGAGCGCGCCGCCCACAGTGCCGATACCCACGTTCTCTTCCGTGGTGGTGCAGCCGCTGACCGCAACCACGGCAACCATGGCAATAATCATCTTCCGCATGAAGTCATCCTCACTTTTGTCCTCACTTTAATAAGCTCCAGCCGCCATTTAGCATGAAAGTACGGCCTTTGCCCGCACGATTTCATTGTTGATTAAGATAGTCTTTTTCGGGGCGTGCGCCGTTCGATGCTACCACGAACCCGGAAATCTCCAAGGACGCATCGAGCGTGCCGTCGGGACGCACGTTCATAGTCGTCCTCGAGCGCCGGATCGACGGCAAGGCATTTGGCGACGAGATGTTGGGCTTGGCCTTGCAGGTCGGTGACCGCGAATGGGCACGGCCAGTACTCGGGCAGTGGTTTCAAAGCGATCAAGCAGAGGCGAACTCGATCAGATCAACTGGGACGCTGCGGTCAGGACGATCGCGGCCATAAGCGCGACGGCGGCGAAGCGGAGGGGCGAAGCACGAGGCGCGGGCGCTGCGGACGCTTCGGGATCCTGAAAACCGCCCATCGAGACACGAGCGGCCTGTTCCAGTCTGTTCAAGTCGGCAGCCGTCAAGGCCCATTCCTTTCATTTTGTGCCAAACTCAATCGATGGATCGACACGTCGGACAGGATCGGACTTTATGGTGAACAGTCGGTTAAAGTTGGCGATGCGCAGAACCCTTCTCGCGGCGGCCGCCGTTCGTTCAATCCGTCTCGAAATTGCCGTGAGGAACAAGAAGGCGGTATTCGAGGCGGTTCCCGGTGATCTCAAGTGTCGCCGTTCCATTCAACGATGTGGGTACGACGCGTTCAAGCGCGACGCTGCCAAAACGCTTCTCGCTGCGCTGATTGTCGTTGGCTCCGATCGCTTCTGCCCATGTCAGCGACAGCGCAGGCTCGCCAGCGGAAGCTGCCGTCAGATCGGCCGTCACCTCGACGAAACCGTCGCTGCGCGACAGCGCGCCATAGCTGACCGAATTGACGGCGAGCTCATGCATGGCCAAGCCGATGTGCAAGGCGGCATTGGGGTTGAGATATGGATTTGCGCCGCGGAAACGCAGGCTGTGTAAAGGGTCCGCGCCGTACCTGCCGACCTGACCGGAAACCAGCTCGCGCAGCGCTGCGCCCCGCCAGTTGGATGACGTGACTAGGTCCTGCGAGGAGGCCAGCGACTGCAATCGGCCACGGAAACGCGTCAGGAAATCATCAATGCTGCCGGAATAACGGCCTGTCTGGGTGGCGATGCTCTGGATGATGGCCAAAAGGTTCTTGGAGCGATGACTGACTTCACGCAGCAGCGCCTTCAGCGTCTGCTCCCGGCGTTTCTGCTCGGTTGTTTCGACCATGGTGGTCACGACGCCCTGCACCGCGCCGGTGTCGCTGCGGTCGGCGTCGATCCACACCTGAAACCAGCGGGCGCCATCATCGGCCGGCACGCTGAGTTCGAGATGTTGAGGATTGCCGGAGACGATGACGTCGTGCTTGGCGGCGCCGATACGCTCTGCCTGCGCCGGTGGCAAGATGCCGTTGTTGTCGGAGGCATCGGAATTCCATGGTGCGCGCATGTTGCGCGCCCACACAGTTTTCATCTCGCGATCCTGGTATAGAACGGAAATCCCGGTATTGTGCAGTGCATGGAGAAGGACCCGGCCAAGCTGCATTCCGGGATGCAAAGCGATGATCTCATCACTCCGGCCGCGGTCTTTCATTTTTCCGACTCTGGAACGCATCGGTCAATTTTGCTCAACCCACGTCAGGCTGAACGGCTCACGGAAAAATGGGTTCCAAAAGGAGGAGCTGCGGATCAAGCCCTAAAAGCGGTCCGCCGAGCGGCATCCCGTTGGAGGACACTGCCCGGCGGTGGCTGGAAACCGTTTGAGGGGTGCGGCTTCCAGTGTTCGCTTGAATGGCCGCTGGCATTCACGCCCGTCTGATCAGGCCGGCAATTAGCGATATGATCAGGAAGGCGAGAAAGATGAAGAACAATATCTGCGCTATGCCGGCCGAAGTGCCAGCGATGCCGCCGAAACCAAGCGCACCGGCGATGATCGCCACGACTAGAAATACGAGCGCCCAGTAAAGCATGATCCATCTCCTTCCAATGCTGCGGTGAAAACGTGATTCGCCTCCGTTTGTTCCACCATTTCCCGAAAAAGACGATGCTGAAAATCGTTACGGCCCGAATTGCTGCGATGTGTGCGAAAAGGTCCTCGTCAGGTTCGGCAGCAGTTGGCTGCGTATGTTAAGCCGGCGTCACGCCCCCTCGGGTCCAAGAAGAGTGGCTATCCCACACCCTGGCGGCGGCAACTCGGCCGCCCGCTGTTCATGCCGCGGCTTTCGCGTGCCGGTCAAAGAACAGGGCCTGGCTGATAAGAGCCTTGACCATATCCGGGTTGAACGGCTTGGTGACGAGGAAAGCCGGTTCCGGCCGCTCGCCGGTGAGCAGGCGCTCGGGAAAGGCGGTGATGAAGATCACCGGCACCGAGGTGGACGACAGGATCTCATTGACGGCCGCGATGCCCGAACTGCCGTCGGCAAGCTGAATATCGGCAAGCACCATCTTTGGCCGCGTCTTGCCGAACATCGCCACCGCCTCGGCGTGGGTGCGCGCCGTTCCGACGACGCGGTGGCCGAGGCTTTCGACCATTTCCTCGATATCCATGGCGATCAGCGGCTCATCCTCGATGATCAGCACATCGGTTGCCACCTGGCGGGAGATCTCGTTGCTCGCCTGCGCGAGAAGTTCGGAGAATTCCTGTTCGTCGACGTCGAGAATCTCCGCCGCCTCGTCTTCGCTGAAGCCTTCAACCGCGACCAGCAGAAAGGCTTGGCGGGGACGAGGCGCAATTGCATTCAGATTGGCCGCGGCACGCTGTTCCCATGCCGACTGGGCATGCTCCTGCGGAACGCGAATGGCCACTGAGGTGAAGAGCTTGGCAAAGACCTTGTAGAGCGCGATGCGGTCGTTCGATGCGTTCGGAAAGATGTCGACATCGGCAATGATGGCCTCGAGCATTGCGGCGACCAGCGCGTCGCCGCTCTCCTGCGATCCGGATACAGCGCGCGAGAAGCGACGCAGGAACGGCAGGTGCGGAGCGATGGTTGCTGATAGGCTCATATTGGACGTCTCCCTCATATGACGTGATGCATGTTACAGCTAAAAACGGTTCGCAGGGCCCAAAGGTGAAAACGCAGGTTCTGCGAAAAAGTTCCGATCATGCGGAACTAAGTATATGGGCTGGCGTTTAAGGGCGGGTTGGGCAACCAGACGAGGCTGCCGCTTGCCTTGCGTTATGTGTTGAAGGGCGGCTTAAGGCTGGGACAAAAGGGCGAATGAAGAACATGACGAAAGCTACCATGGGTGGCGTTGGCAACGGGCGCCGGGCTGCTTCCCGCGACCCGCTTGGGCCGAACTCGGAAATCGGCCGCAAACTCAAACAATACTACGACGAGCTGGTCTCCGACAATGTGCCGGATCGCTTCGCCCAACTGCTCAGCCAGTTGGAAAAGGCCGAACCTGTACAAAAGAAGGACTGAGGCATGGCGGCCGTCTCCCAGGGCTTCAAGACCGACTTGCTCGGCTCGATCCCGAGCCTGCGGGCTTTTGCCGTGTCGCTGACGCAAAACGCCGACAAGGCCGACGACCTGGTGCAGGAAACATTGGTCAAGGCCTGGGACAAGCATGAAAGCTTCCAGCCCGGCACCAATCTGAAGGCATGGCTGTTCACGATCTTGCGCAACGAATTCTATTCGCAGATGCGCAAGCGCGGCCGCGAGGTGCAGGACAGCGATGGCGTCATGACGGCCAGGCTTGCCGTTCACCCGGCCCAGCACGGCCAGCTTGACCTCGAGGACTTTCGCGGCGCGCTCGAATTGCTGCCAGAAGACCAGCGCGAAGCCATTATCCTCATCGGCGCGTCCGGCTTCTCCTACGAGGAAGCGGCCGAGATCTGCGGCTGCGCCGTCGGAACGATCAAGAGCCGCGTCAGCCGCGCCCGCACACGGCTGCAGGAAATCCTGAAGATCTCCGGTGAAGACGAGTATGGCCCGGACGCAATTTCGGCTCAGGTAACCGGGTCGACGGCTGCGTGAGGCGCGGCGTGTTCGAACCGCTCCGCGCCTCAGCGGAGAGGCGTTCGCCTGCAGGCCGCCGCCACTGCCTCGAGGAGATCGTCTCCCGAATAGGGCTTGGTGACCAGCCTGACGCCGGGAAAGGATTTCTTGATCTCATCGGTATCCGAATAGCCCGAGGCGAAGACGAACGGGATGCCCGCTTCACGCAGCCGCGAAGCAAATTGGAGCGTCGAAACGCCGCTCAGCATGAGGTCGACGATGGCGACATCGAACTGCGCGGCAACGTCTTGCTGTTCGATCTCAGTCAGATCACGGGCGATGACCACATTGAGCGCGCCGTAGTCGCGGCAAAGCTGCTCGATATCCATGGCAATCAGGAACTCATCTTCCAGGATAAGAATCCGCAAACCGTCAAGTGATGCGCGCACGCAGCAATATCTCCTTAAATGCGTATCGTGAAACGAGGGAAGTCATGATCGTTATTTGGCATGCTGTCATTTAAAAAAGACGTGCCGGCGCGGATGCGTCGGCCTCGGCCCATGCAAGGCATTTGCAACGCGCGCTGCCGGAGATAGGGTTAGAAGAGGTTCGCGCCGGAACCTTGGGGTCTGTCGGGCGTTTCGACCGAGCAAAATCATGGAGAGTGAAGCAATGGCGACTGCCGCAGGTAAGGCCGGGAACGAAGCCCGCACGAATTCCGATATTGAGGCCGACATCGCACAATTGAAGGCCGACATCGATCAACTTACCAAGCTGTTGGCCAAAACTGGCGAACATGGCTACGGGGCAGCGCGGCGAGCCGCCGCCGAAGGCGTCGAGCAGTTGCGAACCCAAGGCGAGGCAGCTTTCGATAGCTTGCGCGCCAACGCCAGGGACATCGAGGCGCAGATGATAGCGCATATGCGCGAAAAACCGGTGACTTCGCTGGCGATCGCCGCAGGCGTCGGATTCCTCTTCGCGCTTCTCGCGCGCCGCTAGTTCTGCACGCATGGGAATGCTTGCATCGCTGATCTCGGGCCTTGCCTCGGGCGAAACCATTGCGGCGGTGCAACGCGTGCGCGTCGCTGCGATTGTCTATTCGGTCGCAGCGCTCGCGGCGCTGTGCGGCCTCGGGTTCCTCGTCGGGGCGGCCTATATCTGGGCGGCGGCCCGCTATGGGCCGATGGCAGCTTGCCTGAGCTTCGGGATCGGCTTTCTGGCAATCGCCGGTCTCATCCTGCTCGTCTACCGGATGTCGGCCGGCTCGCGCGCCAGGCGCCGGGCGAAGCGACGCAACGCCGACATGAAGGCTATCGGCATCACTGCGGCACTCGCCGTGCTGCCGGCGCTGCTCAAGGGCAAAGGTGGCCTGGCGAAGGGCGGGTTGGGCGCCATTCTCGGCCCGGCGATAGCACTCGCTGCCTACGCCATCTACCGCGAGAATGTGAAGCGCGGCTCGGATAATCCGGATACCGGCAAACCCGAATAGTTCGGAGGGGATAGTTCAGGGCAAACGGTTCTGGCGCCGGTCGCAAAATGCCGGCGTTACAAATCTTCGAGCGGAATCGATATTTCCGCGACCACGCCATCCGGCCGGAATTCATGGGTCACCTCGCTGGAAATGACCTTGGCCAGGCTGCGGCGGATCAGGATCGAGCCGAAGCCATGGCGTTCGGGCGGCGCAACCCGCGGGCCGCCGCTTTCGCGCCAGGCCAGCAACAGACGCCGTGCACCCTTCCTGCCTTGTACCTTCCAATCGAGATCGACCTTTCCGGAAGAAACCGAGAGCGACCCGTATTGCAGTGCGTTGCTTGCCAGTTCATGCAGGATCAGCCCGAGTCCGACTGCCTGGTCGGGTGAGAGCAAGACATCGGCGCCGGAGATCGCCATCCGCGATTGTCCGGCGGCTTGGAACGGCTTTACCTCGATCTGCACCAGCTCGCGGATGCCGATGCCGCGCCACTCGCGGTCCGACAGCAGGCTGTGCGCAACGCCCAGTGCCTGCAGCCTGGCGCTGAAGGCGCCGAGGAATTCGCTTGGCTGGCGGGCATGGCGAACGGTCTGCGTGGCCAGCGCCTGTACAGTTGCCAACGTGTTCTTGACGCGATGATTGAGCTCGCGCAGCAACAGCCGTTGGCGTTCGTCGCCTAGCTTGCGTTCAGTGATGTCGTAATTGACGCCGAAGATCAGCGTCGGCTTGCCCTCGCCGTCGCGCTCTATGACGCGGCCGCGCGTTGCGACCCATCGTGGCGGATCGAGGCCTCTGACACGGTATTCGCCAAAATAGTCATCGCTGCCGGTCAGCGCGTCGCGAAAGCGTGTTTCGGTCTGGTGAACGTCGCGCGGGTCGATGGCGGTCAGGATGTCGCGCGCCCTCAGCCTGTTCGACTTCGGCAGGTTGAACAATTCGGGCAGCAGGACGTCGCAGTCGATCATGTCGCTGCGGATATCCCATGCCCAGCTGGCAAGCGAAGCCGCGTCGAGCGCGATAGCGCGCCGCTTTTCCTCTCGAACCAATGCGGCCTTGGCGATCGCCGCGCTGCGGGTTGCATCCTTCAGCGTGAACAGGCTGGCGGCGAGTCCAGCCAGCGCCGACAACTGGTCGAGCTGGACAGAGGAGGGATGCGCGTGCGGCTTCCGGTCGAGCACGCACAGCGTGCCGATCAGCGCGCCGTCGATCATGATCGGCACGCCTGCGTAAAAGCGGATATGATGCTCGCCGGTGACCAGCGGATTGGCTTTGAACCGCGGATCGGCCGCCGCGTCGGCCACCACCATCGGCACGTTGCCGGCTGCGATGGCATAGGCACAGAACGATGTCTCGGTCGCGGTTTCGGTCTGGTCGAGGCCGATACAGGACTTGAACCACTGCCGCTCGGCGTCGAGCAGCGTGATCAGTGCGACAGGCGTTTGCATCGCCGAAGCGGCAAGACCGCCAATGCGATCGAAATCAGGGTCGGCAGCCCTGTCCAGCGCGTCGAGGCCGTGCAGCACGGCAAGACGGTCCGCGGCGCCCACCACACGGCGAATATCGGCCGGCAGACCCGGCGTGTTCTGGCTATTGTCGTCCACTATGCCCCCAGTGGCCGGCTCCGCTGATTGATCAGGCCAACCGGCCCGTTTGCCGCCTTGCAGAGCCGGAACTTTCGCTGCGGGGGACCGTTACCAGCCAACGCCCCGCCAGTTACGCCTGCCGGCGCCAAATATGGAGCCAGACAATGCCAAAAACCATTCCTGAAAACAAAGCCCGTCAAGGGCGGCGGGGTCGGCATGTCCTTCGTATCCTGATCGCCGCGCTGCTGCTGGCCTTTATCGCCTGGGGCGTCGCCGAAATCTACGGCTGGATGATCGAGACGCCGAAGACCGAACAGGGCAACACGCCCAGCGGCTAGGTTCTCCCCATCGCTCGTGCCAGCTCGCATCACGCAGCCCCACATCAGGCATCCCACGTCAGGCAACCTTTGCCTCGGCGGCGCGCGCCGGGACGAGAACATTCAACGCGCGCGGATGGATTTCGACGGTCGTCTCGCGATCGAGCTTTACCAGTTCGCCGTCCATGACGGCCTGAACTTTCCTGTTCGTCGAATGGATTTTCAAAACGGCGCGGTTTGCCTGATGGATTTCGACATGTTCGTTGCCGCGCCATTTCCCACGGGCGACGTCAAAGAGGAACCTGATCAATTCGCCGCGCCGCCGTGCTACGGTGACATAGATGCCCAGCACGCCGCCTGCCGGATCATCGGCATAGGGCAGGTGGCCCTCGCCAAACAGATTGTTGGTGATGCCGATACCGGTGATCCGGGTTTTGATCTCGGCCTCGCCGATCGTCAGCGTTACGTTCATCGCCGGCGGGTTGTTGATCGTTGCCCAAGCGGCTCGCACCGAGGCACGCATTTTCCCCAGCCGCGAGCCGAATTCCATCTTCTGGCGCAGTTGCACCATCCTGGCATGCATGCCGATCGAGAATTGATGCACGAAAGGCCGGCCGTTGGCTGTTGCAATGTCAATCGCCATCACCTCGCCGTCGGCAAACGATTTCAGCGCCGCATCGAGGGTCTGCGGAATGCCGAGGCCGCGCGCAAAAAGGTTCATTGTGCCAGCCGGCAGAATTGCCAGTGCCTTCTCCCCATTCATCAAACGGGCTGCCGCGGCCGAAATGGTGCCGTCGCCGCCGCCGGCCAGCACGGCGTCGATGCCGCGCCTGGAAGCTACGCCGTCCAGTGTGGCGACGATATCCTTGCCGGCAACGATTTCGATATCGATCGAGTGGCCGGCAGTCTCAAGCGTGCTGCGCATCCGACTGGCGAAGGCCTCAAGATCGATGGTGCGCAGGGTGCCGCCGTCCTTGTTCAGCACCGCTGCAAACCGCATGGCCGTTCCATTTTTTCCAGCACCTATCCGGCCGGGACGGGGTCCCAGCCGGGAGTGGAACGGCGCGGCCGAGAAAATGTTCCTTTCGACCAGCGCAGTGAATCCGAGAACCATTGACATCGTACCGGGTGCACCACGGCTTTTTTCGGAACAACAGTGTGGTCACAACGTTGTGAACATGCAGAAGACGCTGCGCCCGCAGTGACGCCAGGCGGGCAGGGCGTGCACGAAATCACCGACGAGGAGACACTAAGATGATCCGCACCCTTTTAACCACGACAGCAGTCGCAACATTGATTGCGACGGGTGCCTTTGCGCAGTCGGCGACGACCCCGGCGCCGGCGCAGCCACCCGCAGTAGAGAACCCCGCTCCAGCCGCTCCGGTGCAACGGGCCGAGGGCAGCCTTGCTACCAACATCATCGGCGAATCCGTCTATAACGGCACCGGCGCCGATGCCCAGAATATCGGCAACGTCAGCGACATCGTCTTCGACGAGCGCGGCAAGGTAAAATCCGTCGTCATCGGCGTCGGCGGATTCCTGGGCATCGGAACCAAGAATGTCGCCTTCGACTACGGCAAGATGCAATGGGCAGAAAAGAACGGCGACCGCTGGCTGATAGCTCAGACGACGAAGGATGAGTTGACGGCTCAGCCGGATTTCGACCGGAAGCCTTACGATCCGCCTCCGCCGCCAGCTTCGGCCGATAATGCGGCACCCGCCGCCCCTTCGGCTTCCACCAGCGCGCAAAATACAACGCCAGCGCCTGCCGCGCCGGCTGAGCCAGTGAAGCGCGCCGAAGGCAATCTCGCCACCAATATCATCGGCGAGACCGTCTATAACGGCACCGGCGACGACGCCCAAAACATCGGTGACGTAAACGACATCGTCATCAACAAGGAAGCCAAAGCGCAATCGCTGATCATCGGCGTCGGCGGCTTCCTCGGCATCGGCGAAAAGAACGTCGCCTATGATTTCGACAAGGCGCAGTGGGCCGAGAGGAACGGCGATCGCTGGCTGGTCGCGCAAACCACCAAGGAAGAGCTGCAGGCGCAGCCGGACTTCAACCGCAAGGCCTATGATCCGGCGCCGGCATCCACTGCTTCGAACGATGCCAATGCGCCTGCCACCGTCACGCCTACCGTGATGGCCAGCAACACCGCGTCGACCAACAACACTGCGACGACCAATAACGCTGACCAGGCCGGCAAGACGGCTCAAAACGCCCCAGCGCCCGCAACGGCCGACCAGACCAAAACCGGGTCGATCGACAAGTCGACGTTGACTGAAATGCCGATCGGCCAGATCCGGGCCGAGGATCTGGTTGGAACGACCGTTTACGGCGCCAACGATGTCAACGTCGGCGAGATCGGCGATATCGTGCTGGGCGCCGATAAAAAGGTCGATGCAGTCATTATCGATGTCGGCGGGTTCCTCGGTGTCGGCGAGAAGGAGGTGGCGGTCGGCATGGACAACCTGAAATTCATGACCGACAAGAACGGCAAGCGCTATCTCTACACGAACTTCACCAAGGAGCAGCTCGAAGCGCAGGCCCCCTATGACAAGGCCAGCTATGCGCAAAACCGCGACAAACAGCGCATGATCATGCGCTAAGCAGCACACAGGTCGATAGAAGCCCGCGCCGGCAACGGCGCGGGCTTTGTTTATGGCGAGGGAAAGCCGGCGACATGGCCGGCAACGCCATTGTCCATCAATTCGGCGAGCGCCAGAGATTGGTCGAGATGCTCGGCCCGCCAGGCAAGCAGCCTTTCGGCAAGTTCCAACCGCACCGGCAGATAGGCTGGGTCGTCAGCGACGTTGGCCAGCTCGCCGGCATCTTTTTCCAGGTCGAAGAGCAAGGGCGGCAGGCCGCCCCCGAAATTCACATATTTGAACTTTTGGGTGCGGATGACAGCGAGATTGCACTGACGCGGACCGATACCGAAATAGCGTTCTGCATCACCATCGGCGATCGAGCGGAAATCGAACTCCCAATGCGCCGCATCGCGCCAATCGTCCGGCTCCGTTGCGTCCAGGAAAGGCGCCAGCGAGCGGCCGTCGAGCCGCGGCAGCACTTCGCCGCCGGTGAGCTCGAGCCCAGTGAGCTCGAGCAAGGTCGGTGCCAAATCGACCGCCTCGGTGAAGCGGTCGACACTGCTGCCGGCAGCCTTGCGGCGGCGCGGATCGCGAATGATCAGCGGAATATGGAAGCTGCCGTCGAAGAAGCCGCCCTTGCCCAGCATGAAATGATCGCCCATCATCTCGGCGTGGTCTGAGGTCAGCACGATGACGGTGTCGTCCCATGCATCGGCCGCCTTGACCGCTTGCCAGACACGGCCAAGCTGCGCGTCGACCTCCGAGATCATGCCGTAATAGAGCGCCCGGATGCGGCGAAAACTATCGTCGCTCCAGTCGCGCACCTTACCTTCCGAGCCGGGGCGGAATTTCGACCGTTCCTGCCGGTCTAATTCATAGGCGAGATAGGGGTGGCTTGCTGCTTCGGCCTGCCAGCTTTCAGCGCGGTCAAAAGCTGGGCCGACGGCCGGATCGTACATGGTGTTGTAAGGCGCCGGCACGATGAAGGGCGGATGGGGGCTGATGAAGGAAAGGTGCGCGAACCACGGCGCATCGTGCTCCTGCTCGCCGAGCCAGCGGATGAATTCGCCAGCCAGGAAGGCCGACGGCGTCTCGTCCTTCGAATAGATTGGCGGGGCGTTGCTGATCTCGCCGTCGTTTTCCAGGATTTCGCCCGCCGGGCGGTGGATGTCGGGGGAGCCGGCGCCGGCATCGACGCCGCGCGCCTTGAGCCATGACAGCCAGGGCCTCTGATGCTCGGGCAGAAGCTGGCGCACGGTAAAGCCCGGCAGCACGCCTTCATAACTCTTCAGCTGCGGATCGCCAGGCGCCAGCGTGCGCGGGTCGCGCGCGGTGTCGGTATAACCGAACAGCGTCGGATCGTAGCCGAGGGCGCGCGCCCAGAGCGCTATGTTGCCGTGGCGGGCGTCGAGCGGTGTGCCGTTGCGGCAGACACGATTGTTCATCTGGTAAAGGCCGGTGTAGAGGCAGGCGCGCGCCGGCGAGCAAGGTGCGGCGGCGCCATAGTGCTTCCGGAACAAAACGCCCTCGGCAGCCAGCGCGTCGGCATTCGGCGTCCTTACCACCTTGTGCCCAGCAGCTGACAGACAGCCGCCGCGCCATTGGTCGCAGGTGATCAGGAGAATGTTGGGGCGTTTTCCACTCAACCGCTGTATCCTCATGCTGGCTACATGCGTCGCTCATGGAGCGCAATTTCGGCGAGTATGCAAGCCGGTCCAGTTTGCCAAATGGTGAACAAAACCTGCTTCATCGTTCACTTTAACAGCACAGTCCATTCTGTGTTTGCCGCCTTTGCGGCCAGGAGGCGGATGCTCATATTCGGGTGGACAGCGGCAAGGGCCGCACCGACACAAGGAAAGGAGCAACAGACATGCTCGACCAGGTCAAGGGCCTGCATCACGTCACCTCGATGGCCAGCGATGCGCGCCAGAACAATGAATTCTTCACCGGGACGCTCGGCCTGCGGCGGGTCAAGAAAACCGTCAATTTCGACGCACCCGACGTCTACCACCTCTATTACGGCGACGAGGTCGGCACGCCCGGCTCGGTGATGACCTACTTCCCGTTCCCGAAAATCGGCAAAGGCCGCCATGGAGTCGGCGAAGTCGGCACCACCGCTTATTCGGTGCCCGAGGGCACGCTCGGCTATTGGGAGAAACGGTTAGCCGAGCAAGGTGTCACCGGGCTGTCACGCGAGGAGACGTTCGGCGAGAAGCGTCTTGCGTTTGCCGGTCCCGACGGCGACGGGTTTGCGCTGGTCGAGGACAGAGCGGACAGCCGTGCGCCATGGGCCAAGGGTGGCATCCCCACCGACGAGGCGATCCGCGGCTTCCACTCGGTGTCGCTCAGGCTGAAAGATGGCGGCGCCACCGAAGAGCTGCTGAAATTCATGGGTTATGAGGAGGTCGACAAATCCGGCAACGTCAGGCGGCTGGCGGTGAAGAACGGCAACGGCGCCGATGTGGTCGATATCGAATCGCTGCCAGGGGCCGGCTTCGCCAATCTCGGCGCCGGCTCGGTCCACCATGTCGCTTTCGCCGTCGAGAACCGCGCCAAGCAGCTCGAAGTGCGCAAGGCGCTGCTCGATACAGGTTATCAGGTGACGCCAGTGATCGACCGCGATTATTTCTGGGCGATCTACTTCCGCACACCGGGCGGCGTGCTGTTCGAAGTCGCCACCAACGAGCCGGGCTTCGACCGCGACGAGGATACCGCCCATCTCGGCGAGGCGCTGAAACTGCCGTCGCAACACCAGCATTTGCGGCCCTATCTCGAGCAGCATCTGCAGAAACTGGAAGACTGAGGGCAAGGTTATGAGCAAGGATTCGTATATTCACAAGGTGCTGCCCGGTTCGCCGGGCGGACCGTTGCTCTTCGTCTTCCATGGCACTGGCGGCGACGAGGATCAGCTTCTGTCGCTTGGGCGCGATCTTGCGCCGCAAGCAACGATCGTTGCCCCGCGGGGCGATGTCTCGGAACAAGGCGCCGCACGCTTTTTTCGTCGTACCGGCGAGGGCGTTTACGACATGGGCGACCTCACGCGAGCGACGGACAAGATGGCCGGCTTCGTCAAGGCGCATGTCGAGGCGGCAAAGCCATCGTCGGTGCTAGGCCTGGGTTATTCCAACGGCGCCAACATCCTGGCCTCGGTGCTGTTTGCCGAGCCGTCGCTGTTCGACGCAACGGTGCTGATGCATCCGCTGATCCCGTTCGAGCCGGAGGTCAAGGGCAGCCTTGGCGGCAGCCGCATCCTGGTCACCGCCGGCAGGCGAGACCCGATCTGTCCGCCTAATTTGACGGCGCGGCTCGAAGCCTATTTGCGCGCCGATGGCGCCGATGTCACAGTCGAGTGGCATGACGGCGGCCATGAGGTGCGGCCGGGCGAGATCGAGGCGGCGCGGCAGCTGTTCGCCGTGGCGTCGGATGAAAGGACCGCAAGCCATGTCTGACCTATTGCCGGAAATTGAACTGGAGGACCGCGGCTCGAAGGGCCGCTACTTCCTGCGTGGGCCGGACGGCGCCGAGGCGGAGATGACCTTCACCAAGATCGGCGAGCACCAGATCATCATCGACCATACAGAAGTGCCGGATGCATTTCGCGGGCAGGGCGCGGGACTTCGCCTGGTCACCCGTGCCGTCGAGGATGCGCGTGCGGCGGGCAAGACGATCATCCCGCTTTGCCCGTTCGCCAATGCTCAGTTCCGCCGCCATCCGGAATGGGCGGACGTGCTGAAGCGGTAAGAGACAGCCCCTCGATGAATGACAGGAGAAAGGGTGCGCGGCTTTACCGCGTGCCCCTTCGACCATTGGCGGCGTACAAACACAAGGCAAACATGCGGGATTTGCGCAGAGCGCCCGTCTTGCCTAAGTATTGGCAACAACCGGCTCGCCTTCTGCGGACCGACCACTTCAACCGAATGGCCCCCATGACCGAATCCGATCTCGTTCCCGTCTTCGACGGCCACAACGACACGCTGCTCAGGCTCTACCAGTCGAAGGATGCGGACGTCGAAAAGCTGTTCGTCGAGGGGACGCCGGGTGGCCATATCGACCTGCCGCGCGCGAAGAAAGGCGGATTTGCCGGCGGCATGTTCGCGATCTTCCCGCCGCCTGCCGAGAAATCCAAACGCGGTACGGTGCCGCTGGCGCCGAGCGACAGCGAGCCCTTGCCGCCCGAGGTTCCGCGCGCCGATGCGCTCAACTCTACCGTAGCGATGGCCTCGATCCTGTTCAGGCTGGAGCGGGCTTCGGCGCTTACCGTCTGCCGCAGCGCCGGCGATGTGAGGAAGGCGATGGCGCAAGGCTCGATTGCGGCGGTGTTTCATATCGAAGGGGTCGAGGCGATCGACCCTGAGCTCACCCTGCTCGACGTTCTCCACGCAGCCGGCCTGCGCTCGCTCGGCATCGTCTGGAGCCGTCCCAACGCCTTCGGCCACGGCGTGCCGTTCCGCTTCCCCTCGTCGCCCGACACAGGGCCGGGGCTGACCGATGCCGGCAAGGCGCTGGTGAAAGCCTGCAACCAGCTGAAGATCATGATCGATCTTTCGCATCTCAACGAAAAAGGTTTCCGCGACGTCGTCGAGATCAGTGACGCACCGCTGGTCGCGACCCATTCAAACGTGCACGCGATCTGCGGCCATTCGCGCAACCTCACCGAATGGCAGCTCGGCGCGATCCGCGAGTCCGGCGGCATGGTCGGGCTGAATTTCGCCACCGGGTTCCTGCGTGAGGACGGCAGGATGAACGCCGACACCAGCCTCGACATCATGGTGCGCCATGTCGATTCGCTGCTGCAGGCGCTGGGCGAAGACGGCGTCGGCCTGGGCTCGGATTTCGACGGCGCCATGATCCCGGCCGTGATAGGCGACGTTGCCGGCCTGCCAAGATTGCTCGACGCTTTCGCGGCGCGCGGCTTCGGGCGCGCGCTGATCGAGAAGATCGCCTATCGCAACTGGCTCGGCATCTTGGAAAAGACCATCGGCTAAGCGGGTGATGCCGGCTTGTCCGGAACACAGTTTGGAGGCGGACTATTCGAACCTCATGCGTTTAAGCCAGTCCTGGCCAATGCCGCGGTCGCGGATGATCGGCAGCGGATCGGTCGAATCCAGCCTCGCACAAATGCGGTAGACCTCCAGCGTTTCAGCGCTCATCTCGCCGCGCTTGTAGAAGAACATGGCCGCGGCATAGCGGGTGCGGCCCGACCATTTTTCGCCGAGCGGCGTGTTGACCAGCTGCCACTGTTCGGCGGCTTCGGCGTCGATTTCGTGACTGTCGATGTCGTCGGCCATATTCAGAAATCCGCAGGCGATTGGCAGTGCGGCGGCCGAGCTTGATGACCAGCCGCGGCACCAGTTTGGCACGCTTCAGCAGCTTTTGATATTGCAGCTCGCGCCTGGCGTAGATCTCGACTCAAGATCCGCTGCAGGCGGACTCGGCGGCGCTGATCTGGTCCGCGTGCCGGGATCGCTGCCTTTCGCCGATGGCGCCTTCGACGTCGTTTTCTATAAGGGTGCAGTCTCGACGAGAACATTCGAATATGGGCAGCCATGCAGAAGGTGCTTGACAGTGCCAAACACCGTCCCACTGATCTTCGCGGCCGAAGCCGGTCGGCTAGCCGGCGATGCTGGAGACCGTTACCCGATGAAGACAACAGAGGCGCGCGAAGCCCTCCTCGAACCGGCGCGAAAAAGCGATTCCGATAAGCGCGGCCGCAAAGCGTCGAAGCAGACAAGGCAGGTTCAACTGATCGAAGCGACTATCGATTCATTGGCCAAGCGCGGCTATTCGGAAACGACTATGGCCGACGTCGCCGACGGCGCCGGCCTGTCGCGCGGCATCGTCAATTTCCATTTCGAGAGCAAGGAGAAGCTGCTCGTCGCCACTTTGCGGTACATGCATGACGAGTATTCGGCGCATTGGCGCAGCGCCTTGCAAAGTGCCGGCGATGATCCCGCCCGCCAGCTGCAGGCATTGGTGGCGGCCGATTTCGACCGCTCGATCTGCAACAAGCGGAAGCTGGCTGCCTGGTGTGCCTTCTGGGGCGAGGCCAAATCGCGACCGAAATATCAGGCGCTGAGCAGCGCACGCGATGCCGTCTACCAGAACATCTTCATCGATCTTTGCGCGGCGCTCAAGCAGAGCGGCTTCTATGCCTATGAGCCGCAAGTCATGGCGCTGGCGCTCAGCGCCATGCTGGATGGTCTGTGGCTGCATTTGATGATGGGCACCGAGGACGCCACACGCGAGACGGCGCTGCAGGCCGCGAACGAGTTCCTGTCTGCGGCATTCCCCAAGCACTATCCGAACTCCGCAGCCCGCGGTGCCAGGCCGGCGTGAACCATCAAAAAGAGGGTGGGACCAGCAATGAAGACAATGATCCGGCCCCTGACATTCGAGAAGATCAAGGCCGGCTAATGAAGTTCAAGATCGAACGAGCCGATGTGGCGATCGTCGGCGCCGGCTTCACCGGCCTGTCGGCCGCGCATGAATTGGACCACGCCGGCATCGATGTCGTGCTGCTCGAGGCCCGCGACCGTGTCGGCGGCCGCGCCGAAGCCGTGCAGAACGGGCTCGGCGAGCGGATCGACAGCGGCGGACAGTTCCTGTGCGAAGACATGCCGGAATTAATGGCGTTGGTGCGAGCGCGCGGCAAGACATTGGTCGAGACCCATGTCGCAGGCGAATTCGTCACGCAGCCGCGAATGAGCGAGGCGCAAGCCGTGCGCACTTACGGCACCGCGATGCGAATGCGCGAGCGGATGAACGCGATCGCACCGACAGACCCGACCATTGCCGGCTTGACGGTCGCGGCATGGCTCGATCGCCAGGCCGATCCCGACGATGCGAAGGCCGCCTTTCGGTCGATGATCGAGGGCCTGTGGTGCCTGGCAATGGAAAGGCTGCCGCTGTGGTACTTGATCGACAATGATCGCCGCATCACCAACGAGGTGTCGGAGCTGCAGTATTTCGTGGGCGAAACCATGCATTCGCTGGCGGATGATCTTGCGCGGGATCTCGGCGATCGACTGCGGCTGAGTACAGCTGTCGAGGCCATTGAGCACGGCCCGGGAGGGGTTCGCGTCGTTTCGCCTGCCGGCGCGATCGAGGCACGAGCGGTACTGGTCGCCGTACCGCCGATGATGGCCTCGAGAGTGGATTTCGTGCCGCCGCTGCCGGCTGTGCTGAAGAGGGCCCTCAGCGTCTGGCAAAGCGGCGCGGTGATCAAGATGCTGGTGCGCTACCCCAAGGCTTTCTGGCGCGACAGGGGCTTGAGCGGCATGGTGATGTGGCGCGACCCGCACGGGCTTTTTGCCTGCGATGCCAGCAGGGACGAGGATCATGCAGCACTTGTCGTCTTCATCGGCGGGCCGCTGGCGCAGCGCTGGCGGGATATGGACGACGCGGCGTTACGCGCAAAGGTGACGTCAAAGCTGGAAGAGGCGCTCGGTATCGAGGCGGCCGGCATTATCGATCTCAGTTATCGCGACTGGACCGGGGATCGCTGGAGCGGCGGCGGTTACAGCGATCTGATCGTCGATGCGACGGCAACTGATGCCGAACGCATTATCCGTGCGGGCGCTCCGCTGGTCCATTTTGCCTCGTCGGAGCTGTCGCCGTCATTTCCGGGCTATGTCGAGGGCGCCATCGTCGCCGGCCGCATTGCTGCCCGAAAAATTATTCAGTCGGCCATCGACAGCAGAGCCTCGGGGCCATAAGCGAGGCGGATCAAGCTGCGGAGCGGGATCGACACGCATTGCCGCGAGCTCGGCCTGCTGGTCAGGCCGCTGATCAATATGTGCGTCATGTCCCGGCGCTGATCATCACGCGCGAGCAGATCGACGACATGGTGTCGATCCTGCGCCAAGGTATTTCGCGCACGATGGACGATCTGCGCCGGGAAGGGGTGTGGCGGGGATAAGCGTTTATGACTGGCGATCTCGCCGGTCGTTTGGGCCATATCGGGTTTCCAGGAGGCGAACTGCCGTCCTGAACTATGCGTGCTGTGCCCGCGTTCTGGCGGCCTTCTGCGCCGCCGCCTTCCTTCCGCTGGCGCCTTTCGTCTCGGCGGCCTTCTTCGCGGCGGCCGAGCGCTCCTCAGCCGTCCGGCGCGAGGCCGCACGCTTGGCCTGCTGCGAGAGCGCCTCGTGCGACGCCGCGCTCTTCGGCTCGTGCTCGAGCACCTTGGAAACGGCCTTCGAGACCCGCGGGCGGCGTTTCGGCGTGCGTTCGCCCTGGCCGGCCTCATAGGCGTATTCGGCGCTCTTGCGCGTGCTCTCCTTCACCTTGGCCTTTTTGGGCGGGGGCAGGTCTACGCCTGCGCGCCTCGCCTCGGAAAGCCCGATGGCGATAGCCTGCTGGGTCGACCGCGCGCCGTGCTCGCCGCGGCGGATTTTATCGATCTCCTCGTGCACGAACTCGCCGGCCTGAGTGCTCGGCGATTTGCCCTCGCGCTTGTCCTTTCGGGCCTTCTCGATGGTTTTCTTGTCCGGCATTGTCTTTCTCCCACATACGGGTTGCGACAGCCTTTCGGGTTGCCGCTGCGCGCGGTCTTATGAGGATCATAACGCGTTGAGGACGCAAATGATCCCGGGACTGGTGATCCAAGCCCCGGCTGTCAGGACGTCGACGCCGATCCGTCCGAAATCAGATGGCGCAAGAACCATTGAGTAGCGAGATCCGCGACTTCGTCCAGGGCGCCGGGCTCCTCGAACAGATGTGTCGCGCCAGGGACGATGGCGAGCTCCTTCTCGCCGCGGAGCGCCACCAGCGCCGAGCGGTTGAGTGCGATCACTTGCGTGTCCGCGCCTCCGACGACGAGCAAGGTCGGCGCCCGGACGCGCGGCAGGGCGAGCGCTGCGAGATCGGGCCGGCCACCACGCGAAACCACGGCCGCGGCCTGGTCGGGCCGCTCGGCCGCCGCCACGAGGGCGGCACCGGCGCCCGTGCTCGCGCCGAAATAGCCAAGACGCAACCCCGACGTGTCCGGCGAGGCGCCGAGCCAATCCGTGACGCCAACCAGCCGATCGACGAGCAGTCCGATATTGAAGCGCAACTCGGCCGTGACCTGGTCGATCCGCTCCTCTTCGGCCGTCAACAGGTCGACGAGGAAGGTGGCGAGGTTCGCCTCGTTCAGCCTTGCGGCCACGTAGCGGTTGCGCGGGCTGTGGCGGCTGCTGCCGCTGCCATGGGCGAAGAGCACGAGGCCAGGAGCATCCGGGGGCAACGAAAGATTGCCCTCGAGCGTGACAGGCCCCGCGGGAACATGAACGACGTGCTCGCTATGCCGGTCCATATCCACCTCCGCTATGGCGATCTGGTGCCGCGCGCCGGACCCGCGCCCGCGTGCCCAGCCAACTCCTCTTCGGAAGCGGCAGGCTTGTCGGAAGCTGCAGGCTTGGGCACGGACCTGGCGAGCAGCGCGCGGACCTCTTCATCGCTCGTCTGCGAGAAATCCACGTACCAGCGCCCGACACCGAGCAACGGCTCTGGTGTCGTCGCGCAAACGACCTCGTCGGCGTCCGCCCGCATCGCGTCGCAAGTGTCGGGGCTACCGACGGGAACGGCCGCGACGATACGGGCGGCGTGGTTTTTTCGCAGCGCCTTGATTCCGGCCCGCATGGTCGATCCGGTCGCAAGCCCGTCATCCACGAGGATAATGGTCCGTCCATTCAACTGCGGTGGGGGTCGCCCGGCCCTATAGAGGTGCTCGCGGCGCAGAAGCTCTTTTTCCTCCTTTGCAGCGACCGCGTCGATGACATATGGCGGGATCGCGAGACCGCTGACGATTTCGTCGTTCAGGACACGTACGCCGGAGGGCGCGATCGCCCCCATGGCCAGTTCCTCGTGGCCGGGGACGCCGAGCTTGCGCACGACGAAGACGTCGAGCGGTGCCTTGAGTGCCTGCGCGACCTCGTAGCCGACCGGCACGCCGCCTCGGGGCAGCGCCAATACGATCACGTCGTCGCGGCCGGCAAAGCGAACGAGCTCCCCGGCGAGTTGCCGCCCGGCCTCGCGGCGATCTGAAAATATGACGGCCATGACCTTCAATCCGCGTGCATCTGTTTTCCCGGTGGATGTGCTTTCACCAACCTGCGGCTACATCCCGTGGGATGGCTGATCGGCGACAGCAAATAAAACTCGTCCGCCCATGAGGATGTTCCGCACGCCGGCCGGGAAAGGCGGTCCGAAAAACCCCGGAATGCGCATCGGGGAACAACCGGCAGGTAGGACTGTTTGGTCACATCCGCCGTAATCGGATTTGAACGGAAGGAGGATTCGATGAACGCCACTGGACTCGACGTATTCGACAAGACACTGCAGACCACGAACATCTGGCTCGACGAGATCATGGACGAGATTGGACCGGATCGGCAGGTCGCCTGGCACGTTCTCGGAGCGGTGCTACACGCCCTGCGCGACCGTATGCAGCCGGATCTTGCAGCCCACCTCGGCTCGCAGCTGCCGATTCTGGTGCGTGGCGCCTTCTATGACCAATTTCAACCTTCCAAGGCTCCCGAGAAGGTGCGGTCGCTCGACGAGTTTCTGGCCAAGATCAAGGCGGAGCTTGAATTCACCCGTCCGGTCGATTCCAAGGATGCATTCAGGGCCGTGTCCAAGGTGCTTGCCCATCATGTCGGAGAAGGACAGATGCACAAGGTGTGGGAATCCCTGCCAGGAGAGATCAGACGCGTCGCCGAAGCTCAGCAAGCGGCGTGAACGGCGCCGGCGCGGGTTTCTTGGTCGCAATCTTCTTGGGGAAACAGCAATGCCACTCACCCTTATCAGCCCGGCGTTCCCGGCAGGCGGAAAAATTCCCGAAAGGTATACGCGTGACGGCCAGAACGTCTCGCCGCCACTGAAGTGGTCCGGCGTTCCGGATGGTGCCAAGAGCCTTGTTCTTGTCGTGTTGGATCCCGATGCGCCAAGCGGGACTTTCGGGCATTGGGCGGTATTCAACATCCCGCCCGATGCCGGCGAACTCGCCGAGGCAGCAGACGGCAAGCCCGGTCCGTCGGCACTCAGGCAGGGCACCAACGATTTCGGCAATGCCTATTACGATGGCCCGCAGCCGCCCGTAGGGCATGGCGTCCATCATTACCATTTCCGGCTGGCCGCGCTTGATGTGCCGAGCCTCAGCGTACCGGGACAGGCGGGCGTGCATCAGGTCTGGAAGCAAGCCCAGAAACACGCATTGGAGGAGACGGAGTTGGTCGGAACCTACGAACGGCCGGCGTGACGCGGGCGACGTCGGTCGCCGCCTTCACAACGTAATCTGGGCAAGCGGTTTTCGGGCAGGGCCGTGGATGACCGAACCATCGGCCGCGAAGATCGAGCCGTGGCAGGGACAATCCCAGGTGTGGTCCGCAGTGTTCCAGGTTACGGTGCAGCCCTTATGGGTGCAAGTCGCCGAAACCGCCTGTAGTGCGCCTTCGGTGTCTCTCCACGCCGCAATCTTTTCCTCTCCCCTGACGATCACGCCCCCCATACCACGCGCAATGTCGTGGGTGCTCGAGACGATCGATTGACTGCGGCCGTTCTTGTGGAAGTCCTCAGGATAGGGCCGGGCCGGATCGTAGAGTTTTTGCCATGGGCTCGGGCGGCCGCAGATCAGGTCGGCGATCATCGCGCCCACGGCCGTCCCGTTGGTGATGCCCCAGGCGTTGAAGCCGGTGGCAATGTAGAAGCCGGCTGCCTTGGTGGGATCGGGCTCGCCGGCATATGGAATTCTGTCTGCCGTATCATAATCCTCATTGCACCAGCGCCACGCGACGTCGCCGACCGAAAGGTTCTTTCTTGCCCATTTTTCCAGTTCGACAAACCGTTTGGCCACGTCGCCGTCCCAGCCGGT
Source organism: Mesorhizobium sp. M1142 (assembly GCF_040318565.1). Taxonomy (NCBI): domain Bacteria; kingdom Pseudomonadati; phylum Pseudomonadota; class Alphaproteobacteria; order Hyphomicrobiales; family Phyllobacteriaceae; genus Mesorhizobium; species Mesorhizobium sp. M1142. The sequence goes on from NZ_JAMYMK010000003.1 coordinate 288,734, forward strand.
GTTGAACTTGGGGCCGAGCGTGACCAGCAGCGGCCCTTCGGCATCATGGCCCGTGCGGATGGAATGCGTCGGGTCGTCGATGCCGATGAACATGCCGTCGACAGTAAAGGGATCGTCGATCCGAAAGGCCATGGCGGTGTGGCAGCGCGGCTGCGTCCGGTTCGCCATGCCGATGGGGCTCTTCACCGTCATGTTGGTGGCGACGACGACATGCCCGGCATCAACGGCGCCGCCATCGGTGACGATGCGCCAGCGGCTTGCCTCGTCGATCGAGGTGGCGCGGCTGTTTTCGAAGATCCGACCGCCACGGGCCGTCACCGCTTCCGCCAGGCCAACCAGATACATCGCCGGATTGAACTGCGCCTGGTCAGAAAACCGTAGCGCGGCGGCCGTTTCGAAAGGCAGCGGCGCGTGGTCGAGGATCTCGGCCTCCAGCCCGACCTGGCGCGCGGCCTCCGCCTCGGCCGCGACCTCCGCGCGCCGGCTTTCATCGCAGGTGTAGGTGTAGGCGTCCTTGCTCTCGAGATCGCAGGCGATGGCGTACTCGCGAACCCAATCGCGGATCTGTCGGGCGCCGGCGGAATTCGCATCGGCGTAGACCTGCGCCAACTCCCGGCCGACAGTGTCGATGAGATGACGATAGATCAGTGCATGCTGCGTGGTGATCTTGGCCGTCGAGCGGCCGGTCACCTGTCCGCCCGTGCGCAGGCCTTCAACGACGACCACCGACCGGCCTGCCTCGCAAAGGCGAAGCGCCGTCGTCAGCCCGACAATTCCAGCACCCACGACAACGGCGTCCGCACGGATCGAACCTTCGAGCTGGGGATAGTTCGTGGATCTGGCTGCCGCTACCCAACAGCTTCCCGGTTTTCCCAAGAGAATGGCCATTTCAACCGCGCTCCTTGCGTCTTCCATCGACAACCGCGCCGGCAGGGGAACGTTCCCGAGCTTGGTTGCTTCTTTCAGTCATTGTCCCGCCACCCCGGGTCAGAAAAGCACCGGGAAGGCGCGAGGTGCAGGCCATCACCCAGGTGATCGCCTCGCGGTCGTATTCGTCGCCGGAGCGCCAGTCCTCGAAGAAGGCATTCAGCCTATCGACACGCCCCGGCCAGATGCCGGCGGCTTGCAGGCCGAGCGATACGCCGTAATTGGTGAAGGCGAACTTGGTATCGCGCAGCCATGGCGCGCGGCTGAAATAACCGGGCGGGTCGACCCACATCGTTTCCAGGGTTCGCAGCGAACGCCTCGTCTGGGCCTCGGCCCACGGCTCGTCGGGAAAGAAATGGGCGAGCCACAGCATCATGCCGAGGCCGAGGTCCTGGTCGACGTCGAGTGTGCGCCAATCGCGCTCCATCAGGTCACGCATCTGCGCGATCTCGGGCGCCAGTTCCTCTTCGTCGAGCATGCGATAAGAGACGTAGCCGTCATAGGCATCCATGCTGCCGAGGCCGTAGCCGGGGTAAGGACCGCTCAAATCCTCCTGCATCTTCCAGATCACGCCGCGGCCGGGGACCACAAACGCCGGGTGAATGTCCCGCGCCAGCGCAATGCCGCGTTCGCGGTATTCCGCCTTCAGATCGCCGAGACGCGCCAGGGCAAACAGCCACATCGCCAGATAGTGGAAATACTGGCCGTCGCGATCGGCCGCTTCGCCGATCCTCAATCCGCGCCGGCGGCCGAGCACACGCTCGACATCCACCACCAGCCGCTCGGCCTCGTCCAGCCAGCGCTCTTCGCCAAGTTCCGTATAAAGCGAGACGTAGAGCACGACCCCGAATGCATCGGTCCACAGATATCGCAAGCCGTTGGGCCAGATGCCTTCGGCGCGCATCCAGTCGAGTTTTTGCAGGACATAATCGACGTCACGCAGCATTGCGCCAAGCCCCGTATCCACGGCAGACTTTGCCGATGTTCGGCTCCATGCGATTGCGAGCATGCGGAATATCTGCCTCAGGTTGATCTGGCCTGATATCGCCAAACGATCTGATCGGCGGCGGGGTTCCTTGGTCGCTTCCACCGGCCGCGACCGGGAACCCTCGACCTGATCATGAGTTTCGGGTCCAGGCGCTCACAACGGGATGCGGGAGGTTACCAGTCATTTTCGGAGCCTTTCAATCGAGGAGGCAAAGTTGCGACACCGCCAAATCAGAGTTGACGGAATTACTGTCTTCTTTCGCGAGGAAGGGCCGGCCGACGCTCCCGTGCTTCTGCTGCCGCACGGCTATCCCTGTTCCTCCTATCAGTTTCGAAGGCTGATGCCCGGACTGGCTGATCGCTGGCATACGTTCGCCCCGGACTTTCCTGGCTTCGGCTATAGCGCTACGCCCGACATGGCTGCATTCGGCTACGATTTCGAGACCTATGCCGGGTTTTTGGCGGCTTTCGCGGACACGCTCGGCCTGTCCCACTATGCGCTCTGGCTGCACGATTACGGCTCGCAGATCGGATTGCGCCACGCCATCGCCTATCCGGAGCGCATTGCCGCGCTTATCATCCAGAACGGCGACATCTACGAAGACGTGCTCGGCCCGAAATACGCAGCCATCAAGGCGTATTGGAACGACAAGACGCCCGACAAGCATCGCCCGCTGGAAGAAGCGGTGAGCGAGGAGGGCTTCCGGCACGAGTTCATCGGTGAGGTTGGCGAGGCCGTGGCCGAGCGCGTGCCACCGGATCTGTGGAAACTCCATTGGCCTCTGATGGACACGCCGCCCCGTCGGCGGCTCGCGGTCGGCCTGATGGAGAAGCTGGAGGCGAACCTCAACTGGTTCCCGAAATACCAGGCTTATCTGCGCGAACGGCAACCACCGACACTGATCGTCTGGGGTCCTGAGGATGGCTATATGCCGGCCGCATCGGCCCGCGCCTACAAGCGCGACTTGCCGCAAGCAGAGCTCCATCTCCTCGATGGCGCCGGCCACTGGCTATTGGAAACCCATTTCGATGAGGCGCTTGCGTTGGTGCGCGACTTCCTCGCGCGTTCACAGCCGAGCACCGATGCAACCGTCTGGTAACCTGTTGAAAACGTGGTGATCCCGACAGGGATTGAACCTGTGACCTACAGATTAGGAATTTGTACCTTCATCAGCATATTACGCTGCCTGTAGCTGACATTCACGGCAACCAGCACCGAGACCCCAAAGTAGCCACTTGTTCGAGGAAATGCCTTGGCAGATCTTGAGGAGATGCCGGCCCGCCGTGGGAGGTGCCGTGCGCCGGGGCCGGCGTCCGGAAGCCCTCCAGGGAACGAACGCGCGGGTGGTGATCGCGAATTCGACCCTATGGAGATTTGACGAGAACTGCCAATACTCCTCAATAAGGCTCTCGCCGACATGGTCAGACACGGTCCAGGAACTCGAGCACCCGGCGCGTGAGCAGTGCGCTGGCAGCAGCGTCGTACGACGGGAGCGAGCTGTCGGCGAAGTAGTGCTGGTCGCCGGGATAGAGGAACAGCTCCGCGTCCTCGACCTTCTCCACGATCTCGCGAGCGGCGTCGATGTCGCCCTCGCCGATGAATATCGGGTCGTTATCCATACCGTGGATCTGGACCGGGACGCCGTCCGGCCAGGGTCCGAACGCCCACTCGCCGCTAATCGGCAGACAGGAGTGGAAGAGCAGGGTTCCGCAGGCACCGGGTCGTGTCTGTGTGAGCTTCTGCGCCGGCAGTACCCCGAACGAGAATCCGGCGTAAACGAGCTCGGGCGTCAGTTCGCCGGCGACGCCGACGCCGCGCTCCCGCATGTCGTCGAACCCGATCTCACCGATGTAGGCGAGACCCTCGTCAATACTCTGGAATGTGCGTCCGTCGAACAGGTCCGGCGTATGCACGGTGTGCCCGGCTGCCCGCAGGTCGTCAGCGAACGCGCGCACGCCGCGAGTCAACCCTTGTGCGTGGTGGAACAGCAGGACCTCGGCCATGGGAGCCTCCAGGTGGGACGTGGATTGCGAATCGCTTCGCAGAACTGCAAGCGATTTCGCTGTGCATCGAAGAACTTCCAAATACTTCCAAATGATGATCCAAATGATGACAAGCCTCGGCGCATCGTCTTTTCCCGGCGTGACGACGCGAGGGCCGATCTACACCAACAGATAGGCGGCGACGAAAATGCTTCCGGCGTTACCTGCGTCCGCCAGACGGACGCACCGCGGCGGTAGTCTTGGTTCGAATTTCCGCCAAGGTCAATTTTGGGGTCACCACGAAACGCCATCCTACGAAAGTGCCACGAGAGCTCGCCGGCTGTTCACAGCTGCTCTACACGCTCGGTCCTCGACAAGCCGGCCAGAGAACTATCCTTCCTGAAGCGACGCGGGATCAAGGGGCGCGTCGCCTGGCCGGACGTGACGCGCAGGAGCGGGCATCTTTGCAACCGCGACGATCACTCCGGCACGCCGGCAATACCCAACGCTTCGACGTAGTGCTCGGCGAACACCTTGTCCCGCCACGGGTTGATCTGCTTCTGCAGGCCGAGCGTGTAGGTCGGGAACGCCTCCATCAGCCGCCGCGCCGCCGCCTGCGCTTCGTCCAGCCGGTTGAGTTTGACCAGCGCCATGATCACCACCCGGTGCGAGGAGCCGTAATTCGGCATCTCGCGCAGCGCTCGTTCTCCCCAAGCCAGCGCTTCCTCGTAGCGTTCGAGCATCAGGTAGCTCATCCCGATGCCGGAGAGCGCGATGCCCTTCTCGGGGTCGACCGGGCTCAGCCGCATTGCCCTGTGGAAGTGCTCGATCGCGACGAGGGGGTGGCCGGAATGGGCGTTCACCCAGCCGCTGCCCGTATGGCCCTGCGCCGAATTGGGGTTGAGGAGCAGGGACCGTTCGATCGTGTCCAGCGCCGTCTCGTAATCCTTGGCGCTGTAGGCGATCACCTGCGCGGCGAAACGCAAGCTTGTCGGGTCGTCTCGCGCGTCCGCCAGCACCTCGCGGGCCATGCGCACGGCGACGCGGATATCGTCGGGCTCGTGCCAGCACTGACTCACCGACAGGCTGCGGATATAGGCACCGAGTGCCTTCGCCAGGGTGAAGTCTGGGTCGATGCTGAGCGCCTCGTTGGTGAGCCGGCGCACGTCGGCGAAGCCTTCGCGCGTCATGCTGTAGAAGCGCGGCAGCGCACGAAGGTAGAGGTCGTAGGCACCGATGTAGTCGGTCGGCTTCATGCGCGCCTGCTTGATCTCCTGCAGCCGGATGCTCGGTTCGACAGCGCCGACGACGCTCTCGGTAACCTTGTCCTGCAGGTCGAAGATGTCGCTCACGTCGCCCTCGAAGCGGTCGGCCCAGACATGGTGTCCGCTGATCGCGTCCACCAACTGCCCACTGATGCGCACCCGCGATCCTGCTCTGCGGATGCTGCCTTCGAGTACGTAGCGGACGCCCAGCTCGCGCCCGACCTGGCGCAGGTCCACCGCCCGGCCCTTGTAGGTGAACGACGAGTTGCGGGCGATCACGAAGAAGGAGTTCACCCGGCTCAATCCCGTGATGATGTCCTCCACCAGCCCGTCGGCGAAGTATTCCTGGTCGGGATCGCCGCTCATGTTGGTAAAAGGCAGAACCGCGATCGAGGGTTTCGCGGGCAGCGGAGGCGATGCAGCCACCGAGGCGCCGGCGTCGGTCTCGACGCGGTAGGCGCGCACAGGCCGCTCGATGTTCTTGAGGCGCAGGTTGCCGAGCGGCGTGAAGCTGCAGTCGAGCTTGCCCTGAAGGTGGTCGTAGGCGGTGCCTGAGACGACCACGGTGCCGGGGTCGGCGATGCCGTCGAGGCGGGCTGCGATATTGACCCCGTCGCCGTAGAGGTCGCCGTCCTCCTCGCAGACCACGTCGCCGAGATTGACGCCGATGCGAAAGCGAATCCGCTCTTCCTCGGGCATCTCCGCCTCGTGTTCTGCCAGGGCCTGCTGGATCGCCATCGCCGAGGCCACCGCGTTGACGACGCTCGCGAATTCACACAGCATGCCGTCGCCGGTGAGCTTGACGATCCGACCCTGGTGCTCAGAGACCAGCGGTTCGAGCAGGTCCTTGCGGTAGACCTTCAGCCGCTCGAGCGTGCCGCGCTCGTCGCGCTCCGTCAGGCGCGAATAGCCGACCACGTCGCAAACCATGATCGCTGCGAGGTGGCGCTGCGTGGTCATTGCACCGCTCGACCAAGCGCCTGCGCGCGGGCCGCCCCGCGTCCATGTCCTGGCACCTTCCAGACGCCCCATGTGCATGGTATCCGTCTCTCCCAGTCGCCGCCGGTCGCCGATACAGAACGGAAAACGCAGCTCGACTTTGCCTTCACGAGATTTCGCTATCCCGCTTGCGAGGCGTGGAGCGATCCAGTCGCCGCGCTAACAGCCAACCGGCGATACGCCCACGCAGCCTCTGGGACGCTGACACGCCACTCCTCCCAGAAGGCCGGAGATATTTACTGCCCTTGGTAACCGATTGACGCCACCGTGGCGGTGTTTTTGTCACCGCGATGTAACAGCGAGATGCCTACGAACGCGCATCGGGCATCACACCAGACGTTCGCGCTTAGAGGTGCTGAGGTCGTTGGCTAGCGCGGAACGTCTGCCAACGAGCTTAGTGCCCGGCGGATAGAGTCGCGCGAAAATGGCTTCTCGACAACTGGTCGACCGGCCCGTTCAAGGAAGCGCGCCGCAGCGCCGCCGAGCGTGTCGCCGGTAACGAAAACGAATCGCTCCGCTATGCCCGGGGTTGCCTGACAGGCCCAGTCGAACAAGGCGGGGCCGTCGATGTTCGGCATCCGCAGATCGCAAAAGATCACATCGAAAACAGCACTCATCAGCGCTGCCTTGGCGCCGGCACCGTCCTCGACGATCCTGACGGCAAAACCTTCAGCCTCTAGTAGTTCTGCCACCGTTTCTCCAACCTCCCGTTCGTCATCGACCACAAGGGCGGTACAGCCGATGTCCGCGACCGAGTGAGCCGCAACACCTTCGACTGAATCTGACGAAGTGCAGGCCTCCACCGGCAACAGCAACCGGAAATGCGCGCCGTCCGCACGGTCAAGCAGGGTCAGCCGCCCATTGTGCGACTGCACCACGCCGAGCGAGAAAGCGAGCCCGATCCCGGTGCCCGCGCCCTGAGCCTTGGTGGTAAAAAACGGATCGAAAATGCGGTTCCGGATCTCGGCGGGCACACCGGGGCCATTGTCGGCGATCACGATCTGGAGGTCATTGCCTTCAAGCGACGTTTCGATCTCGATCCGCCGCGGTGCCGGTATCTCCTGCAGGGCGTGTTGCGCGTTGACGATCAGGTTGTAGAACACCTGATGCATCTGGTCAGGGTCGACTTCCAAAGGCGGCAGGCCCTCGGCGAGCCGGCATTGCACCTCGATGCCTGCCGTGCGCAAACCGTAGCCGGCGATGTCAAGAACTGCGCGGATCAGATCGTTGACGTCGGTACTGCGGCGCTCCGGCTGGCGTTGTCGCGCCATTGCCAGGAAAGTCTTCACGATGCGCGCGCAGCGCTCGGCGGCGAGTCTGATCTTGCCGGCCCGCTGTGCATGGGCGGTTCCGGCTAGAAATTCTTCCAGCAACTGGGCCTGCGCGACGACGACCGCCAAGGGGTTGTTGAGTTCGTGCGAAACGCCGGCAAGCAGCGAACCAAGTGCGTTGAGCCGCTCACTCTGCGCCAATGCCTCGCGCGACCGCGCCAGTTCGGCTTCAGCCGCCTTGGTTGCGGTGAGATCAAGAATGCTGCCGACGATCACCGGTCGGTCGTCCATCTCGATGTGGCGCCAACTCAGCGACACGGGAAACACGGAGCCGTCCAGCCGCCGAAGTTGAGCCTCCACGCCGTCGGCGCGCGGCTGCTGACGTGACAGGGCCCTGATGCGCCGATAGTCTTCCCGTGTGGCGAACCAGCGGTGCTGGCGGAAGCGGTCCTCGTCACGCGGGCCTATACCCATGATCTCGCGGAAGGCGGGATTTGCGGTAATCAGGTGCCTCGTTCGCGAGTCTATGAACACGACCGGAACCGGATGGTGGTGAGTGAGGTCTCGGAAGCGCCGCTCGCTTTGCTGCAGGCGCTCGGCCGCGCGCTTCTGCTCGGTGATGTCGATATCGAAGCCGCCGATGCGCGCCTGTTGCTGATCGGCCCACAGCACGGGAAAGCGAACGACAAGGCTCCAGGCATAATCGACCGCGTTGCTTAGAAATTCCTCGATTGCAATCGCCTGTCCCGATTCCAGCACGCGGCGATCGTTTTCCGCGATCATCGCGGCCTCCTGCGGCCCGAAAATGTCGGCCGCGCTTAGTCCGATCGCGCTCTCGGCTGGCCGGCCGAAGACCTTTCCCATTTCCGGATTGGCGACCAGATAGCGTCCGTCGGTATCCTTCAGGTACATGCCTACGGGAGCATGCTTCATGAATGCCGCCAAGCGGGCTTCGCTGGCTCGCAGAGCTGCGTCGGCAGCGTGGCGCTGCGACAGGTCGCGCAAGCTCGCCGTGAAGAAACGACGTTTGCCGCTCCGGGCTTCGGTGATCGTGAGTTCCACCGGAAACTCGGTGCCGTTCGCTCGCATGGCAGTCTGCTCTGTGCGACGCCCGAGCAACCGCGGGGCGCCACCCGCAAGATAGGCGGCAAGCCCGTTTGCGTGCGCCTTGCGCAGATGCGGCGGGACGATGAGCTCCGAGATCTGTCTGCCGACCGCTTCAGCGCGCGAATAGCCGAAGGTCGCCTCGGCCGCCGCGTTGAATTCCACAACCAATCCGGCTTCGTCCGTGACGATCACGCAGTCGAGCGATGAGCGAACCACCGAAGCGAGGATCGCCTGTTGGAATGCGTTTCCGTCATCGTCTTCTTGCAAGGGCGGGCTCCGTGACGACCGGTCGGTACGCTGGCCGTCGGGCCGGCAAGGATGACGATTATCGTGAGTTCCGGCAAGATGCCTGAATCCGACCGCAGTACGGTGCGGGGTGGGGAAACGCTTGCACCAGCAGGACAGGAGCGCCATTTGCTGACCCTCATGGCGCGTTTCGAAACCTGCCGTTCGCGCTATGACCTGATGCGACCCTTCTTTGCTCCGAGCGCCTGACCGCGATGCCGCGATCTCGTGGTACACCGAAAAGCTGGATTTCAGCGTCGTGGATACCGTACCGTCTGGCGACGATATGACCTTCGTCTTTCTTTCGCCGGCAGTGGATGACGGCTTCCGCCTTGAACTTCTGGCAGGCCCCGGCGCTGCCGAGCGCCCCGTATACGCGGATCTTGGCGCCAGCCTCGGCCTGTCGGGGTGGCATCACCTTTGCCTTCGCCTGGACGACGTCGACAAGGCCGTTGCCGAGTTGAAGCGCCGTAGCGTGAAAATCGTGCATGAGCCATTCGATGTTCCGGCGATCAGCAGCCGCATCGCGTTCTTCTCCGATCCTTGGGGCAACATCTTCGAACTGATGCAGCCAGTCACCGCCTGATTATCGGCCAAGGAGTTAGCGTCAAAGGCGTCCTTTTCCTGCGCCATGTCTTACACAGTGGGTAGGCGCCCACACAGCCCAGCTCAGACACACGGACTAACTTCAGACGCGTATGGCCAAGGAACCGGTGGCGAGGTTAGCTTTGTCCGCAGAGCGGCTGTTCCGCGCGAGGGCGTCGTTTGTGATCCAGTTAAGGTTCTTTCTTCCGCAGGTCTTTGACTACGTCGAGAAAAGCTCGCAGTGCGGGCGGTACGGCTCGATGTCCGGGGTAGTAGACCGCAACTTCTTCCGGTGCTGGCGTCCACGCGGTCAGGACCTTGCGCAGCCGGCCATCGGACAACGCCGCTTCGGCGGCCCAATCCGCCACATAGGCGATGCCCAGACCCCCTATTGCAGCTTCGACCATCAGTTCCTCGTCATCAAGGACGATGGGGCCGTTTGCCCCGATCACCAGTTCCTGGCCTGCGCGTTCGAACTCCCATCGATAGAGCTTGCCGCTGGGCATACGGTGGCCGATGCAATGGTGGCGTTGCAATTCCTCGGGCGTTCCCGGCTCCCCGAAGCGATCGAGATAGGCGGGCGACGCGATACAGATGAACGTCAACGCGCGTGCAAACGGCACGGCGATCATGTCTTTGGGAATTGATGTGATGAGGCGTACGCCGGCATCGAACCCGCTGGACACGATATCGATGAGCTGCCCCTCGACGACGATGTCCACGGTCACGTCCGGATGGCGCTCCGCCACCTGCGGAAGGACCCGGCGAACGAGAAGCCCGGCCACCAATCGCGGTGCGTTGATGCGGACCGTGCCCGCGACATTGCCCCGGAACCCCGCGACGCTGTCGAGCGCCTCGTCCAGCGAGGCGAGCGCCGGCTGAAGACGGTCGAGCAACCGGAACCCGGCTTCTGTCGGCGAGACGCTGCGTGTGGTGCGGTTCAGAAGTCGCACGCCCATGCGTTCCTCGAGCGCACGCATCGCATGGCTCAATGTGGAAGGTGCCGTGCCGATCTCGTCCGCTGCGCGGCGGAAGCTGCGATGTGTGGCAACGGTGACGAAGGCGGTGAGATCGTTGAGCGACGGGCGGGGCATTGATGGGGATTTTGCATTATCCCATGCCGATTTCAACGGCTAATGCGCGCAATGCGACTGCCCTATCTCCCGCCTGGATCAATTGGAGAAATGAGAAATGGAAAAGACCTGGCTCATAACGGGTGTGTCTTCTGGTCTAGGCCGGCTGCTGGCGGAGAAGGCCCTGATCAGGGGAGACCGCGTCGTCGGTGCCAGCCGCAGCGAGGACGCACTTCCCGACCTGCGTGCAAGTTACCCCGAACGGCTCCGCATCGTCGCAATGGACCTCAAGGACCAGAGCTCGGTCCGCGCCGCGGTCGACCGCGCCTTCGCGGCATCCGCTCGGATCGACCTCGTCGTCAGCAATGCTGGCTATGGCCTCCTCGGCGCGGCTGAAGAGGCTGGCGATGTGCAGGTCCGGGACATCATCGACACCAATCTCATCGGCTCGATCGCACTCATCCGGGCGGCGGTGCCGCATCTGCGCAGCCAGGGTGGCGGCCGGATTTTACAGGTATCGAGCGAGGGAGGCCAGATCGCCTATCCGGCTTTCAGCCTCTATCACGCGACCAAGTGGGGTATCGAGGGATTCGTCGAGTCCGTGGCGCAGGAGGCTGCTCCCTTCGGCATCGAATTCAGCCTTGTGGAACCTGGGCCGGCGCGGACCGGGTTCGGCGGCAATCTCGCGCGGACCAAGCCGCTCGCGGCCTATGAGGGAACACCCGCCGGTCAGATCCGCGAGGCGCTGGGTGTCTCATGGGTGATCAAGGGCGACCCCGACCGCATGACGGACGCAATGATCCGGCTTGCCGATCAGGATGGTCCACTCCCGAAACGGCTGGTGCTTGGTGCCGAGGCCTATGCCGGCATCCGCAAGGCACTCGGCGGGCGCATCGAGGAGCTCGACCGGCAGAAGGACATCGCGGTTGCGGCGGATTTCACCGACGAGGAGCTGGCGCGGCTGTGACCCAACCTGTGCCGCCGATCCAGAGCCGCAGGCCACCGGCATGCAGCTCCGCCCGTTGATGCCCCAGGCTCCGGCCCGGCGCCGTTATTAAGACAGAAAGGAATACGAAATGCCTGCACGTGACGCCATTTTCCCGGCCAAACGCCACGCGTTATACGATATTCATCGATATTCCGCGGCCATTCGCTCTGGCGATCTTCTCTTCGTGTCGGGTCAGGTCGGGAGCCGTGAGGACGGCTCGCCTGAGCCCGTATTCGAGGATCAGGTTCGGCGGGCCTTCGCCAATATGCGTGAGGTCTTGGCCGCCGCCGGGTGTAGCTTCGATGACGTTGTCGACGTCACCACCTTCCACACCAACCCGGACGAACAGATCGAAACGGTGCTGGCTGTCCGCGCGGAAGAGATCGGCGCACCTCCCTACCCGAACTGGACGGCAGTGGGCGTCAATTGGCTCGCGGGTTTCGATTTCGAGATCAAGGTCATCGCCCGCATCCCTTTGACGACAAGCGGTCAGCCAGCGGACAAGGGATGATCGTTCACCCTGCAATTTCTGCATCGGCGATTTGGGCCGGTTTCAGACCGTCCGGTCAAAGGAGCTGGTTCAAGGATAGCTGCCATTCAACTCCCAACCCGGAGCGGACGTTAACTCCAATCAGCCGCAAGGGAGTTTTGATGGGGCGATTGCTGTTATTGACCCGCCAAGCGTGATCGTCCCTTCGTGCGAACAGTAGACAATCCAATCAACTTTCTCAGAGGTCCAATAACCCTCGCCGCTCGTGCCATAGACGAGGTGCCGTACCAATTGGCAAAAAAGTACGGCACCAATTCACTAAGTTATTGAAAACTTTGGTGATCCCGACAGGAATCGAACCTGTGACCTACAGATTAGGAATCTGCCGCTCTATCCTACTGAGCTACGGGACCACGCGGCCCGACACATAACCGCTTCGGATCGTTTCGCCAAGAGGCAGTTAGGCCGCTCGCTTCGGCTCCACCGCGAACGGACTCAGGCCGAGCCAGGTCTGCATTTTGCGCGCGATATCCTGGTCGCCAGTCAAGATGACTTTCGGCCCGGCCTTCTCGACGGTGATCAGTCCCATCCAGATTTCGGTCATGGTGTGCAGGTCGGTCGAGACGTAGAGATCGACATCGAAGCCCGGGTCGTACCAGCAGAGGTCGACCTCGCCGTGCTTCTCGACGATCAGCCACCACGACCGTTTCGAGGCGGGGAGCTCCTGGTACAGAAATTGTATCACCGTGCGGCCATCGGGCAGCGGCGACGCATTGAGGTTGCGCCGCATGTCCCACATCAGCAGCGACGGATCGAGGTTCTTCAGCGACAACCGCGACTCGACCCATTTCTGCCCCCAAAAGCCCATCGCCTCGACAACGGAACGCAGATCCTTGCCTGCCTCGGTCATCCGGTATTCGAAGATGCCTTTCTCGCCGCGCACCTCCTTGCGCTCGACGATCCCGGCCAGCTCGAGCTCCTTGAGGCGTTGCGACAGAAGGGTCGGCGACATTTTGGGGACGCCGCGGCGCAGATCGTTGAAACGGGTCGAGCCCGCCACCAATTCGCGAAGCAGAACCATGGTCCAGCGGGTGCACAGCACCTCCGCGGCCATCGATAACGGGCAGAACTGTTTGTATCCGGACTGGGTCACGATGTTGCCTTCCCCTCAAACTCCGCCGGAACCATAGGCCTTTCCCAGCGACGCGGCGAGTACAGAAACTGTACCACACCAGTACAGATCGCGGACTGGCTGGCGCGACCCTTGCCGTGCGACCCCTCTGCCGCTGCACGGGATACCCCTGTGCACGACCAGGAGACATGACCCATGACCGCTTACGTTATCGCAGACATCAAGGTGAGGGACCCGAAGTGGATGCCGGCCTATGCCGCGTCGGTCCACGACCTCGTTCACAAGCACGGCGGCAGATATCTGTCGCGCAGCGGCAATGTGAAGACACTCGAAGGCAAGCCGCTCGACACGACGCTGATTGCCTTGATGGCGTTCCCGACCGAGGCAGCGGCGCGCGCCTTCACCGACGATCCTGCCTACGCACCGTTCGTTTCGGCCCGTCAGGGCGGCAGCGACAGCCGTTTCCAGCTGATCGACAACTCCGATCTGGCTGGGACGATCCCGTATCTGCCGAAGGGATGATCTTCCCCTGCATTCGTCGCATCGGGATAGGGATCTCCCAGCAACAACAGCCACAGCGCCCACCTGCCGGACCTCCTTACCTCCGGCGGCCAGCCGGGCTGTGCTTTTCAAGAAGAATGGAATGACTATGACAATCAACTTTCGCAATAGACTTCTCGCTGCCGCGGCGCTGCTGTCGGCCTGCACTGCGTTGGCGCAGGCGCATCAGGCAGCGCCCGCGTCCGGTCCCAATCCGCTGGCCGACAAGGTACGCGCCGCCAACAGCCGCTTCGAGAATGTGGCGGCGGCGACCGCCGAGGGCTATGCGCCGATCCCCTGCGCCAGCGGCATCACCGGCGGCGCCATGGGCATCCACTACGTCAATCCCGGCTACCTCAAGGACGACGCTGTCGATGTCGCCAAGCCGGAAGCGGTGATGTACGAGCCGATGGCCGACGGCACGCTAAAACTGATCGCGGTCGAATACATCACCTCGAAAGGCCCGGCCTCGCTCGATGGGCATCTGTTCAACTTCAACAGCGCGCCCAATCGCTATGGCCTCGGTCCGTTCTATGAGCTGCATGTCTGGGCCTGGAAGGGCAACCCGACCGGCGCGTTCGCGGATATGAACCCGAACGTGTCGTGCGAACCGACGACTGCTGTCAGCCAGTAAGCAGCCGAGCCAGGCGGCGCCAACGCCGCCTGGCCGAATGTGGGAGCAGGCCCCAAAGAGGTCGGGATAGCGGAACTTTCGGGACGCCGGCGCGCTTTAGTGTCCCGAAGGAGACACCGCATGAGCGCCACCAAAGAGTTCTTTCAAACGTGGCTGCAGGAGAATGTCGGCAATTTGCCTGCCGAGAGCGAGGTGAGCGTCGCCGTTCTGGCGCAGCAATTCGAGCAGGACGCCGACGCTGCCGGCTATGGCCACGAGGTTCGCGAAGACGAACTCGGCAATATCCAGGAGGCGATCGAGGCAGCCCTGAAGAAGGCGAGGACAGGCGAAGAACCGCAACCCGCCGACGACAACGAGCTGGCGCCGGTCATGGAAGCGCTGGAGGTCGAGGATCCGAAGAGCGGGCCGTAAGCCAATGCCGAACGGCTACGCCGCCAGCGCTGTTTCCGCCAGCTTCACCCAATAGCTCATGCCGTGCGGGATGACCTCGTCGTTGAAGTCGTAGGCTGGGTTGTGCAGGCCGGCGGTATCGCCATTGCCGATGAAGATGAAGGCGCCCGGCCGCGCTTCAAGCATGTAGGAGAAATCCTCGCCGCCCATCACCGGCTGGATCGCGCGGTGCACATAGCTGTCGCCGGCGACGTCGGCCGCGATGTCGCTGGCAAAGACCGTCTCTTCCGGATGGTTGAAGGTGACCGGGTAATTGGCATTGTAATCAACCTCGATTGTCGCGCCGAAGGCAGCGCCCAGGCCTTGGCAAAGCGCGCGGATGCGCTCTTCGGCCTTCTTGGCGACCTCCTTCTTCAGCGTGCGTACGGTGCCGGCGATCTCGGCGGTCTCGGGAATGACGTTATAGGCATCGCCGGCGTGGAATTTCGTCACCGAGACGACCACCGCCTCGACCGGATCGGTGCTGCGCGAGGCGATCGTCTGCAATGCGCCGACGAGTTGGCTGGTGATGACGATCGGATCGATGGTGCCGTGCGGCATCGCCGCGTGGCCGCCCCGGCCCTTGACGGTGATGGTGAATTCGGCGGTCGCCGCCATGATCGGGCCCGGCCTGATGGCGAACTGGCCGACCGGCAGGCCCGGCATGTTGTGCATGCCGAAAACCTTGGAGATACCGAAGCGCTCCATCATACCGTCCTTGACCATCTCGTTGCCGCCGCCGCCGCCCTCTTCGGCCGGCTGGAAGATGACCGCGACGGAGCCGGCGAAATTGCGCGTTTCGGCGAGGTATTTGGCGGCACCCAACAGCATCGCGGTGTGGCCGTCATGACCGCAGGCGTGCATCTTGCCGGGGACGGTCGAGGCATAGGATTTGCCGGTGATCTCGTTGAGCGGCAGGGCATCCATGTCGGCGCGCAGGCCGATGGTCGAGCCTTCGCCGTGGCGGCCGCGGATGATGCCGACGACGCCGGTCTTGCCCAAACCCGTCACGATGTCGTCGCAGCCGAAAGCCTTCAGCTTCTCGGTGACGAAAGTGGCGGTCTTGAAGACGTCGAAATTCAGCTCCGGCGTCTGGTGCAAATGGCGGCGCCAGCCGGCCACCTCGTCCTGCATTTCGGCGGCTCGGTTCAGGATCGGCATGATGGTTCCATTTCGCTGTTGGAGCAGGCGGTCTTGGCCTGCTGCTTTGCAATTGTGCCTGTTGCCTTGCAACCATGCACGCTGCTTTGCATTGTGCTGCTGCTTCCACATTGTGATCGGCAGCACTTTGCCATGTTGACGTCACATAGAGTAAATAGCACCGCGACTGTGGTCCGGGAACAGAGGGCCGGACCATTATCCTGGCGATCGTGTAACGAAATCTTACGGAGCCAGGTGGGACTGCGGCAAGAGGCTATTTCGGTTTTCATGATGCGCTACAGGCATTTCCTCAAACTGTTGGTGGCGGGCACGGTGGCGCTTGCGTCGCTGGCCGGGCCTGCCTTGGCCAATCCGACAATCCTGTTCGACCTGAACAGCGGCAAGATCCTGCAGCACCAGGAGGCGTTCAGGCGCTGGTACCCGGCTTCGCTGACAAAGCTGATGACCGCCTATGTGGCGTTTCGTGCGATTGCCGCGGGTGAGGTCCAGCTCGATTCGCCGATCAAGGTGACGAAACATTCCGCCGGCGAGCCGCCGAGCAAGATGGGCTTCAAGCCGGGCTCGGTGATGCGGTTGGACAATGCGCTGAAGATGATGCTGGTCAAATCGGCCAACGATATCGCCATGGCGGTCGGCGAGAATATCGGCGGTTCGCAAGCGGCTTTCGCCGAACGCATGAACGCCGAAGCGCAGAGGCTCGGCATGAGCGGGTCCCATTTCGTCAATCCGAACGGGCTCTATTCGCCGGACCAGTATACGACAGCGCGCGATCTCGCTTTGCTGGTGATGGCGATTCGCAAGGAATTTCCGCAATATGCCCCCTGGTTCTCGATCGAAGGCCTTGCCGTCGGCAAGAAGGCGATCTCCAACTACAACCTGCTGATCGGCCGCTATCCGGGTGCCGACGGCATGAAGACGGGTTTCGTCTGCTCGTCCGGGTTCAACATGGTCGGCTCGGCGACCCGCAACGGCCGCACCCTGGTCGCCGTGGTGCTCGGCGAGCAATCGGCCGTCACCCGCGCCGAGGCGGCGGCAAAATTGCTCGACCAGGGCTTTGCAACGCCGGCGCCGAGCTGGCTGACGGTAGCGGCGCTGCCCGCCTATGGCGACACCATGTCGGCCAACGACATGAATGACGAAATCTGCAAGAAGAAGCCGGTCGATGAGCAGTCGGAAACCGCACCCGCCGTCGGCGACAAGGGCAAGGACGTGCCGAAATCGCCCTATCAGGAAAAGCTCGACCATGTACCGACGCTGATCGCCGTCGGCCTTGGCGGCGCCACGGGACCGAAGCCGAAGGCGATGCTCGACGCCTCCGGGCAGGAATATGCCGACGTGCCGCTGCCGACATGGCGGCCGGACCGGGCGCCGCCGGCCGGCGCCGAGCCAGTTGTGGCCGGATCCGCCACCGCCGCGCAGGTCCAGCAGCCGGCCAAGGCGCTGAACTAGCCGCATGGCCGGCTTCCCGATCCCCGTTTCGGTGCTCACCGGCTTTCTCGGTGCCGGCAAGACGACGCTGCTCAACCGGCTGCTGCGGGATCCCGCGCTCGCCGACACCGCCGTCATCATCAACGAGTTCGGCGAGGTGGCGATCGACCATCTCCTGGTCGAGCAGGCCTCCGACGGCATCATCCAGCTCTCCGACGGCTGTCTCTGCTGCACGGTGCGGGGCGAGCTGGTCGACACGCTGGCTGACCTCGTCGACCGCCTGCAGACCGGCCGCATCGACCGGCTTGCCCGCGTCGTCGTCGAGACCACCGGGCTCGCCGATCCCGCCCCCGTGCTGCAGTCGATCATGGCGCATCCGGCCCTGGTCCAGGCCTTCCGGCTCGACGGCGTCATCACCCTGGTCGACGCCGTCAACGGCAATGCGGCGCTCGATGCCCATGTCGAGGCGGTGAAGCAGGTGGCGGTCGCCGACCGTATCGTGCTCAGCAAGGCCGACCTGGCCACGGATGCAGGCGATGTCGAGGCGTTGCGGGCGCGGCTCAGGCAGCTCAACCCGGGCGCCGTGGTGCTCGACGCGAGTCAGGCAAGCGCCGCGACTCTGTTCGATTGCGGCCTCTACAATCCGGCCACCAAATCGGTCGATGTGCAGCGTTGGCTGGGCGAAGAAGCCGGCGACGACCATGACCATAGCCGGCATGACCACAGCGGGCATGATGACGACGGGCATCATGACGACGGGCATGACGGTGGCGATCACCATCACCATGATCATGGTCATGGCCATAGGCACGATTCCCGCGTGCGTTCGCATTCGTTGGTTCACGACGGGCCGGTGCCGTTTTCGGCAATCGAGATGTTCCTCGATCTGCTGCGCTCGGCGCATGGCGAGCGCCTGTTGCGGATGAAGGGCGTCATCGAGCTTGCAGAAGACCCGTCGCGGCCGCTGGTTATCCATGGCGTGCAGAAGATCCTGCATCCGCCGGTGCAACTGCCGGCCTGGCCGGACAGCCAGCGCGGCACCAGGCTGGTGCTGATCACGCTCGACATGCCGGAAGACTATGTCCGCCGGCTGTTCGCCGCCTTCACCAACCAGCCGTCGATCGACACGCCGGACCGGGCGGCACTGGAGAGCAATCCGCTGGCCATCGCCGGGCGGTGAAGCGGCTGATCTCCCCCCTCGAGGGGGAGATGGCCGGCAGGCCAGAGGGGGTTGCCGCGCGTGAAGCGCCAACTTTCTCTTTGGTCGTACATGGCGTCGCGCCAGCCGAGGCAACCCCCTCTGTCGCCTTCGGCGACATCTCCCCCTCGAGGGGGGAGATCACGCGCTCAGCCGCGCTCGACCAGGAAGCGGTGGCCGGCTGACATCGCCGTTGTCTCGACCAGCCGATGGCCGCTCTCGGCGCAGAAGGCGGGAATGTCGATGACGGCGAGGGGGTCGGTGGTTTCGAGCCACAGGCGGCTGCCCGGCTGCATTGTGGCCAGGCGCTTTTTTGCCTTGAGCACGGGCAACGGGCAGTTCAGGCCTTTGAGGTCGTAGACGGCGGCGGGGCTGGTTGAGGGCCTCTCTTCTTGGCCCCCATCTTCTTGTTCAAGCATGAAGTTCAGCCGCCAAACATGCCGAGCAGCTTTTTCTTCAACCTTGTCGCCGTGCTTTCGGCGTCCGCAGCCTGCGTTTCGACTGCCGGGGCGGCGTCCGATGGCGCTACGGTGGCAGTGGCGACAGGCATCTCTGCGGCGGTCTTGGCAGCTTCCTTTTCGGCGAGCGCCTGGGCTTTGGCAGCTTCCTTCTCGGCCAAGGCCTGTGCCTTGGCTGCCGCTTTCGCTGCCTTCGCCGCTTCTATCGCGGCAAGCCGCTGTTCCTCGGCCTTCTGCTTGGCAGCCTTTTCGGCGTCGAGGGCCGCCATCTTGCGGCCCGCCGGCGAATCGATGCGGCCCATGCGCGCCGTTTCGGCCACCGTGCCGTCCGGGTTGAGCGAGGGCGGCTCGATCGGAACGCGTTCGCCGCGGGCACGCCGCTTCGACCAGTCGGAAACGATGCTGGCTTCCTTGATCCCGGCGATGGTCGGCTTGGGTGCCGGCACGCTGGCCTTGACGGCGCCGTTGAAGGCCGCCTCATAGGTGCTTTGATAGGCGTTGATGGCGCTCTTCAGCGAATCGGGCTGGGTGGTCGCAGGGCAAGCGCCGGTCGGATTGAAGGTCGAGCCGTCGGCCGCAACCTGGTTGAAGACGTAGCGCTTCTCGCAGACGTCGACTTTCGGCGGCACCTTGGTGACCTCGAAATTGTCGTAGCCGACCTTCAGCATCTTCCAGAATTCGTAGTTCGGGTCGTTGCGATAGCGCGCCATGTTGGCGGCGGTCATGCGGAACGGAAAAGCCTGGATCTGGAACTCGGTCTGGCCGCCCTGGAAGGCGTCGCGGCCGAAAGCGTAAATCTGCTCGATCTGCGCGTCGGTCATCGAATAGCAGCCGGACGACGAGCAGGCGCCATGGACCATCAGGTTGGAACCCGTGCGGCCATTAGCGCGGTCATAGGCGTTCGGGTAGCCGATGTTGAAAGACAGGTGGTAATTCGACCGCGGGTTCATCTGTGCCGGGCGGACCGTGTAAAAGCCTTCCGGCGCCTGGCGGTCGCCTTCGGTGAATTTTGGCCCGAGCTTGCCTGACCATTTGCAGATGTCGTAGCTGGCGACCAGGTCGTAGCGGCCGTTGGTCTTGGCCTTCCAGATTTCGAGCTTGCCTTCTTCCTTGAAGATGCGGGCCATCACCGAAGAGGTGCGGACCATGCCCTTGGCTTTCATCTCGGCCAGGATCTTGTCCGGCAGCGGTTTGTTGGCTTGCGGCGCAAAATCCTTCATCGAAGCGTCATTGCAGCCGGCGACGCCGATCGCAGCGATCAGAACTCCGGTGCGGGCAAGCTTGGCAAACATGGATATGGCTATCGTCTTCATCTCTGCGCCGCGGATGCCGCAGCTGCTAAACCGACCGCTGACGGACCTTAAGCCTGTTAACCTTGAAAATTCCTTACCGCAATCAAGCGGCGCGTCCCCTTGCGTTAAGCTCACTGAGCCGAATGCGGCGGCATTTTTGTGGCGAAACTGGTTCACGCCGCCACATTTCGGGTCGCGTGCCTGCCGGATGTTACAGATTGCGGCCCATCGCCAGGTATTTCTCGCGGCGATGCTCGCGGAAGTCGGTGTTGGCGCCGGAGAATTCATTCATCGTCCTGGCGATGAGGTCGCCGGTGGCGGCAATCACCGTTTCGGGGGCGCGATGGGCACCGCCGAGCGGCTCGGCAATGATGGCGTCGATGATCTTCAGCTCCAGCAGGTCCTGCGCCGTGATCTTCATGTTGGTCGCCGCGTCCTTGGACCGCGTGGTGTCGCGCCACAGAATCGAGGCTGCGCCCTCCGGCGAGATCACCGAATAGATGGCGTGTTCGAGCATGTAGACGCGGTTGGCGGTGGCGATTGCTATGGCGCCGCCCGAGCCGCCTTCGCCGATCACCACCGAGATCGACGGCACCTTCAGGCCAAGGCAGGCCGAAGTCGAGCGGGCGATGGCTTCCGCCTGGCCGCGCTCTTCGGCGTTGACGCCGGGATAGGCGCCGGCCGTGTCGACCAGCGTCAGCAGCGGGATCTGGAAGCGGTCGGCGAGTTCCATCAGCCGCACCGCCTTGCGGTAGCCCTCCGGCCGCACCGAGCCGAAATTATGCTTCAGCCGGCTTGCCGTGTCGGAACCCTTCTCCTGGCCGATGATCGCCACCGGCTCGCCGCGGAAGCGGGCGAAGCCGCCGACGATCGCCTGGTCCTCGCCGAAATTGCGGTCGCCGGCGAGCGGCGTGAAATCGGTAAGCAGGCCCTTGATGTAGTCGATGCAATGCGGCCTGTCCGGATGGCGCGCCACCTGCACCTTCTGCCACGGCGACAGCGCCTTGTAGGCGTCGCGCAGCGCATCGCGCGAGCGCTTCTCGAGACGGGCGATCTCATCGCCGACATCGACCGCCTCGCCGTTCTCGGCAAGCTTCTTCAGCTCAAGGATCTTGCCTTCGAGATCCTGCACAGGCTTTTCGAAATCGAGGTAATTGTACATTCTTGGGCGGACCGGCAAGTCGGAAGGCAATGACTGACGCAAGCCTGAAAATGCAGGCTGGGCGCGGTGGAACGTCGTTCTCACATAGCGACATGACGCCTAGTCGGCAAGCGGATGATGATCGTTGACCAGACGCACCAGCCGCTCCTCCAGCACATGCGTGTAGATCTGCGTCGTTGAAATATCGGCATGGCCGAGCAACTGCTGCACGGCCCTGAGATCAGCGCCGTTCTGCAAGAGATGGCTGGCGAAAGCATGGCGCAGCACATGCGGCGATATCTTCGCCGCGGCAATGCCGGCCCGAGCGCCAAGCCCTTTCAGCTCGCGGGCAAAGACCTGTCTCGAGAGATAGCCGCTGTCGGAGGCAGCCGGAAACAGGAACGGGCTGTCGGCAAGAGCCGGCACCGCCCCCCGTGCGGCAAGCCATGTCCGCATCGCGGTGCGCGCCTTGGCCGACAGCGGCACCATGCGCTCCTTGTTGCCCTTGCCGCGGACCATGAAGAAGCGGTCGTCGCGCTGTGCCACCGTCACGGGAAGGCCGACCAGCTCCGAAACGCGCAAGCCGGTGGCGTAGAGCACCTCGACCAGCGCGTGCAGGCGCAGCGCCGCCAGCCTGTCGCCGTCATGCATGGAGGGGTCCATCGCCTCCTGCGCCGCGCGGTCGAGCAGCCGGCCGGTATCGGCCTCGCTCATCGTCTTAGGCAGCGGCCGGCCTTTCTTCGGACTGTCCAGCGTGCCGGTCGGATCGTCACCGCGCAGGCCTTCGGCGTAGAGGAACTGGAAGAACTGCCGGATCGCCGACAATTTGCGCGCCTGCGAGCTGGCGGCAAAGCCGCGCGCGGCGATGTCGTCGAGATAGGCACGGATGTCGGCGCTGGTGGCAGCGGCAAGCCCACCGCCGATCCCGGCGGAAGCGTCTTCGAGGTCGCGGCGGTAGGAGGAAAGCGTGTTTTCGGCCGCGCCGCGCTCGGCGCTCATCATCTCCAGGAAGGCTTCGATGCGGGCGGCGCTGTTCATTTTTTGGGATTGAGCTTTTCCGGAGGGATACGCACGCTCATTTCCGCCTTTCTCGGCTCGACGAACATGACCAGGGCGAACATCGCGCCATAGACAATGCCGGCCAGAATCGCGAGCGTCACGACAAAGCGAAACAGTGTTGGCATTAATTTTCGCCCGTCGTCTTATTCTGCATTTCCAACCCTGTGCCCTTATGAGACGCCAATCCGGCCAATTCAAGGGTGAAGCCCATAGTCCCGGTTGCGCCGCGCTTGACGCAAACAGGCTTTTGATGTCGATACGCCGCCAAAGAGGCCCTAGAAGCATGAACGCGCTACCAGCAAATCCTCCGGGCGAGAGCCATGCCGCGCTGCTCGGCCGGCTGGGCGGCCGTTCCATCGTCTTTGTCGGGCTGATGGGCGCCGGCAAGACGGCGATCGGCCGCAAGGTGGCGGCGATGCTGGCACTACCCTTCATCGACAGCGACCAGGAGATCGAAACTGTTTCGCGCATGAGCGTCCCGGACCTGTTCGAGCGCTATGGCGAGGCGGAGTTCCGAGCACTGGAGCAGCGCGTCATCCTGCGTGTGCTGGAGCACGGGCCGCAGGTGCTGTCGACCGGCGGCGGCGCCTTCATGAACGCGCAGACGCGCGAGGCGATCGCCAGCCATGGCGTTTCGGTTTGGCTGAAAGCCGAGATCGACCTGTTGATGGAGCGCGTTTCCAAGAAACAGAACCGGCCGCTGCTGAAAAGCGCCGATCCACGCGCCGTGCTGGAACGGCTGATGGCGGAACGCTACCCGGTTTATGCCGCGGCCGATGTCATCGTGCCGACCCGCGACGACCGCAAGGAGATCATTGCCGCCGAAGTGGTGGACGCGCTGCGCGGCCATCTCGGCATTGCCGACATTGACGAGGTGCGGTCGTGAGCGCTGATGCAACGGTCTCTGTCGAAGTCGGGCTTGGCGAGCGTGCCTACGATATTTTGATCGGTCCCGGCCTGCTGTCACGCGCCGGCGCCGAGATTTCGCGCCGTCTGCCGGGGACGCGGGCGGCGGTCGTCACCGACGAAAACGTCGCGGCCGCGCATCTCGCGACGCTTGCGGCCGGCCTGGCAAGCGGTGGCATCCAACATGCCGTCATCACGTTGCCGCCAGGCGAAAAGACCAAGAGCTTTGCGCATCTCGAAGAGGTGGTCGATGGCGTGTTGGCCGCCAAGCTGGAGCGCGGCGACGTCGTCATCGCGCTCGGCGGCGGCGTCATCGGCGACCTGGCCGGCTTTGCCGCCGGCATCGCGCGGCGCGGCATGAATTTCGTGCAGGTTCCGACCTCGCTGCTGGCGCAGGTCGATTCCTCCGTCGGCGGCAAGACCGGCATCAACAGCAAGCGCGGCAAGAACCTCGTCGGGGTGTTCCACCAGCCCAAGCTGGTGCTGGCCGATACCGAAGTGCTCGACACGCTGCCGATCCGCGAGTTTCGCGCCGGCTATGCCGAACTGGCCAAATACGGGCTGATCGACCGGCCGGAGTTCTTCGCCTGGCTGGAAGAAAACTGGCGCCAAGTGTTTGCCGGCGGGCCGGAGCGGGCTGCGGCCATCGCCGAGGCCTGTCGTGCCAAGGCCGACGTCGTTGCCCGCGACGAGTTCGAGACCGGCGACCGCGCCCTGCTCAATCTCGGCCACACCTTCGGCCATGCACTGGAGGCGGCGACCGGCTATGACGGCGCACGGCTCGTGCATGGCGAAGGCGTCGCCATCGGCATGGCGCTGGCGCACCGCTTTTCCTCAAGGCTCAATTTGGCGAGCCCCGACGATGCGGCGCGCGTCGAGGCGCATCTTCGCGCCGTCGGCCTACCCTGGCGCATGGCCGACATTCCGGGCGAATTGCCCGACGCCGAGCAGCTGTTCTCCTTCATCACCCAGGACAAGAAGGTGTCGCGCGGCGCGCTGACCTTCATCCTGACGCGCGGCGTCGGACAGGCCTTCATCGCCAGGGATGTGCCGGCCTCGGAAGTGCTGGCGTTCCTCAGGGAGAACCATCCGGGTCGGCAGGAAAGCCGCCCGGGATGAGTCAGGCCGGCTGGATCGCGGCTGCAGTGCTCGCCGGCCTAGGCCTGCTGGGCTTCGTCCTGCGCCGGCACCTGCTCGCCGCCTTCGGCTATGAGCTGCAGCGCATCGAGCCGCAGCGCTCGGCGCGCGAGGAACTGCGCGGCGCCGTCGACGATTTCCGCCGCGACGGCCAGGTGGTGCGCGAGGACCGCGCCCGCATCGGCGGCCTGTTCGACCTCGAGGAGCTCGAAGTGTCGGACGTCATGGTCCACCGCACCAATATGCGCTCGGTCAATGCCGATGACCCGCCCGAAGCGGTGGTTCGCGAGATCCTGCAGAGCCCGCACACCCGCATGCCGTTGTGGAAGGGTTCGCTCGACAACATTGTTGGCGTGCTGCACGCGAAGGATCTGCTGCGCGCGCTGAACGAGGTCGGCAACGATTTCTCCCGGATCGACGTGATGAAGATCGCATCTAAACCGTGGTTCGTGCCCGACACCACGACGCTGCAGGAGCAGCTCAACGCCTTCCTGCGCCGCAAGGCGCATTTCGCCATCGTCGTCGACGAATATGGCGAGGTCGAAGGGCTGGTGACGCTGGAGGACATCATCGAGGAGATCGTCGGCGAGATCGCCGACGAGCACGATATCGACATCCAGGGTGTCAAGCAGGAGGCCGACGGCTCCGTCGTCGTCGACGGCACGGTGCCGATCCGCGACCTGAACCGGGCGCTCGACTGGCACCTGCCGGACGAGGAAGCCACCACCATTGCCGGCCTCGTTATCCACGAGGCGCAGTCGATCCCGGACGAAAAGCAGGCCTTTACGTTTCACGGCAAGCGCTTCGTCGTCATGAAGCGCGACAAGAACCGAATCGCGCGGCTGAGGATCAAGCCGGTAATGCTTGGCGAATGACAGCGCGCATCTTGCGGCACCTGTGGGCGGTCAGGAGTCTATGACAATCGATCGGCGAAGCCTGCTTCTGGTGTCGATGGCGGCGCTGTTGCCGGGGCAGGCGGCGGCATTGCGGCTGCGTTCGCCGTCGCCCGAAACCTTCGACTATGGGCCGGCCAAGCTCGACATCTATTCCCGCGACGGCGCAAGCGGCCTGCCGGTCGTCTTCTTCGTCCATGGCGGCGCCTGGCGGGTCGGCAGTCGCGGCAACGTCAATGCCAAGCCGCAATTCCTGCTCGACAATGGCTTCTGCTTCGTCTCGATCGACTACCGGATGCTGCCCGAGGCCGACGTCGCCACCCAGGCGGCGGATGTCGAACTGGCCTATCGCTACGTCCGCGCCAACATCGCCAGGCATGGCGGCGATCCGGACCGGATCGTCGCGATGGGCCATTCGGCCGGCTGCCATCTCGTCGCATTGACCGGCCTGCGCGGCGGCCTGCCCGGGGTCGCGGCGCTGGTCCTCGACGACACCAGGGCTTACGACCTGGAGGCATTGGCCAGGAGCGGCGGCATGGCAGGGGTCTATGCCCGCGCCTTTCCCGATCCGGCGCAGTGGCGCGCGCTGTCGCCTGTCACCTATGTGGAAGGCCGCAAGCACCCGCCGACCTTCATCGCCCATTCACGGGCGAAAGCCCGCGCGGCGGACGCGGAGGCCTTCGCCGGGCGTCTGCGCGCCACCGGAACCAGGGTCACGCTGTTCGACGGCAGCGCCTATTCGCACATGTCGATCAATCGCGACTTCGGCACCGAAGGCGATGCATTGACCACAGCGGTGATGGCCTTCTTGAGGTCGAGCGTCGGCTGATCTACCAGCGGGTCTTTTCGCCGGGCGCCGCCGGCTCGATCGCCAGGGCATGCACGCCGGACTTCAACTCCTCGGCCAGCAGATCGTTGACGGCGCGGTGACGCTCGACGCGGCTCATGCCGGCAAAGGCTGGCGCGACGATGCGGATGCGGAAATGCGTCTCGCCGGCGCCGTCGAAGGCAGCGTGATGGCCGGAATCCGCGTGATGATGACCGGCATGGAGATGGCTTTCGTTGATGACGTCCAGCCGTTCCGGCGAAAACGCCTTTTTCAGCTTATCTTCCATCGTTGCCTGTATGGACATCGTCGCTTCCCTTCACCACATCTATGTCATCGCACAAAATTCGCCATTCGCCGGTTTTATGCCGCGATTCAGCGGTTAGGGCGATCATCGCGAAAATGTCAATTCTTGTTTCGCATCCGCGAACGGCCCATAAATGGGTGAGATGAAGCCGTACCCAAAATATTTCGAGAAGATTCGCATCCGCCCGGAGAAGGACGCGGAGCTGAAGTCGCGTTCGCCGATCTGCCAATGGGATGGCTGCAAGGAGGCCGGTACCCACCGCGCGCCGGTCGGGCGGATGAAGGAAGGCGAGTATTTCCAGTTCTGCTTCGACCATGTGCGCGAGTACAACAAGGGCTTCAATTATTTCTCGGGCGTTCCGGATACCGAGATCGCGCGCTTCCAGAAGGAAGCCATGACCGGCCACCGGCCGACCTGGAAAATGGGCGTCAACGGCGCCTCGACACGCTCCTCGCCCGACTTCGCCCAGGCGCGTTCCGGCCGTGCCGGCTACTACAATCGCATGCGCGATCCCTTCGACCTGTTCAAAGGCCCGAAGGACCCGCGCGAAGCACGCGAGCGCAAGGCCAAGCCGCTTGAGGCCAAGGCACTGGAAACGCTTGGCCTTGATACAAAGGCAAGTGGCAAGGATATCAAGGCGCGCTATAAGGAACTTGTGAAACGCCACCATCCGGATGCGAATGGCGGCGACAGAGGTTCGGAAGACCGGTTCCGCGATGTGCTCCAGGCGTATCGCGTGCTCAAGCAGGCAGGTTTGTGCTGAGCGACCTTACGGTTCGTGTCGCTTTCCAACTTTCATAGGGTTGGAAAAGGCTCTAAGACCGCCCCCGAACAAAATCGATTGCCAGCGAAACGCGGCGTTTCGCTTGTGGAGACGTGATAGAGATGAACAAGGTCGATCGCGACATCGCCAACCTGCCCGACACCACGGTGTCGGTGAAGGAGACATTCGGCTTCGACTCCAAGATGGTGGTGCCGGCCTATTCGGTGACGAGCGAGCATGTGCCCGACATCGATCCGGACTACCTGTTCGACAAGAACACGACGATGGCGATCCTCGCCGGCTTTGCCTATAACCGCCGCGTCATGGTGTCGGGCTATCACGGCACCGGCAAGTCGACGCATATCGAGCAGGTCGCCGCCCGCCTCAACTGGCCTTGCGTGCGTGTCAACCTCGACAGCCATGTCAGCCGTATCGATCTCGTCGGCAAGGATGCCATCGTCGTCAAGGAAGGGCTGCAGATCACCGAATTCCGCGACGGCATCCTGCCCTGGGCCTATCAGCACAATGTCGCGCTGTGCTTCGACGAGTACGATGCCGGCCGCCCGGACGTGATGTTCGTCATCCAGCGCGTGCTGGAATCGTCGGGCCGGCTGACGCTGCTCGACCAGAGCCGGGTTATCCGCCCGCATCCGGCCTTCCGGCTGTTTTCGACCGCGAATACGGTCGGGCTCGGCGACACCACAGGCCTCTACCACGGCACCCAGCAGATCAACCAGGCGCAGATGGACCGCTGGTCGATCGTCACTACGCTGAACTATTTGCCGCACGACAATGAAGTGAACATCGTGCTGGCCAAGGCCAAGCATTATCGCGACGGCAAGGGCAAGGAGATCGTCAACAAGATGGTTCGTGTCGCCGACATGACGCGCTCGGCCTTCATCAACGGCGATTTGTCGACGGTTATGAGCCCGCGCACGGTTATCACCTGGGCCGAGAATGCCGAAATCTTCGGCAATATCGGCATGGCGTTCCGGCTGACCTTCCTCAATAAATGCGACGAGCTGGAACGCTCGCTGGTCGCCGAGTTCTACCAGCGCGCCTTCGGCGAAGATTTGCCGGAATCGGCGGCGAATGTGGTGCTGGGCTAAGCAGAGTCTCGATGGCGGGTCCGGGCGACAACACACGAAACAAATCCAAGACCGGCGCTGAGGCCGACAGCTTCAAGCGCGCGGTTACCGTCTGCATGCGCGCCATCGCCGGCGACAAGGATCTCGAGGTCGGTTTCGCCAAGGACCGGCCGGCGCTGGCCGGCAGTCGCGCCCGGCTGCCCGAACTGCCGAAGAAGGCATCGAAGGCGGATATCGCCATTACCCGCGGGCTCGGCGATTCCATGGCGCTGAAGCGCGCCTGCCATGATACGCGCATCCACACCAGGCTGGCGCCGGAAGGCAAACAGGCCCGCGCCATCTACGACGCGGTCGAGCAGGCCCGGGTCGAGGCGATCGGCAGCCGCGCCATGCAGGGCGTTGCCGACAATATCGGCTCGATGCTCGAGGACAAATACGCCAGGGCCAACCTCGCCGACGTCAAGGACAAGGCCGACGCGCCGATCGAGGAGGCGCTGGCGCTGATGGTGCGCGAAAAGCTGACCGGCCGCACTGTGCCGAAGAGCGGCGAACGGCTGGTCGATCTCTGGCGCCCCTGGGTCGAGGAAAAAGCCAGTGCCGATCTGGACGGGCTGTCGGCAAAGCTCGACGACCAGCAGGCGTTCGCCCGCGTCGTGCGCGAGATGCTCGCCTCCATGGAAATGGCGGAGGAGCTCGGCGACGACCAGGAGACGGAAGACTCCGAGGACAACGACGAAAACCAGCCGCAAGGCGAGGAGCAGAGCGAGGAGGGCGGCGAAGACGATTCGGGCTCCGAGCAGTCGCAGTCCGAGGATACCGAGGCATCGTCGGACGACGAGCAATCGGCCGAGACGGAAGCCTCCGACGCCACCGCCGAGGATCTCTCCGACGATGACGACGCCGATGCGGAGACGCCCGGCGAGGCGCGCCGCAACGACAATCCCTTCACCAATCTGCCGAAAGAGATCGACTACAAGGTCTTCACCACGGCCTTCGACGAGACCGTTGGTGCGGAGGAACTGTGCGAGGAGGAGGAGCTCGACCGACTGCGCGCCTTCCTCGACAAGCAGCTCGCCAACCTTTCCGGCGTCGTCGGGCGGCTGGCCAACCGGCTGCAGCGCCGCCTGATGGCGCAGCAGAACCGCTCCTGGGATTTCGACCTCGAAGAAGGCTATCTCGATCCGGCACGGCTGGTGCGCGTCGTCATCGACCCGATGCAGCCTCTGTCCTTCAAGCAGGAGCGCGATACCAAATTCCGCGACACGGTGGTGTCGCTGGTGCTCGACAATTCGGGTTCGATGCGCGGCCGGCCGATCACGGTCGCCGCGACCTGCGCCGACATCCTGGCGCGCACGCTGGAACGCTGCGGCGTCTCGGTCGAAATCCTCGGCTTCACCACCCGCGCCTGGAAGGGCGGGCAGGCGCGCGAGAAATGGCTGAAGGAAGGCAAACCGCCGAACCCCGGCCGGCTCAACGATCTGCGCCACATCATCTACAAATCCGCCGACCACCCGTGGCGGCGGGCGCGCCGCAATCTCGGGCTGATGATGCGCGAGGGCCTGCTCAAGGAAAACATCGACGGCGAGGCGCTGCTGTGGGCGCACAACCGGCTGATCGCGCGGCCGGAGCAGCGCAAGATCCTGATGATGATCTCGGACGGGGCGCCGGTCGACGATTCGACGCTGTCGGTCAATCCGGGCAATTATCTCGAGCGGCATCTGCGCGCCATCATCGAGCTCATCGAGACGCGCTCGCCTGTCGAGCTTTTGGCCATCGGCATCGGCCACGACGTCACCCGCTACTATCGCCGCGCCGTCACCATCGTCGATGCCGAAGAACTGGCCGGCGCCATGACCGAGCAGCTGGCCTCGCTGTTCGCCGAGGAAACCGTGCGGGACACGCGGCGCGGCGGCATGCGGCGCGCCGGATGATTTTTTCCCGCGGCGGCTTTTGGCAGAAGCTTTTGGCCGCCAGTGCGTTGTTAGGCATCAGTTTGGCGCCGGCTATCGCTGCCGGCCTGGCCTCGGTCGAGCCGGCCGAAATCTCGGCACGGCCGATCAGCGAATTCCATATCGGCCGGCCGGACAAACAGTTCGGGCCGCTCGAATTCGTCGGCGGGCTCGAAATGACCTCGTCGACGCGCGATTTCGGCGCGCTCTCGGCGCTTCGGTTCCTCAAGCCCGGCAGCGATTTCATCGGCGTTGCCGACACCGGCTTCTGGTTCTTCGGCACCCTCGTCCACGATGCCGAGAAGCGGCCTTCCGGCATCCAGAATTTTCGCATGCAGCAGATGGTCGATGCGGCCGGCCAGTCGATCGACGAGAAATGGGCGGTCGATGCCGAAGGCCTCGCGGTCAAGGACGGTATTGCCACGGTCGGTTTCGAGGGCGATCACCGTATCGCAGAGTTCAAGATCGATCCGGACGGCATGAAGGTGCCGTTCAGGCAATTGGACTTCCTGATCCCAGCCTGGGAACTTCGCCGCAATCGCGGCTTTGAGACCGTCACCCGCGCCAGTCCCAACGGGCAGCACGCGGGCGGACTGGTCGTGGTGTCGGAAAAGAGCCTCGACAAGGCCGGCAACATCTTTGCCGCGATCATCGAAGGGCCGCACAAGGGCGTCTTCACCGTCAAGCGCAATGGCGATTTCGACATCACCGACGGCGCCTTCCTGCCGGACGGCGACCTGTTGCTTCTGGAGCGCAGTTTTTCGATGGCCGGCGGCGTCAAGATGCGGCTGCGGCGCATCTATGGCGAAGGCGTCGAGAAGGGCGCCGTCGCCGACGGGCCGGTGCTGCTCGAAGCCGACATGGGCTACCAGATCGACAACATGGAAGCGCTCGACGTCTGGACCCGCGACGATGGCGCGCTGATCGTGTCGCTGATGTCCGATGACAACCACTCGATCCTGCAGCGCAATCTTTACCTGGAATTTGTGCTGCACGAGGATTGACGCGCGACCGGCCTGCTGGCTGACAGCATCGCTGGCGTTTCCGCGCCGTTTTGCAGCGCAGGCAATTTCCCTTGCAATTTCCCCTGGCGATTTTCTCTGGCAATGACCCGCGTCGCGGGTTTTCCAGCCGGCTCTCACCATTTGCAAAAATACTTTAGTCGTGACTTGACAGTTGGTGTCATCGGCGAAATACTCAAGTCCATGCTTAAGTATTCCGAGATCGACAGCATCCTGCGGGCTCTTGCCGAGCCGACGCGCCGGGCAATCCTGGAAAGGCTGAGCCGCGGGCCGGCCACCGTCAGCCAGTTGGCGGAGCCGTTCGGCATGACCTTCGCCGCCGTGCTCCAGCACCTCCAGGCGCTGGAAGCGTGCGGGCTGATCCGCAGCGAGAAGGTCGGACGCGTGCGCACCTGCCGGATCGAGCCCGGCGGGCTAGCCCCGCTCGCCGACTGGATCGCCGCGCGCCGTACGCCCGCCGAACGCCAGCTCGACCGTCTCGGCCAGATCCTGGCGGAGACTGACCAACCGAAAGCAACACTCCACGAGCAGGAAAAGGACGACAAGAAATGAACCAGATTGCCCCGGTTAACGACGAGCACTCCGTCATCCATTCGACCTTCACGATCGAGCGGACCTATCCGCAATCGCCCGAGAGCGTCTTCTTCGCCTTTGCCGACAAGGCGACGGTGCGGCGCTGGCGCGTCGAAGGCGACGGGTTCACCATCGCCGAATTCACCTTCGATTTCCGTGTCGGCGGTGGCGAGGTTTCGCGGTTCAGCTACCAGGGCGGCCCGGAGATCAGGCTCGATGCGCAGTTCCAGGACATCGTCCCTGACCGGCGCATCGTATTTTCATACCGGATGGCGGTCGGGGCGCAGCCGCTGTCGGCGTCGCTCACCACGGTCGAGCTTGCACCTTCCGGCGAGGGCACCCGCCTGACCTATACCGAACAGGGTGCGTTCTTCGATGGCGTCGATTCAGCGCAAGGGCGCGAGGAGGGCACACGCGGGCTGCTGCAGGCGCTCGCCGCCGAGCTTCAGAAGGCGAAGTAGAGGTTCGTCGGCGTGGCGGGCGGTGACCACAAGGCCCGCCCGGATTGCGAGGTGGCCTATTGCCCCTTGGTCGCGAGCCAGACGATGTGACGGGCGCCGCGCTTGCCGTGAGCCCGCACCTTGACCTCCTCGACCGTGAAGCCGGCCTGCTTGAGCCTTCGGGTGAAGCCTGCGTCAGGGCCCTGCGACCAGACCGCCAGCACACCGCCGGGCTTGAGAGCTGCTCTCGCGCTGATCAGGCCGGCTGCGCTGTAGAGCGCATCGTTGGCCTTGTAGACGATGCCCTCGGGGCCGTTGTCGACATCGAGCAGGATCGCGTCCCAGGTCGATGCTTGCGAACGGATGAGCTGACCGACATCGGCCTCGCGAATGCCGACACGCCGGTCGTCAAGGCAACCGTCGAAAACTTCGGCCATCAGGCCGCGCGCCCAAATCACGACTGCCGGCACCAGTTCGGCAACGGCGACCTGCGCATCGTCGCCGAGCTCGGCCAGCGCCGCGCGCAAGGTAAAGCCGATGCCGAGGCCGCCGATCAGGATGTTCGGGGTCCGGCGGCCGGCAATCCTTTGGCAGGACAGTTTCGCCAGCGCCTCTTCGGAACCGCTGAGCCGGCTGTTCATCAGCTCGTTGGCGCCAAGCATGATCGAGAATTCGCCGCCGCGCCGCTTCAGGCGGAGTTCCCGTCCGCCGTCAGGCGTTTTTGCCGAATCAAGCTGGACCCAAGGGATCATGCTCGATAGCCTTTGAGCATGATCTTGTCCGAAAACCGGTTCCCACTTTTCGCTAACGCGGACCTTTGGTTCGGGATCATGCTGCCAGTGCCGGTTGGCTCCAGCGGGCGGCAAGCAGCCGGTAGGGGATCAGCGCCACCACCGCTATGACCAGCTTGACGCCGAGATCGCCGAGCGCCCAGGAAATCCAGCGCATCGTCTCGACCGGCAGCACGCCCATCAGCGGCGCGGTTTCCAGCGCAAAGCCGTCGTTGGGCCCGGCGAAGGCGAACGCCGCCGCGAAGGCGACGGTGAAAAACACCACCGTATCGAAAACGGAGCCGACCAGCGTGCCGACGATCGGCGCGCGCCACCAGCTCTGCCGGCGCAGCCGGTTGAATACGGTGACGTCGAGCAACTGCGCGGTGAGGAAGGCGGCGCCCGAGGCAGCGGCAATGCGCACCAGCCGGTCGGCGGCGGTCTCGAATTCGATCAGGCCGTGGCGAAACAGCAGCGGTGGGATGACGATCGAGCAGATCACCGCTGTCATGAAGCCGACAAAGACGATCCTGCGCGCCACCGCCGGCCCATAGCGGCGGTTGGCGAGATCGGTGACCAGGAAGGAGAACGGATAGGTGAAGGCGCCCCAGGTCAGGATGTCGGCCAGCGACAGCCCGCCGATTGAACCTTGCATCGGGAACTGCACGAGGATGTTCGAGGCCACGACGACGAGCGCCATGGCCGCCACGAAGGGCAGGTACCGCGAGAGGAAAATCATTTTTTTATCCTGGGTAATGGAACCAGCGGAACGCGATCCGGAGTTCGGACCCCGCCCTGGAAGGCGCTGCCGCCGAAAAACTCAGGCGGCCGGCTGCTCGGCGATCTTCTTGGCGATCTGCTTCTTCAATAGGCGGGCGCGCTGCGACAATTCCTTGGCATCGGCCTTGGCCAGGAAGGCGTCGAGGCCGCCGCGATGCTCGACCGAACGCAATGCGTTGGCCGAAATGCGCAGGCGCACGTTCTGGTTCAGCGCTTCCGAGATCAGCGTCACATTGACGAGATTGGGCAGGAAGCGACGCTTGGTCTTGTTGTTGGCGTGGCTCACATTGTTGCCGGACATGACTGCCTTGGCAGTGAGTTCGCAGGTGCGGGACATGGTTCTAACCTTCGGTTCTCGGTCCTGGCCAAACATTCGACCCGCGCCGGGTGGCGCGCGGTTTCGGTCAGGCGGCCTTATGGAAAAAGTTGGCGTTCCATAGTTGCATTTCGCCGAGGCGTCAAGCTTGGGGGTTGCTTCGGGGATGGGGAATCGCACTTTCGGAGTAGGTGTCGTCAGTGAAGCTGCTGATCGCCCTCTTCTGGAGGAGATATTGCTGTCCCGCAGTTCTCTCAAGACCTGGGTTCCTCGCCCACCGCATGATGGTTGCGCTCTCCCCACTTTCGTGGGGCGAGGAGCCCAAGCCGGAGTGAAGCCGCAACCCTTTCCCTCATCCGGGCCGAGGCAGATCCGCAAATTCGTCGATGGCCGCATTTTGTTCTTGCTTTGTGCCGGCAGCTATGCTACTAATTTAGGTATGGTGCTGATTCGCACCGACGACCCGCCCGCCGAGGCGGGTTTTTTTCTGGCCCTGGACCCTCCCCAGCGTTCCCTGCCGACGCCGCCTTTCACATTAAGGCCGGAATTCAGCCTATAAGCGGTCGCACAGGGACATGCCAGACCGGAGCCGCCCGTCCGGTCGACAACCAAGGACCCGCCATGCCTCGTTCTTTCCTCCATGCCCTGGTCGTGCTGATGGCCGTCGCGCTGTCGACGACGGTTTCGGCCGCTGAGCCGCAATCCTTCACGGGCGAGTATTCGGTATCGTTCCTCGGCCTTTCCGTGGCCAAAGCGAAATTCTCCAGCCATTACGAGGGCGACACCTATTCGATCGAGGGCAGCGTCTCCGCTGCCGGCCTCGCCACTTTGTTCGACGATACGCGAGGTACGATCTCGTCGAAGGGCAAGATTTCGGGCAAGCGGTTGCAGCCGCAAGCGTTCCACGCCGACTACACCTCCGGCAAGAAGGCATCGATGATCGACATCCGGTTTGCCAACGGCGTCGTCACCTCGACCAAGGTCGTGCCTGAGCCGAAGAAGCGCAATCCCAACAACTGGATACCGCTGGCCGGCAGCGATCTCGTATCGGTCCTCGACCCCATGGCCGCGACCGTCATCCATGCCGACAGCCTCGACCAGGTCTGCGGGCGCACGGTGAAGCTCTATGACGGCGAAATGCGGGCCGATCTCAAATTGACCTACGAGTCCAAAGGGTCGATTTCGGTGGCCGGCTACAAGGGCGATACGGTCACTTGCAGGCTGGGCTTCGAGCCGGTGGCCGGTTACCGCAAGAACCGCAAAGCGCTGAACTACCTGAAGAAACGCAGCCGCATCATGGTGACGTTTGCACCAGTCGGCCAAAGCGGCGTATATGCGCCGATCCGCGCCACGGTCAGCACGCAAATCGGTCCGTTGACGATCAGCGCGGAGCGGTTCGAAGCAAACGAATAGGCGTGATGGTGCGCCGCCAACGGGGCACGGGGCGACGGGTATGGCGCGCGCAACACTGATCGGCTTCTCCGCGGTCGCCATGTGGGCGCTGCTGGCGCTGCTTACGGATGCTTCGGGCGCCGTGCCGCCGTTCCTGCTTTCGGCAATCACCTTTACGATCGGCACTTGCGTCGGGCTGTTTGCCCGGCTGTTCATGCCGGCAGCCGACGGGGCCGCGAAGATACCGCGCCAGGTCGAAATACCACGCAAAGTCTGGGTGATCGGCATTGCCGGCCTGTTCGGCTACCACTTCTTCTACTTCACCGCGCTGCGCAATGCGCCGGCCGTCGAGGCCAGCCTGATCGCCTATCTGTGGCCGCTGCTGATCGTGCTGGGGTCGGCGCTGATGCCGGGCGAGCGGCTGGCCTGGAATCACGTCGCCGGCGCGCTGCTCGGCCTTGCCGGCACGGTCCTGATCGTCACCAAAGGTGGCGGGCTTGCCTTCGACGCGCGTTATGCCTTCGGCTACGCCATGGCCGGCGTCTGTGCGGTGCTGTGGTCGTCCTATTCGCTGTTGTCGCGGCGCTTCCCGTCGGTGCCGACCAGCATCGTTACCTGGTTCTGCGCCGCCACCGCGGTCCTTTCGCTGGTCTGCCACCTATTGCTTGAACAGACGGTGCTGCCCGCCGGCGCCGGCCAGTGGCTGGCCGTGCTCGGCCTCGGTCTGATGCCGGTGGGGGCGGCGTTCTATGCCTGGGACATCGGCGTCAAGCGCGGCAACATCCAGGTGCTGGGGGCGGCGAGCTATGCCGCGCCGCTGCTGTCCACCCTGGTGCTGATCGCCGCCGGCTTCGCCCAGCCGTCATGGCGCATCCTCGCCGCCTGCGTGCTGATCACCGGCGGCGCGGCACTCGCGGCGAAATCGCTGTTCCTGCGCAAGAGGGCTACGAGCGAGGCAAACGCTTGATGCCGTTTCCCGGCGGCATCGATGCCAATGCCAATGCGACGCTGGTGTTTTCGCTGGCGGCGGCGGTGATTTACGCGTTCAGCCTCGGCATGCCGCCGCGCCTTTCGCGGTCGGCGGCAAGGACGTTGGCGGTGGCGATGCTTGCGGTGCTGGTCGTGCAGCAGGGCGGTCCATGGCTGCTCGTCGCCGCACTCGGCGTCAGCGCCGTCGCCCTCCTGTCGCGCGACGGCGAGAAGGCATTTCTTGGCGGCGCAACCAGTTTTCTTGCCGCGCACGTGCTTTACGTCGTGCTGTTCCTGCGTGCCGGCGGCGGCCTCGGGCTGCTTTTGGCCGAGCCGTGGCGAGCAGCGATCGTGCTGGCGATGGCCGTGTTGGTGTTGGCGATGGTTTTCGCGCTCCGGCGCCGCGTCGGCCCCGCCTTGCGTTTGCCGATTGGCGTGCATGCCGCGGCACTGCTTGCCATGGGCATTGCGGCGCTCACCCTGAACAGCGTCGGGGTCGTTGGCGGCATCGTCCTGCTCATCCTGTCCGACGGGCTGCATGCCGCGGAAAAGTTCCTGCTGCCCGCCATCTCGCCGCACCGCATTTGGGTGCGCCATGCGGCATGGGCGCTGTATTACGTCGGCCAGCTGGCGATCACGCTGGGTTTCCTGCTGGGCTAGGTGCCTATGGGGTTCCCGGCAGCCAGCCTGGTTCGGCAAGTTCGAAGGCGGCGAAATCGAAACCCGGCGCCACAGTGCAGCCGACCAAGGTCCATTCGCCGAGGCTGCGTGCCGACTGCCACCAGCCTGCCGGCACGACGATCTGCGGCCGCTCGCCTGCAGCGAGCCCGGTACCGAGGATCTCCTCGATGCCGGGACCGCCTTCTCGATGTATCGATAGCGCCAGCGGCGCACCGTCATAGAAATGCCAGACCTCGGCCGCGTCCTTGACCCGGTGCCAGGCCGACAATTGGTCCTTCTCGAGGAGGAAATAGATCGCCGTCGAATGGCCGCGCGTGCCTGCCGCGCCGTCGCGAAAGGTCTCGGCATACCAGCCGCCTTCCGGATGCGGCTTCAGGCCGAGCAGAGCGATGATTTCGGCGGAACTGGTCATGACCCTAGCTCCTGGCGCCGCTCAGAAATTGTCCTTGCGCTTGCGGATCTCGGCGAACACTTCGGCATCCGAGGCGTTCTCCAGGCCGAGATGCCTGCGGATCGCCGGATCGTGCCAGCGCAGGAACGGATTGGTCGACAGTTCCTCGCCGATCGTCGTCGGCAGCGTCGGCTTGCCGTCGGCGCGCAGCGCCTCGACCTTGGCGGCACGCTCTTTCAGCGCCGAATTGGTCGGGTCGACGGTGAGCGCGAAACGGGCATTGGCCAGCGTATACTCATGGCCGCAATAGACGACCGTGTCGGCCGGCAGCGCCGCGAGCTTCTTCAGGGATTCGTACATCACCGGCGGCTTGCATTCGAGCAGCCGCCCGCAGCCGAGCGCAAACAGCGTGTCGGCGGCGAATGCCACTTTCGACGCCGGCAGATGATAGGTGACATGGCCCGCAGTGTGGCCGGGCGTGGCGATGACCTCGATCCGCTCGTCGCCGAGGCGGACAACCGAGCCCTGTTCGACGGTTTCGTCGATGCCGGGAATCTTTGCCTTTTCGGCTTCCGGACCGACAATGCGCAGCTTGAAACGCTCCTTCAGCGCCAGATTGGCCTCGACATGGTCGAGATGGTGGTGGGTGGTCAGGATCATCGTCGGGGTCCAGCCGGTGCGCTTGATCGCCGCCAGGATGGGCGCCTCCTCGGGCGCATCGATGAGCGCCGTCTGGCCGCTTTTCGGGTCGTGCACCAGCACGCCGAAATTGTCGCTGCGGCACATGAATTGTTCGATCTCGACCGGCATCGCATCTCTCCCTTTATTGCCGCAGACATAGGGCGCCTGCCAGCCGATGTCATCTGCCTTTGTTGAACTTGGACTGCTTCGAAGCTACCGTTCCGCGCATGCATTCAGACATTGTCGATCTCCGTTCTTTTTATTCGACCACGCTCGGCCGCCTGGCCGAACGCTCGATCACCATGGCGCTGTCCTCGATATGGGCCGTAGTGCCCAACGAGCGGCTGGTCGGTCTCGGCTATACCTTGCCGTGGCTGGAACGCTTCGGCAGCGATGCCGAGCGTGTCTTTGCCTTCATGCCGGCAACACAGGGCGCGGTGGTCTGGCCGGCGACGGGGCCGACGGCGACCGCGCTGGTGTTCGACGAGGAACTGCCGCTGGTCGATTCCTGCATCGACCGCATGCTGCTCGTCCATTCGCTCGAACATGTCGAGAACCCGCGCGAGACGCTGAACGAGATCTGGCGGGTGCTGTCGCCGGCCGGCCGTGTCGTCATCGTTGTGCCCAACCGGCGCGGCGTCTGGGCGCGCTTCGAGCATACGCCTTTCGGCAATGGCCGGCCGTTCTCGCGCGGCCAGCTCACTGAATTGCTGCGCGAAGCGAATTTCACGCCGGCGGCATGGTCCGATGCGCTGTTCTTCCCGCCGTCGCCGCGACGTTTCATGATGCAGTTTCACAATGTGCTGGAACGCGCCGGCCGGCGCTTCTGGCCGATCTTTTCGGGCGTTATCGTCGTCGAGGCGCAGAAGCGGCTTTATCAAGGCGTGCCGGTTGCCCAGCGCGCGTCCCGCCGCGTCTTCGTGCCGGTTCTCTCGCCGCATGGCGCGCCGACGCTTGGCCGGACTGTCGCGGGCCAAACGTCCGGCGCCGCCAAGATGACGCGTTCGTGATCCGACGCAGGCTTTTTCTCACCTATCTGTCGCGGACGGGTTCGCTGCCCGATTGAAGGCATACGCAATCGGTTCTATGACCGGCGATTTCTATGACCGGGCTTCAGCACCGCTTCCGAATGCAAGGATTCACTCATGGCTGATCATCCGGATGTCGAGGCCAGCGCCCAGAAGCTTGCCGCGTCGATCGAAGCCAGCAGCCTGCGTGAGCAGCTGGCAACAATCAAGATAGCGCTGACCACCTCGCCAGTGCGAAAACAATTGTTTTGGGCCGCAATCGGCATCGTCGCCGTCATTGTCGCAACCTCCGTCGGGCAGGTTCTGCTCAACCGCTGGAACCAACCGTTCTTCGACGCGCTGGCGCGGCGCGACATGCAGGCCTTCCTGCATCAGCTTCTGGTCTTTGCGGCAATAGCCGGCGGGCTGCTTCTGTTTAACGTGGGCCAGACCTGGCTCGACCAGATGATCCGCCTGAAGCTGCGCGAGGCGCTGACGCTCGATCTGATCGGCGAGTGGATGCGGCCGGCGCGCGCCTTCCGGCTGGCCCATGCCGGCGCCATCGGCGTCAATCCCGACCAGCGCCTGCAGCAGGATGTCGCGCATCTCTCGGATCTTTCCACCGGCCTCGGCATCGGCCTGCTGCAGTCCTGCATCCTGCTTGCCTCATTCGTCGGCGTCTTGTGGTCGCTGTCTTCCGGCTTCGTCTTCCACATAGGCAGCCATTCGCTGGCCATACCCGGTTACATGGTCTGGGCGGCGATCCTTTATGCCGGCACCGCCTCCTGGTTGAGCTGGTTGGTCGGGCGGCCGCTGATCCGCTTCAACAACGATCGCTATACGCGTGAAGCGGAGCTGCGCTCCTCGGTGGTTCGCGTCAACGAGAATGTCGATGCCATCGCGCTGGCGCATGGCGAGGCCGATGCCAGACGCCGGCTCGAATTCGATCTCGGCATGGTGCTGGGCGCCATGCGGCGCATCTACAGCGCCCAGATCAATCTTTCCTGGGTTACCGACACCTACGGCTGGATCACAGTCGTTGCGCCGATCCTGGTCGCCTCACCGGTCTATTTCGCCGGCGATATCAGCTTTGGCGGCTTGATGATGGCAGTCGGCGCTTTCAACCAGGTTCATTCCTCGCTGCGCTGGTTCATCAACAATATCGGCGGCATCGCCGATTGGCGCGCCACGCTGATGCGGGTCGCCGACTTCCGCATCGCGCTTGGCGACACCGACGCGC
The DNA here is from genome assembly GCF_040318565.1 of Mesorhizobium sp. M1142. Lineage (NCBI taxonomy): Bacteria > Pseudomonadati > Pseudomonadota > Alphaproteobacteria > Hyphomicrobiales > Phyllobacteriaceae > Mesorhizobium > Mesorhizobium sp. M1142. Next base: position 329,297 of record NZ_JAMYMK010000003.1, read on the forward strand.
TGCACGATACGGAAAGGCGCATTTCGTTCGGCGAAAACCCGGACGGCAGCCTGACCTTCGAGAAACTCGAGATCGCCTCGCCCGAGGGATGCACCAAGCTTGCCGAGCCGCATGTCGAAATCCGCGCCGGCGACCGGGTCATGATCACCGGAGATCCGGGCGCCGGCAAGACGCTGTTCTTCCGGGCCATTGCCGGTCTGTGGCCGTGGGGCAGCGGACGGATCGGCATGCCGGCCGGAGAAGCGCCGATCTTTGTTCCGCGCACCCCCTATTTCCCGCTCGGCAGGCTGCGCGAGGTGCTCAACCATGCAGACGGCGCGGCGGAGGCGGCCGATGCCGAGATCTCGGAGGTGCTGGCCGATGTCGGGCTGCAGCGCCTGTCGTCCTCGCTCGATCGGTCGGCGCGCTGGGAGCGTGAGCTCAGCGACGACGAGCAGCGTCTGCTGGCCTTTGCCAGGCTCGCCTTGCGACGGCCGAAATGGGTGATTATCGACGAGGCGCTGGACGCGTTCGACGGCCCGACGCTGAGGCAAGTGCTGTCGATGCTGGAGAAGCGCATTCCCGACGCCGCGATCCTCAATATCGGCCGCGGCCAGCACAATGGCCGCTTCTTCCGGCGGGCGTTGACCATCGTCAAGGATGCCGGCCAACCGGCCCTCAAGCCGGCCCGTATCAGGGCAGGGGCCATCGAACCGCCCCCGGCCATCGCCTCGGCTGGCCGAAAGAAATAGAAACCAAGCTTTATTTCGCCGCGATCGCGGCGAAAAACTGTCGCGATCGTTCAGATGGGAACGTTCCGATCGGCCATGCTTGACGCTTTCGCCCTGCTCGCCTGCCTTGCCTGCGCCCCGGCGGCACCCGTGGCCGCGCCGGCCAATGCACTTGCCGTCGATGTCGAGCTGGTGCTGGCCGTCGACATCTCGCAGTCGATGGATGAAAGGGAGTTTGCCCTGCAGCGCGCCGGCTATGTCGCGGCGCTGCGCCATCCCGACTTCATCAACGCCGTGCGTGCCGGCACCTCCGGCCGCATCGCCATCGCCTATTTCGAATGGGCCGGCACCATCCGCGACGATGCGGTCATTGCCTGGCAGGTCGTCGACAGCAAGGAGAGCGCCAACGCTTTCGCCGACAAGATCGCGGCCCGCCCGTTCAGAAGCTTTCGCGGCACCTCGATTTCCGGCGCAGTGGCTTTCGGCGTCGAGCTTTTCAACGGCACGGCCTTCACCGGCAAACGTCGCGTCATCGACGTCTCGGGCGACGGCCCAAACAACACCGGCTTGCCGGTCACGACGGCACGCGATGCGGCGCTGGCGAAGGGCATCGTCATCAACGGGCTGCCGATCCTGATCAGCCCGTCACCCACCTTCAGCCATCTCGACCGGTATTATGCCGAATGCGTCACCGGCGGGCCTGGCTCGTTCGTGCTACCGATCTATGCTGCTTCCGAATTCGCCACCGCCACTCGCCGCAAACTGATCCTCGAGGTCAGCGGCATCGAGTATCCCAAGGTGGATCCGAGGACGATCCGCATCGACACACCGATCGACTGCCTGCAAGGCGAGCGCGACCGGCGGTTTTTCTCGGACCCATATTTCCCGGAACTCGACCGATAAGGCTAGCCCAGGGGCAGGTTAGGCTGGTGGCAGGCCGAAGGCCGGGAACAGAGATGGCCCGAGCGGTCCTATGAAGATCGTCAAGGAAGCGATCCCGCCCTCGGCTGCGTCGAACACGTGCAGGGAATGGGCCCGCCATTCAGGGCCATCGTGGCTGCGGGAATAAACCCCGACCGCCGGCTGGGCATTGGCCCGGGTGGCCAGCGTGCGGAAGCCGCCAAACCTCGGCCAGACGGTCTCGAAGAAACCGCGGATCGCTTCGCGGCCTTGATACCATTCGCGCCAAGGCGGCATTGTATAGATGGCGTCCTCACGCAGCAGCTCGATCAAGCTGTCGAGATTGGCGGCCTGCCAGGCCTGCATGTAGCGTTCGAGCAGCAGGCCTTCTTCGGGGCTGGGTCGTGATCGGCTGGCCGGCCGTCCCTGAGGATAGCGCGCCGCCAGCGTTGCACGGGCCCGCTGCAACGCACTGTTGATCGAAGCCGTCGATCCACCCAGCAAACGCGCCGTCTCAACAGCCGACCATCCCAGGACGTCGGCAAGCAGCAGCGCGGCGCGCTGCCTGGGCGGCAGATCCTGGATCGCGGCGACGAAGGCGAGCTGGACGGCCTCGCGGCTCTCGTAACGAGCTTCCGGACCTGGCTCGCTGCCGGCAATGTCTGGAAGCTCGGCGTCGGGGTAGGGCTCCAGCCAGGCGATGTCGGCTACGGGCCCGCCTACGGCCGCCCCGTGCGAGGGCGGCCGTCCGAGTTCCCGGAGAATGCGACGCGCCCTCGACCTCGCATTGATGGCGTTGAGGCAAGCGTTGGTCGCGATCATGTAGAGCCAACCGCGAACCGAACCCCGCCCGTCGAACTCCGACCTGGCGCGCCAGGCGCGAAGCAACGTGTCCTGGACGAGGTCGTCGGCCTCGTGCAGCGAACCCATCATGCGATAGCAATGCAGCTTGAGCTCGCGGCGATGGACGGCCGTGACCTTCTCGAAGGCCAGCCGATCGAGGATCGGCTGGCCTGCTGGTTCCAGAGGTGGTTGAGCGTCTGTCATGCGGGCTGTGCGGTTACGAGTGAGCGTTGCATTACGCGCGCCTCAAGCGGCCGGTGCAAGCCCGCTCCCGCTCACCATGAAGGAACTGCCTTGCGGCTGGCCGGTGGCGAGCGCGACCACCGCCCGTCCGACGTCGGCCGGGGTTTGCATGTCGGTCATGGCGGCGATGAAGTCCGCCGGCTGGATGCCCATATAGGCAGCGACGCTGTCGACGCCGGCCTTGCCCACGCCGGTTTCCGGCATGATGCGCATCGGCGCGAGCGCCATGAAGCGAAGGCCGAGGCCGAGCCGGTCGGCTTCCTTCTGGCTATGACCGGCCAGGAACATCTGCATGCGTTTTGCGCCGGCATAGCCGCCGGTATTGGGTGGCCCGCCGGTCAAGGCCGCGCCACTGGAGATCAGAACGATACGGGTTCCCGGCTTGAGCGGACGCCGCAGAGCGGCCCGGCAAAACAGGAACGATGCCTTGACGTCCGTGTCCCAATTTGCGGAGAACGCCTTCCAGTTCTGTTCGTGCAGCGGCGCGGAAGGGGCCAGCGCGCCTGCGCAGATTACCAGCACGTCCGGTTCCAGCGCGGCGAAGACCTTATCGGGGGCGGAGTCCACCGTCGCATCGACCACGAGCGTCTTCACGCCCGAGACCTCCCAGGCAAATTGCGCCAGGGCCTGTTTTCCGCGGGCCACGGCCAGCACCGTCGCTCTCTCCTTGAGGGCGGCCTCCGCGATGGAGCGGCCGACCCCGCGGCTGCCTCCGACGACTACAACATTCTGACCTTGCAACGATCCCATGGATCACCTCTCTGCTCCCGGCCGCCGGACCATCCAGGCGCGCTCATCGATAAGGACAGCGCAGGCGTGCGGAAATCATCGGCGCCAGGCGGAAATATTTTTCAGGTGACAGCAGGGCTCGCGCACGGCCCTGTTCGGAGCAGCAACGGCAGAGGCGCGTCGGTTTTGTATTCAGTGTCATTACCTCGGGGGTAATCGACCAGCGTGCAAGGTCTCGGCAAACTGCTCCCATCAAGCCGGTTGTCCGGCTTCGACCACCAGGGAGTACAGCCATGACCGCCTACGCCGTCGCGCATATGCGCCAGGTCACGCCGGGGCCGCAGATCGTCGAGTACCTGCACAAGATCGATGCCACGCTGGAGCCGTTTGGCGGGCGCTTCATCGTGCATGGCAGCGAGGTGGAAGTCGTTGAAAACACCTGGCCGGGCCACCTCGTCATGATCGAATTTCCAGACATGCAGCAGGTGCGTGCATGGTACCGCTCGCCCGCCTATCAGGAGATCTTGCCGCTGCGCACCGAGAATTCTCAGTCCGACGTGGTCCTGGTCGATGGCGTCCAGCACCCGCACAAGGCCACCGACGTTCTCGAATAAGGGGACGATCCGCGACGATTGGCTCTTATCGTTTCAGCAGAAACACCGCCTGCTGGCCGAAAAAATTCCAGAACCACCACGGCATCGAGAAGCCGATCCGCTGGCCATTGGCGTCGAGCGCGGTCGCCTTTTCCACCGTCGCGCCAAGCTCGTCGCACAGATTGACGAAATCGCGAATGGTGCAGAAATGGATGTTGGGGGTGTCATACCAGGAATAGGGCAGGTCCTTGGTCACCGGCATGCGGCCGTTGAACAGTAGCGAAAAGCGCACCCGCCAGTGACCAAAATTTGGGAATGAGACGATAGCGCGGTTGCCGATCCTGAGCAGTTCGTCGAGCACCAATTTCGGATTGCGGGTCGCCTGCAAGGTCTGCGACAAAACGACGAAGTCGAAGCCCTTATCGGGATAGAATTGGAGATCCTTATCGGCATCGCCCTGGATGACCGACAGGCCGCGCGCCACGCATTCGTTGACGCCGCGCTGCGACAGTTCCAGCCCGCGACCGTCGACCTTCTTGGTCGCCTGCAGCAATTCGAGCAGCAGGCCGTCGCCGGAACCGACGTCTAGCACCCGCGACTGCGGCGGGATGAGATCGGCGATGACCTCGAGGTCGACGCGCTGGGCGCGGTTGACGCTCATGGGCTCGTCACTTGCCTGGCGCATGGTCCTGATCCGAACAATCCGGAACTTTTCGGGGTCATGCGCCGAGCCCTCTCGCCCGCGCCGCCGAGGCGATGAAGCCTTTGATGGCGGCGAACAGTTCCGGTTCGTCGAGCAGGAAGGCGTCGTGGCCGCGGTCGGTCTCGATCTCGACGAACGAGACCGAGGCGCCGGCCGCGTTCAGCGCGTGCACGACCGAGCGGCTTTCCTCGGTCGGGAACAGCCAATCGCTGGTGAACGAAACCAGGCAGAAGCGCGTCTTGGTGCCGGCGAAGGCATCGGCCAACCGGCCGCCATGGTCGGCGGCGAGATCGAAATAGTCCATCGCCCGGGTCATGTAGAGATAGGAGTTGGCATCGAAGCGATCGACGAAGGTCATGCCCTGATGGCGCAGGTAGCTCTCGATCTGGAAGTCGGCATCGAAGCCGAAGGTCAGGGCTTCGCGATCCTGAAGGTTGCGGCCGAACTTGCGGTGCAGCGCTGCTTCCGACAGATAGGTGATGTGAGCGGCCATGCGCGCCACCGCCAGCCCCTTTTCCGGCCGCTTGCCGTGCTCGAAGTATTTGCCGCCATGCCAGTCCGGGTCGGCCATCACTGCCTGCCTGCCGACCTCGTGGAAAGCGATGTTCTGCGAAGAATGGCGGGCGCCGGTGGCGATCGGCAGCGCCGAGAAGACGCGCTCGGGATAGCTCGAGGCCCATTGCAGCACCTGCATGCCGCCCATCGAGCCGCCCAGCACGCTGAACAGCTGTTCGATACCGAAATGCTCGACCAGCATCAGCTGCGCGCGCACCATGTCGCGGATGGTGATGATCGGCAGGTCGAGCCCGTAGGGCTTGGCGGTGGCGGGATTGGTCGAGGCGGGGCCGGTGGAGCCGAGACAGCCGCCGATGACGTTGGACGAGATGACGAAGAAACGATCGGTGTCGATGATCTTGCCGGGGCCGATCAGCACTTCCCACCAGCCTGGCTTGCCGGTCACCGGATTGGTGTTGGCGACATGCTGGTCGCCGGTCAGCGCATGGCAGACGAGGATGGCGTTGGAGCGCGCGTCGTTGAGCGTGCCATAGGTCTGGTAGGCAATCTGGAAGGGCGACAGCAGCGTGCCGGCGTCGAGCTTGAGCGGCTTGTCGGCGCCGAAACGCAACACCGGGCTCGACGGCTGGTCGGCCTCGTTGTTGGTTTTTCGCGCGCGCAAAGCGACCATCATATCTCCTTGCCCGCCTTCAGTTGTCCACCGCCAGTCTGGGCAACAACCAGCCAGGGCAACAAAAAACCGGCCATGCCTTCGCAAAGCCGGTTACAAGATGCAAACGGCCCTTTAGCAAGTTGTTTAACGTGGCTGCAAGCCGACCGGCCAAATCACCACGGAACTTTCGCTGCTCTTCTAGGACCGACGCATGGCTTCGTCAACGGCAAGTTCTTGATCCCGAATTGCCGCCCCTCGACATTCCGGGCCACGGCTTGTATTTCCGCTGCGGCTTCCGGATGGAGGCACTCTCGACGGATTTCATGGAATGAGCCAGATACCGGATCAGACACGTCCAAGGCCCCGCGCCGGCATCATGGACATCGAAGCCTATGTACCCGGCAAGAGCGCGGCGCCTGAAGGTGTCGCCAAGGTCCACAAATTGTCGTCGAATGAGAACCCGCTCGGCCCTTCGCCAAAGGCGATAGAGGCCGCGCGCGCGGTCGCCGACAAGCTCGCGGTCTATCCCGACGGCAGCGCCAGGCGTCTGAGGGAAGCGATCGCCGAGGTGCACGGGCTCAACCCGGCGAACATCGTCTGCTCCAACGGCTCCGACGAGATTCTGGGCCTGCTGGCGCAGACCTACCTCGCGCCCGGCGACGAAGCCATCATCACCGAACACGGCTTCATGGTCTACAAGATCTACATACAATCGGCCGGTGCCGTCCCGGTTACGGTCAAGGAGACCGATGAACGCGCCGATGTCGATGCAATCCTTGCCGCGGTGACGCCGCGTACCAGGATCATCTTCCTTGCCAATCCCAACAATCCAACCGGCACCTACGTGCCGTTCCAGGAGGTGCGCCGCCTGCATGCCGGCCTGCCGCGAAACGTGCTTCTGGTGCTGGATGCAGCTTACGCCGAATATGTCCGGCGCAACGATTATGAAGCCGGCGTCGAGTTGGTGGGTAGCGCAGAAAACGTGGTCATGACCCGCACTTTCTCCAAGTTGGGCCTGGGCGGCGCGCGGATCGGCTGGATGTATGCGCCAATGCATATCATCGACGCGATCAACCGCGTGCGCGGGCCTTTCAACGTCAATGCGACGGCTATCGAGGCCGGTATCGCGGCGATCCGCGACCGCGTCCATATCGAGCGCAGCGTGGCGCATAACGAGACCTGGCTGGCATGGCTGACCGAGCAACTAAGCGGGCTTGGGCTGCGGGTGACACCGAGCGTCGGCAATTTCATCCTTATCCACTTTCGCGAGGACAAAAAGCATTCGGCGGCCGCCGCCGACGACTACCTCAGTGCGCGCGGCTACATATTGCGGCGCGTTTCCGGCTACGGTTTTCCGAACGCGCTGCGCATGAGCATCGGCACCGAAGAGGCCAACCGCGGCGTTGTCGCCGCACTCGCGACATTCCTGAAAAGCTAGAACACCATGACCTCACCGATGTTCGAAAAGATCGCGCTGGTCGGCATCGGCCTGATCGGCTCGTCGCTGGCCCGCGTCATCCGCCGCGAGGGGCTCGCCGGCCAAGTCGCGATTTCGACGCGCAGCGAAGCGACGCTGGCGCGGGCAAGCCTACTCGCCCTCGGCGACACCTACACGACGGATGCGAAAGAGGCGGTTCGCGATGCCGATCTGGTCGTCGTTTCGGTGCCGGTCGGCTCTTCGGGTATCGTCGCCGCGGAGATCGCGCCGGCGCTGAAGAAGGGCGCCATCCTCACCGATGTCGGCTCGACCAAAGCATCGGTGATCGCGCAGATGCAGCCGCATGTGCCTGATGGCGTGCACTTCATTCCCGGCCATCCTTTGGCCGGCACCGAAAAGTCGGGACCAGATGCGGGTTTTGCCGAACTGTTCGAGAACCGCTGGTGCATCTTCACGCCGCTGCCCGGCACCGATCCCGCGGCACTGGAAAGGCTCTCGGAATTCTGGCGCCGCTGCGGCTCCAACATCGACACGATGGACCCGCAGCATCACGACATGACGCTGGCCATCGTTTCGCACCTGCCGCACATCATCGCCTATAACATCGTCGGTACCGCCGACGATCTGGAGTCGGTGACCAAGTCCGAGGTCATCAAATACTCGGCTTCCGGCTTTCGCGACTTCACCCGTCTCGCCGCATCCGACCCGACCATGTGGCGTGACGTCTGCCTGCACAACAAGGATGCCATCCTCGAAATGCTGGCGCGATTCTCGGAAGATCTGTCCTCGCTGCAGCGGGCGATCCGCTGGGGCGACGGCGAAAAGCTGTTCGACCTGTTCACCCGCACCCGCGCCGTCCGCCGCTCGATCATCGAGGCCGGCCAGGACATCGACGTACCGGATTTCGGTCGCCAGGCAGTCGAACACCCGCCGAAGGGATAAGCCGCGGCAGGCCGATCGCAGTCCCGACCGCCTAGTCAAGCGGCTTGATCTTGCCGAGCGGGATGAAGCCGAGCGAGGCCTTGCCCCTGACGATCTTCAGCGGCATCGACGGCTGGTTGCCGAGCAGCGCCAGTCCGGCAAAGCCGGTTTGGATCTCTTTCTTCTGCTCGGGGATGGCGGTGGCAAGGATCGCCGCCACGGCCTTTGGATCATTGAGCTTGATCGTCAGATCGGCATTTATGAGACCGCCGTCATCGACCGACAGCGGTCCGGAAACGGTGATGCGCGCAGTTCCGGACGACAGATCGAGCTCGTGGATTTCGGCCGCGAGGCCGCGCAGGCTCTTCGGGTTTGCCATGATCAGCATCACGCCGTTCTTCAGCGTCACATCGCCGCTGCCATCGAGCGGCGGCAAGACGCGCCCGTCGATGGCCGCCGCGTCGATTTCGAGATCGGTGAAATTGCCGGCATAGTCGATGTCCGGGCCGTTTGGGCGCAATTGCCCGCTGGCAGTTCCGGCGCTGAACAGCGAGACGGGATCGGTATCGTCTGCGGGATCGGTCTGGCCGGACAGGCCTTCTGCCTGCAGCGAGAGGCGTCTCGGCAGCGGCCAGGACAGCTTCATGTCGGCCCGCAGATCATCCCAGTCGATCCAGAGCGGGGTCATGCCGGGAACGGAGGTCCTGAGTGGCCCCCTAAGCTCGGCGGCAGGCGACAGAAGCCGCGTGATCTGGGTGGCGGCGTTGATCTTGCCTGTCGAGGCCGCGACGTTGCGGCTGTCGTCCTCGTAAGCCAGACTGTCGCAGGAAAGGGTGAAGCTGAAGGGATAGCCGCTGACCGCGAGATTGGCACAGTCGGCCTTGACGCCCTTGTCATCGAGATCGGCGACCGCCTTGTCGGCGGCGCTCTCGACCAGATCCGCCAGGTAGAACCAGCCCGCGCTGTAGATGCCGAACAGCACGAGAATGAAAGCGGCAAGCCACAACAGGCGGCGACGCTGGCTGGGCGGCTGGCGCTCGTCACTTGACGTCATGCTGCGGCTTTCGTTAACGCGGTGGCACGGGCGGGCTGTCGCTTGCGGCAACAACAGGTAGACGGACTGAAACACCACCGGTGGAGTGGTTCGTTACAATCAGGCTTGGCGATATGGGCGATTTTTGGGTTTTTGGCTACGGCTCACTGATCTGGCGGCCGGGATTCGCGCATGTCGAGACGCGGCGTGCCCGCCTGCATGGCTACCGCCGTTCGCTCTGCGTCTATTCTTTCGTGCATCGCGGCACGCGCGAACGGCCGGGCCTGGTGCTCGGACTCGACCGCGGCGGCTCCTGCATCGGGCTGGCGTTCCGGGTCCCAGGCGAGCTGCGCAACGAGGTCATCACCTATCTGCGCGAACGCGAGCTGGTCACCAACGTCTATCTCGAACGTGTGCTCAGTGTTCGCCTCGACAAGAGTGAAACGGATGGGAGCCGGACGGTCGAAGCCATCGCCTATGTCGTGGACCGCAGCCATGAGCAATATGCCGGTGCGCTCGACCCGGCCGAGGCGGCGGCCGTCGTTCGCGGCGCCGTCGGCCAGTCGGGGAGGAATGAGGATTACGTGCTCAGTACGCTGGAGCACCTCGAAGCACTGGGTATAAGCGATCATTGGCTGGAAGACGTGACGAGACGGATCACGACATAGCGCCTTTTATCGCGTTACCATGATGTTTTCGGTGTCGTGACGCGGGCTACATCCTGAAAATCTGTTTACCAAGATCGGCGCGATCCAGGCTGTTTGCCACCGCAAGCTTGAACTCGGTCAGCGCGTGGAGACCGCCGACAGGAACGTGGAAGCCCGGCTGGCCAAAGATGTCGATGATCTCGCGTAGGACAGGCCGGTCGGCTTCGGCAGGCGGCGAAAAGAAGTAGCGATAGATATTTGCCCTGATTTCGACGCCGCTCAGCAGCACATCGAAATTGTGCAGTTCGAAGCGCTCAGCACTCATTCCGCCATTGATCACCATCTGCCCGCCGAGCGCCAGGGTGCGGATCAATTCGCCGCTGACAGGTCCGCCGACATTGTCGACAATCCCGTTCAATCCGGCGCCGCCGGTGATATCCATCACCGCTTCCCGGATACTTGCCTTCAAGTCCGAAAGGTCAAGAATGGCAGAGGCGCCAAGCGTCTTCAGGTCGAAGCTCTGGTGCGAGCGCCGCACAAGCGCGATGACGTTGATGCCGCGTCGTTGGGCGAACTGCATCACCATTGTTGAAATCGACGAATAGCCGGCCGTGACAGCCAGCCACTGCCCGGGCCGGACACGGGAATCCGTCAGCAGATCCCACGCGGTAATGGGGTTCACCATCTGCCCGGCGCGTTCGACCGGATAGTCCGCAGGTAACGGGATCAGCCATTCGGCGGGAATGGCCGCGTACTCGGCCCAGCTGCCATAATAGCTGAACGCGACAAGCGTGCCCGGTTCCAGCAAGACGTTCGCGCCAACGGCTTCGACGATGCCGGCACCGTGGTTTCCCGCGATCTGCCGGGGAAAATGCGGCTTCTTCGGTTCGGGATAGAGGTTCTGGATAAACAGGAAGTCGCCCGGATTGATCGAAGCCGAGACCATCCTGACCAGCACCTCGCCGTCGCCGATGCGCGGCATCGGCAGGTCGTCCATGTAGAGCACGTCGCGCGGCGAACCGATGGCGTCAAATACGATTGCTTTCATGCCGTTCTCCATAACAAATGATCCCAGGCCAACAGTCTGGGCCCGGCCCGACCGCGTCGGCGCGGCGGAACCTACGGTCGGCCGGCAAAAGTCAGAATTGGCAGATTTGACAATCTATGTGCCAGATTTGCCAGATCGTTTCTTCAGAGGCTGCTGGTTTGGATATCCGGGACCAGCGCCTTGAGCCGGACACGGCGCGGCGGGTCGCGGCTTTGTGAAGCGCCGGCGGGTTGGCAAAGAGGCTATGCGTTTGACGTTGCCACGGCGCGACATAGGTTAGCCCGGTCGGCGGCTCCCATCCGCCCCAGCATGAATCACCATGGAGATCAGTCTTGCAGAAACGTCGTCTCGGTCGCACCGACCTATCCATCGCGCCATTGGTTCTGGGCGGCAACGTGTTTGGCTGGACCGCCGATGAGAAAACCTCGTTCGACCTCCTCGATGCCTTCATTGAGGCCGGTTTCAACGCCATCGACACGGCGGATTCCTATTCGCGCTGGATTGCCGGCCACCAGGGCGGCGAATCGGAAACCATCATCGGCAGATGGATGAAGAGCCGTGGCAACCGCGACAAGGTCGTCGTCATCACCAAGGTCGGTTCGGACATGGGGCAGGGCAAGAGGGACCTTTCCGCCGCCTATATCGAAAAGGCCATCGACGCCTCCCTGACGCGGCTGCAGGTCGATAGCGTCGATCTCTATCTGTCGCATTGGCCCGACCCGGCGACGCCGTATGAGGAAACGCTCGGCGCTTATCAGAAACTGCTCGACAAGGGCAAAATCCGCTATGCCGGTGCCTCCAACCTCGACGCCGCCCAACTGCGCGCCGCACTCGACGTAGCAAGCCTGCGCGGCCTGCCGCGCTACGACGTGCTGCAGCCGGAATACAACCTCTACGACCGCTCGTCCTTCGATGGTCCGCTGCGCGATCTGTGCGTAGCCGAGGACATTGGCGTCATCACCTATTTCAGCCTCGCCAAGGGATTTTTGAGCGGCAAGTACCGCAGCGAGTCCGACCTCGGCAAAAGCCCGCGCGGTGGCGGTGTGAAAGGCTATCTCAACACGCGCGGCATGCGCATCCTCTCAGCGCTCGATGCCGTGTCGGCCAGACATTCGGCCAAGCCGGCAGAAGTGGCGCTGGCCTGGGTGATGGCGCGGCCCGGCGTCACCGCTCCGATCGCCAGCGCGACGACGCTCGACCAGCTCTACAGCCTGGTGCGGGCCGCGTCGTTGCAGCTCAGCCCGGACGATATCGCCGAGCTCGACAAGGGCAGCGCATAGCCGCGCACGATCGTTCAAGACCGGCGCCGCTGCCTTGCCCTACCGTCCCTGCATCGTCACAGGATGCAGGGACGTCGCATGGCCGGACAGGGTCTTCTCGATCAGCAGCTATGGCAGCAATTGCTGGCGCTTGTGCTGGCATCGGCCATCGTTATGGGCAGCCCGGGGCCGGCGACGATAAGTGTCACCGCGATCGGCGCCGCGTTCGGCCTGCGCGATTCGCTCCGTTATGCCTCGGGAATCGTTGTCGGCACGGTCCTCGTGCTTTTGGTGGTGGCGACGGGCATCATGGCCGTTCTCACCGCGCTGCCGAAGCTCGCAGCGCTGTTGGCGGTCGCCTCGGCAGCCTACATCCTCTATCTGGCGTTCAAGATAGCGACGGCGCCGCCACTGGCGGCACGCGTCGGTAGGGCAGCGCTTCCCACTTTCCTTGGCGGGTTCCTTCTGGCCGTTGCCAATCCGAAAGCCTATGTGGCGATTGCCGCCGTGTTTGCCGGCGCGTCTTCCGGCACCGGCGGTCTTGCTATTTCAGCCAAGCTGGCGGTCCTCGCCTTGATGATCGTTGCCATTCATCTCTTGTGGCTTCTCGCCGGCGCGGCTTTTGCACGTTTGCTGCGCAAACCGCTGGCGTCGCGGATCATCAATCTGGTGTTTGCCGTGACGCTGATTGCAACAGCCGCCCTGGCTGTCTTGCCGTGAGCCCTTCTGGCGTTCGCGGCGGGGTGTCTCAGCCTTTCAATTCACGTTTCGCGTCCAGCTCACCAAGCCTTTTCACCGCCGTCGGCGGCATCGGCGGCGGGTTCGGCGTCTGCGACGCCTCGACGAGGAGCTGGTCGCAGGCGGCTTCCGTCTCGCCGATCAGCCGGTGCATGAATTCTTCCTTGCCGAGGCCCGGCGGAATCGGCGGCAGGAAGCGCGCCTTGATCGTACCGGGATAGCGCAGGAATTTGCGGCGCGGCCAATAGAGGCCGGCGACGTGAGCGACGGGCACCACTGGAATGCCAAGTTGCGCATAAAGTTCGACGATGCCGTATTTGTAGACCGGTTCGTCACCCGGCGCACGGCGCGTGCCCTCGGGATAGATGATGAGCTGGCGCGGATTGCGCGCCAATTCCTGTTTGGTCGCGGCGATCACCATCTTCAATGCCTTCGAGCGGCTGCCGCGATCGACCGGAATCATCCGCATCTTCAAGATGTACCAACCGAAGAACGGGATCCAGGTCAGCTCCCGCTTCAATATGTAAACGGGATCGTCGAGATACGGCAGGAAAGCGATCGTGTCCCAGAAGGACTGATGCTTCGGCGCCAGGATGAAGGAGCCTTCAGGCAGGTTTTCCTGGCCGGTGATCTCACTTCTGGTGCCGGCGACCTTGTCGTAGAGCCACATGCTGGTGCGCGACCAGAATTTCGGCACAAACCAGGCGCGATGGCGCGGCGACAGGAAATAATACGGAGTCCAGAGGATCATCTGGACGATCAAGTTGAGGTAGAAGGCGAGATTGAACGCCAGCGAGCGGAAATAGAGCATACAGCAAGTGCCCGGTGAGGAGGTGTGCGTTGGTACACCAAGCGCCGGCAAAAAGGAAACGCTGCGAGGCGGGCGATCGGCCGCTCTTGCGATGGACCGTCTTCGTCACATTTGCCACGTCGCCTGCAGCAGGCGCTGTCTCAGGCGCGGGGCGGCGAAGTCGAGGAATGCACGCAGCTTCACCGGCAGAAGCCCCTGGCCGGCATGGACGAGGCTCACCGGCCATGGGTCCGGCTCAAACTCCTGCAACACCGGGCGCAGCGTACCCGACCGGACGGCGGGGGCGATCTGGTAGGAAAGCAGCCTCGTCACGCCGACGCCGGCAATCGCCGCATCGATTGCTGCCTCAGCCGTGTTGACCCGTAACCTGGAGCGGACCGGCACGCTGAATTCAGTCTTGCCGGTGGCGAAGCTCCAACTGGCGGCGGTGAGCCCTTCGAAGGTGATTGCACTGTGTCCTGCAAGGTCTTGCGGCGTTTTCGGTGTGCCGTGCTCGGCGAGATAGGCCGGGCTCGCGCAAACGACGCGGCGGATTGAACCCAGGCGGGTGGCGATCAGGCTCGAATCGGCAAGCTCGCCGATGCGGATGGCGAGGTCGATGTGCTCTTCGACCAGCTGGGTTATCCGGTCGGCGAGTGTAAGCCGCACACTTACCTCGGGATAGACGGAGAGAAAGCCGGTGACGACCGGCAGCACATGCAGGCGGCCGAAGACGATCGGCGCAGTGACGATCAGTTCGCCGGTCGGGGCGCTGTATTCGCCGGCGGCCATTCGCTCGGCCTCGCCGATCTCATCGAGAATGCGACGACAGGCGGCGAGATAGGCGTGGCCCGCATCGGTCAGCGACAGCTGCCGCGCCGAGCGGTTCAACAGCCGTGTCTTCAGGTGCCTTTCCAGGTCCGAAACCTTGCGGCTGACCGTCGTCAGCGGAATGCCGAAGCGACGCCCGGCAGCCGAGAGGCTGCCTGTCTCCGCCGCGGCAACGAAAAGCGACATGGACTGGAGGCGATCCATAGCTCTACCGAAAATTTGCCCTTCCGAAAAACGGAAGGATAGGTTGCAGATATGGCATCTGCATCTCGAAGACGGAAGGCCCTATTCTCGTAAGCGAACAATGCAGCGCACTCGGCGCCTAAGGAGATCTTCATGAACGCTCACACCAGCGATGTCGCCTTCACCCCGACGGTGAAGGCGATCCAGGCCCGCAAGGGCTCGCGCCAGGCCTATGCCCGTGTCGAGGAGCGTGGCGGCTGGCAGGCGGCAATCACGCCCGATCTCGCCGCCTTCATCGAGGCGCAGACCAGCGTCTTTCTGTCGACCGCCAATGCGGACGGGCAGCCTTACATCCAGCATCGCGGCGGGCCTGCCGGTTTCCTCAAGGTGCTCGACGAATGGACGATCGGCTTTGCCGATTTTTCCGGCAACAGGCAGTTCATCACCCAGGGCAACCTCAGCGACAACCCACAGGCTTTCCTGTTTCTGATCGATTATGCGCACCGGCAGCGCATCAAGATCTGGGGCAAAGCGCAAGTCGTCGAGGGCGATGCCGAGCTGACGGCAAAGCTGATGCCGCAAGACTATAGGGCGCGACCCGAGCAGGTTATCCTGTTTACGGTTTCGGCTTGGGATTCAAATTGTTCGCAGCACATCCCGCAGCGTTTCGAAGCGGCCGACGTGGCGGCGGCGCTGGGCGAACGCGACAAGCGCATCGAACGGCTCGAACAGGAGATCGCACGCTTGCGATCGGATGCAGCAGCCAGGGGATAAGAGCCAGGGGATAAAAAGTGCCGGTGCCGTTCAGCTTCCGCCTGCGGCGTCGGCCAGCGCGACGCTCTCGGTTTGCTTCACCGGCATGATGCCGCGCGCCAGCGCCAGCAGGTATTTGTTATATTCGGTGAACAGTACACGCAGCGCTTCCGGCTTGGTCAGCCAGCCGCCATTCTCGAGGTTGGTGTTGACCACCGGATAGGGCTCGAGCCTTGCGCCGTGCAGCAGCCGGCCCATTTCCAGCAGGCTGCGCGGCATGTGATAATTGTTGGTGACGAGAATGACGGTGCCGTAGGCATGGTCCTCGACCCATTTGGCGCTTTCCTCGGCATTGCCGATCGTGTCGAGCGCAGCGCGGTCGATGTCGACACAGCATGAAAACAGCCTCTTGTCGCCGCCGGTCGCGGCTTGAAGCTGGCGGCGGCTGGCGGAAGGATGGACACCGCTGATCAGCAGCCGCTCGCCCTTGCCTGACGCAAGCAGGCCCATAGCAGCGTCGAGTCGCGACTGGCCGCCGGTCAGCACGATGATAGCGTCGGCCCTTGCCGGATTGGCGGGCGTCGTCAGATGGCTGACGGTATTGGCGAACCAGCCGAAGCCGGCAACAAACAACGCCACAAGGGCGAGCAGAAGGAGAGCCGAGAGGCGCAAGGAGCGGGCTGCCAGCAGCCGCCCATGTTTGGCGGATTGATGTTTGGCGGATTGATCCGGCTTGGCAAATTCATCAGGCCCGGCGAATTCATGCGGACGCGCAACCAGCACTGGCATGCACCCAGCGGTATCGGTCGAGTCCCGAACGTCCATCATGAAATGGTTAATCCCGAAATACGGCCTTTGGTAGGAAAAAAATGCAATTTTCGTGACGATGCGTTTTCATCCGTGATCGATCTTTCCTTTAGCCGGCGTCCGGCTGGCGAATATCGATGTCGCTGAGATAGGTAACCACGGTAAAATGGGAGGTTGCCGCCGTCAGCGCGCCGATCACCAGCACCATGACAGCGACCCCGAGATAACCCGCCGAGCCGATGGCGAAATTGCCGAACAGGGCGGTCGCCTGGTCGGCCTGCGGTGTCGCCATATTGCGTGACGACCACCAGGAGAAGGCGATGAAGACGAGGATCGCCGCGGCGCCGCCTGCCGCGGCGCCCTTCATGCCGGTGACCAGAAAATGCCGGCGGAATTCGCGCGCGATGAAGCGCGCCTCGGCGCCGACGAAATGCAGCACCTCGATGATGTGGCCATTGCCCGCCATGGCGCCGCGCGTCGCGAATACAACGGTCAGCACCGTCGCAGACAGCATCAGCGCCAGCACTGCGATACCGATCGTTACCGTGGTGCGGGCCATAGCAACCAGCCGGTCGACCCAGGTGCGATGATCGTCGAGCGAGGCGCTCGGCAGCTTCGGCGTGATTGCCGCACGCAGTGCGGCGAAATCGGGCGGACTGTTCTCGTCAATGGTGATGATGATCAGGCGCGGCACCGGCAGCTCATCGATGTTCAGGCCCGAGCCCAGCCAAGGCTCGAGCAGTCGGGCCGTTGCTTCGCGATCGACGATCCTGGCGCTTTTCACGCCAGGGAATTCGCCGGCGATCTGCGAGGCAAGCGCAAGTGCGGCCTCCATGTCGAGGCCGTCGACCGGCTTGATCTGGATGGTCGCTTCGCGCGAGATCTGGTTCTCCCAGACGGAGGCGGTGTCACGCACCAGGGTGACTGCGCCAAACGTCAGGCAGGACAGAAACGTCATGATGGCGATGACCAGCACCAGCGCCCGGCCGGCGATGTTCTGCGCCGGCACGATCGGCGCCATCTTGCGCTGGACGCGGGGCTTTGCCGCCGCGGCGTCCTGACCCTCGAAATGTTCGACGGAGAGCTCAGTCATAGATGTCCAGCCTTCCGCCGGCCAGGATCATTCGCCGTGCGTCGACCTGTTCCATCAGGCCGAGGTCGTGTGTGGCGATCACCACGGCGGTCCCCAGCCGGTTGAGCTCGATGAACAATCGCAGCAAGCGTCGCGCCAGCGGCGGGTCGACATTGCCGGTCGGCTCGTCGGCGAGCAGGATCTCGGGCTGCTCGATCAACGCGCGGGCGATGGCGGCGCGCTGCTTCTCGCCGCCAGACAGCACCGGCGGCAGCACATGCATGCGCTCGCCGAGGCCGACCCATTTCAGCAGCTCGGTGACGTCGGTGCGGTAGGTCGCTTCCTCGCGGCCGCGTACGCGTAGCGGCAAGGCCACGTTCTCATAGGTGGTCATATGGTCGAGCAGACGAAAATCCTGGAACACCACGCCGATGCGCCGTCTCAGATGCGGCAATTCGGTGCGCGAGATGCGCGAACGGTCCTTGCCGAAAATGGTGATCAGGCCGCGCGTCGGCTTCAGCGACATGAACAAAAGCCGCAGCAACGTCGTCTTGCCGGCGCCTGAAGGTCCGCTCAGGAACTGAAAGGAGCGCTCCGGAATGTGCAAGGAGATGTCGCGGAGAATCTCCGGACCCATGCCATAGCGGAGGCCGACATTTTCGAAGCGGATCACTTTCGACGACCTGAAATTCTTGGCGGCAAGATGCCAGCCCTTTCTGTGGTAAGACCATCGGCCGGCATGGTTAACCGACGGTTAATTTGGCGGCTTTTCGAGCGAGTCACAGGGGTTCCGGTGGGGAAGCGTTAACCATTTCCGTTTACCCAAATGAAACGAACGGCGAACAGGGCTGTAGCGTCAGGCCATGATGGCTGAGGATCGAACCGCGCGCCCGGTTTCCGGCGAAATCATGACCGATCCGGCCGCCGAGCCGGAACGCATCAGGCATGACGTGACCGCCGACGTCATCGATGCCGACTATGAGGTGCTGCCCCGCCATTTTGCACGTCCAGACTTTGCGCCGCCGCCTGCCCGCATGATTTCCACGCCTTCGATCGAAGGCATGGGCATGTTGCGCAAGCCCGAAACCGCCGTCGAACGGCCGTTGTGGGTGCACGGTGGGCCGATCTTCTGGATTGCCGGCGTCGGTGCCGCCTTTGCCGCCTTCTGGATGTCGGGCGGCCATGCGCTGGTTCGTTAGAACGGCGCCAGAAAACAACAGGTCACCAGGTAAACGATTCGCGACGCGCTGGGGGCATCCGACCGTTCGCGGGCGTCCTGCGAAAGATTTGGCCTTGCCAGCCGGCTCGACATGCCTAGAAACGGGGTTGAAGACCGTTTCGGTCGGCTTCGCCTACACGGCGATCATTTCTGGAAGGGCAGCCAATGCCAGTTGTGCGCGGCAAGGACATCGAAGTCCTGTTTTCAGCGTCCGCCATTGCGCGGCGGAACCTGGAACTTGCCAAGGAGATCGCCGGGCACGACTACCACGACCTTCTGGTAATCTCGGTGCTGAAGGGATCATTCATCTTCGCCGCCGATCTTATCCGTGCCATGCACGATGTCGGCCTGTCGCCGGAGGTCGAGTTCATCTTCATCTCCAGCTATGGCGCCGGCACGACCAGCGGTGAGGTGAGGGTGCTGCGCGACATCGACAACGAGGTCGCCGGTCGCGACGTGCTTCTCATCGACGACATTCTGGAATCCGGCAAAACGCTGAGTTTCACCCGCGACCTCATGCTGTCGCGCGGCGCCAGGAGCTGTGCCATCGCCGTGCTGCTCGACAAGCGCATGCGCCGCCAGACCACGCTCAACGCCGACTATGTCGGCTTCGACTGCCCCGATTATTTCGTCGTCGGCTATGGCATGGACGTCGCCCACGCGTTTCGCGAATTGCCGTTCGTCGGCATCGTCAAGGGCGACGCCTAGTTGGGTTGTCGCCGCTCGCGGTTCAGGAAACATCAACTTTTCCTCGCCAAATATCCTGCCCATGGCAAAGCTCCTGATCGTCGAGGACGATGAATCCGTCCGCAGCCTCGCCGCCCGTGCGCTCGAACGCGCCGGGCATAATGTCACTGTTGCCGTCGATGGCGCGCACGGTCTTTCTCTGATCGGGGCGGCGCAGGGGGGCTACGACCTTGTGCTGTCCGACATCCGCATGCCGGAGATGGACGGCATCGAGATGGCCAAGGCGGCAGCGGCGCTGTTCCCGGCGGTGAAGATCGTGCTGATGACCGGCTATGCCGACCAACGCGAGCGCGCCGAGGAATTGGACGGCATTATTCACGACGTCGTGCAAAAACCGTTCGCGCTGGCTGAAATCCGCGCCCGCGTCGAACAGGCGCTCGCCTGCTTCGCCTAAGGCCCAAGGCCGACCGCCTTCAGGCAGGGTCGCAGGTCGCCGCAATGGCTGGCGCGCCGCTCCGGCGCCGGCCGGCATTGAGCGCAAAAAGCCCGGCGCCGATGATGAGGGCTGCGCCGGCCGCCGTCGCTGGTCGCGGCATTTCGGCAAAGAACAGAAAACCCCATAGCGGCGACCAGATGATACCGGTGTATTCGAAGGTGGCGACGCTGTTGGCGGGCGCCAGCCGGTAGGCCTGCGACAACAGGATCATTCCGGCCGAGGCAACGAAGCCGCATGCGCCCATCTTGAGGAGATCCGGCGTCGCCGGCCAGGCCCATGGCCGGACGAGGAACTCGAGGCTCGGATGCACGGCGTGGTCAATGCCTGCCAGCCAAAACAATGCCGCCACCAAGGCCGCGCCGACCAGATAGGCGCCGTTCTGATAGAACGCCATGACGGTCGAGGATTCGGTGTCGCCGATCTTGCGCGCCATCAGCTGCGAGAAACCGTAGAGCAGAGCCGAACCTAGCGACAGCAGCGCTGCCCAGTCGAACAAGCCGGCGCCCGGGCGCACCATCACCAGCACGCCGAGCATGCCGACCAGGACGGTGGCGAGCGCCTGCCAGGACACGCGTTCGCCGAGATAGGGGCCGGCCAGCGCCATGATGAACAGCGGCGCCATGAAATAGAGCGCCACCGCGTCAGCCAGCGGCAGGGCGGCGATTGCCAGATAGTAGGCCGTGTAGGAGGTGAACTGGATGAAGGCGCGCATCGTCAGCATGCCGAACCGCTTCGACAGGATTGCCTGCAATCCGACATCGGCGTGGACGAGGAAAACCAGGATCGGCAAGGCGACGATCGAGCGGATCGCCATCACCTCGGTGACCGGATAGTGGCTCGACACCGCCTTGACCAGCGGGTCCTGCAGCGAAAAGACCAGTACGCCGAGACAGAGGCTGAGGATGCCGAGCACAAGCCGATTCTGCATAGGCGCTCCTGTCCCCGCGTGCGCGGCCGAACGCAGGCCTGCATCCGGGTAAAAAGAACCCGCCGCCATTTCGGGCAGCGGGTACGAGTGAGGACTTTTGATTGGTCCGCGGCCGATTTCGCGGCCGCATATCCAATGGGTAAGGCGAACTATCGTCCGCCGTTTGACATGTTGCAAACGAATTGGAATGATGCCAGCAATCAGATTTTCTTATGGCGGGCACATGCGACCCAATCTCGACAGCGACCTGTTGCGAACCTTCGTGGCGGTCGCCGACAGTGGCAATTTCACCAAGGCGGCGGAGCGGGCCGGCCGCACCCAGTCGGCGGTCTCGATGCAGATGAAGAAGCTTGAAGGGATGATCGGCGACAGCCTGTTCGAGCGCGGCTCGCGCGGTGTGGCGCTGACACGGCGCGGCGGCGAGCTCATCGCCAACGCCAGGCGCATCGTTTCACTGCTCGACGAGACGGCGGCATCGATGGTCGCGGCGCCGCTTGGCGGGCCGGTGCGCATCGGTATCCCGGAGGAATATGGCCACGCGATCCTGTCGCGCGCGCTCGGCGCCTTTGCCAAGCGCCATCCTCAGGTCGACATCACCGTCCGCTACGCGCATTCCGGTGCGCAGATCGCGGCGCTCGCCGCTGGCGAGCTCGATCTGGCGGTGGTGTTCGAATGGCAGGATCTGTCGGGGGGTGAGGTGCTGATGCATGACCCGACCGTATGGGTGACGTCAGAGCTGCATCACATGCATGAGGAGCGGCCGGTGCCGATCGCGCTCTACAACCGTGCCGGTTGGTGCAAGGATTTCGCGATAAAGTCGCTGGAACAGCGCGATCTCGCCTATCGTGTCGCCTACACCAGCGATACCAATGGCGGCCTGCGGCTCGCCGTCACCTCCGGGCTGGCGATTGCGCCGATCTCGCGCAGCAACATCCCGGCCGGCTGCCGCGAGCTTACGACCGCCGACGGGTTCGGCGACATCCATTCCTCGAACGTGGTGCTGCGGCGCAACCCGAACGCTTCCGGCGAGGCTATCGACGGCATGGAAGAGGCTATCCGCGAGGCGTTCACCAACCGTTAAGAATGCCGCTCAGTCCGGCGGTAGCGGCCAGCACGGACCGCGCGCGGCGATCTTCCGAATACAGGCAGCCTTACTTCAGCTCCAGCAGCCGCTCCAGATAGCTGCGCTCGATATCGGGGCTGAGTGCATTGCCGAGCCGCTTGCGGATCGCTTCGAGGATTTGGCGGGCACGCTGCACGTCGATCTCGTCAGGCACTCTCACCGAACTCCCGTCATCGGGACCCTCGCTGGTGCGGGGCCGCCCGAGCGGGTCACGGTCGGCATTCTGCTGTCGTCCGCCCTGGCCGTTGCCGCCCTGGTCGCCTTGCATTGCCTGCAATTGCTTCATCATGTCCTTGGCGCCCCTGCGCAAGGCTTCCAATGCGCGGCCCTGGTGACCGACGGCCTGGTCGCCTTCGCCCTCGCCGAGCGCCTGTTCGGCATTGCCCATGGATTTGCCGGCCTCGCCAAACCCCTCATTGGAGTCGAGGCCCATGCCTTCGAGGCTCTTCCTCAATTGATCGAGCTCGCTCTGCAGCTTGCCCTGGCCTTCCTGCAACTGCTTCATCGCATCGGCGAATTCCTGCGGCGTCATCTGCCCCGGCCGGCCGAGCGGATCGCGGTCGTCGCCCAGGCCGGGCTTGCCCTGTTCGTCCATCGGGCCCGGCTCACCGTTCTCGCCGAGCTGCTCGTCGCGGTTCTGCCCGCGCTGTTGCTGGCCACGCTGCATCTGGTCCATGCGGAAGGTGTCGTTCATCATCTCCTGCTGGCGCCGCATGATCTCGCCCAGCTTATCCATCTGCTGACGCATCTCGCTGTCCTGCTGACCGCCTTGTTGCTGGCGGCCTGCCTGCAGATTGTTCATCATGTCCTGCAGCTCAGACAGCAATTGCTGCGCCTGGTCGCGATTGCCGGATTTCGCCAGGTTCTCGATCTGGTCCATCATGCGGTCGATGTCGCTCTGGCGCAGTTCCCGGCCGTTCTGCTGCATCTGTGGCGCATTCGGATTCTGCTGCGCCCGCGCAGCGAATTCCTGCAGGAACTGGTTCATCGCCTCGCGCAGTTCCTTCATCGCCTTCTCGATCTCCTGGTCGCTGGCGCCGTTCTTGATCGCATCCTGCAGCGCCTGCTGCGCCTGGCGCAGCCGCTTCTCGGCCGCCGACAGATTGCCTTCCTCGATGCCGAGCGCGATCTCCCAGAGGTAAGCGACCTCGTCGCGCAACTGGTCGTCGCTGTCAGCCATCTTCAGCCGGGTGCGGGCGCTCATGATGGCGAGGTAGTGCGTCATGTTGTCGAACGTGTCTTCGGGCCTGAGCGTGATCGCATCCATCAGGTCGAGCACCCGGTCCTTGGCATAGGCGTCGAGCGCCAGCATGCGGCGCTGCTCGACAACAGCCCGCGCCAACGGGTTGGAGAATGGCCGCTCCGGCATCACCAGCGTCTTGGTTTCGCTGGTCGCCGTGTGTCCGGCACCGTCGGTGGCGACAAGCGACAGCTTGACGTTACCACCGGCCCAGACATGGTCGGTCAGGTCCTTCGTCGTCTTAGCGGCATTCGCCTTCCCGCCGCGGCGCGGCAACGTCAGCGGCATTTCCGGCGGGCCATAGAGCGGATGCGCGTTGGGTGCCTGCGGATCGGCCAATGCGAAAACGGCCTTGGCGGAGGCCGCGCCATAGTCGTCGTCAATCTGGTAGTTGAGTTCGAAGGCGCCGTTGACGGCGCGCTTCGGCTCGCCGACAAAGCGGATCTGCGGCGGCTTGTCGGGAATTATGGCGAAGGCCCAGCGGCCGAGCTCGCCGTCGCCGGACTGCAGCGTCAGCGTGCCGTCGGCCGTCAACTTGCCGCTGAACTGGCGCACGGTGGAAGGCGTTGCCGGAGCTGCCTCAGTCTTGGCGGCTTGCGGCCCGGTCGGATCGATGGCGCGGGTGTTGCCGCCGGTGTCGGCGTAACTCAGCGTTTCCTCGCCCGAACCGCCGGTGACGCGCAGCGACACATCGCTGCCCTCCGGAACGGTGAAGGTCGGCGCCGTTTGAGTGGCGTTGTTGGCAAGGACTGGGGCGTTCAGGAATATCGGCGGCCTGCCGGTATAGGCCGGCGGCGTCACCCAGGCATCAATGCGCGGCGGCACGACGTCGCGGGCGGCACGGGCAACAAAGCCGTCGCCCAGCCTGCCGCCCGACGGCCCGAAGGAGAAGGCAAAGGCAGTGACCAACAAAAGCGCGGCAACGGCGCGCAACGCCCACGGGTCGCGTTCCGGCACGCGTGTGCGCGGCACGTCGCCGCCAAGCTCGCCCAGCCGGTCAGCCATGCGCCGCTGATGCTCGCGCCACAGGGCTTGCGAAAAAATGCTTTCCTTGCCGCTCGGGCGATCGGTCTGGACCTGCACCGGGCTGTGCAGCAGCCGGTTGGCCGCCTCGATGCGGCGGTCGACCTCGGCACTGGATGGCGTGCGGAAGAAACGCAGCGGGTAGAGTGCGGCAAGCGCTGCGACGCCGAATGCCGTGATAAGACCGATCCGCGCCAGATCGGGCAAAAATGGGAACAGGCCGAGCCACGAAATGCTGAGGAACAGGCTGGCGACGATGATCAGCGGCAGCAGCAATGGCCAGCCGCGTTCGACGATTATCGAGACCTGCGTCCCCAGCCGGCTCAAGGCAAGGCGCCTGGCCAGACTGCGATCGCTGGTGAAAATGGGTCGTTGCGTCATCGGCCCTTCCTGGCCGGGCGGGATAGCCCAGGCCTCACGAGTCTATCGCATGGGCCCGAAAAGTCGATTTCCGGGAAGCACGATGCGAAGACCTAAAATCTTAGCGCGTACTTCGTGCGTCCAAGCGGATGCACATCGCCCTAAGGATACCAACAAACACGGCGAAGGCGAGGCGGTTCCCCAAAACGTGAACAATAATGCCCCGGATATTGTCAGAATTTCGCCGGATTGGCGTTTGCGCCGCAGACCAGTACGGCAACGTGCTCGCCTCTAGCCGGTGCGTAGCGGCCGGACAGGAGCGCCGCGAAGGCGGCCGCACCGCCCGGCTCGGAGATGATTCGCACGCGGTCCCACAGCGCCGCCTGGGCGGCGACAATGTCGTCGTCGCCGACCAGGATCGAGCGCTCGACGAATGCCTCGGCGATAGGAAACATCATTTCGCCGACACGCTTTGGCGCGAGCGAATCGGCGGCGACGCCCTCAGCCGGCGCGTCGACGGGTCGGCCCGCCGCGAACGCGCGATGAAGCGTCGGCGCACCCTCCGGCTCAACAGCGATGATCCTGATGCGGCCGGAAAACCAGGCGGCGATGCCGCCGATCAGGCCGCCGCCGCCGACAGCGACCAGCAGGGTGTCGAGCTTCGGCAGGTCGGCCTCGATTTCGAGGCCGAGCGTGCCCTGCCCGACCAGCGTCTCCTCCTGATTGAAGGCGTGGATCTGCAGGGCGCCGGATTTTTCGGCGAAGCTCTCGCTGGCGGCCAGCGCCTCGGCATAACGGGCGCCGCCGACGATCAGCTCGGCGCCGTAGCCACGGATGCGGTCCAGCTTGGCCTGCGGGCTCACTTCGGGAACAAAGATGGTCGCCTTGTGGCCGAGTCGCATGGCGGCATAGGCGACGGCGGCGCCGTGATTGCCGCCCGATGCGGCGACGACGCCGGCCGCAGCAACCGGCCGTTCGAGGAGATTGGTGAACGCACCACGCGCCTTGAACGAGCCGGAATGCTGCAAGCACTCAAGCTTCAGGTCGACCGGCAGAGCCGGGCGGCCGAAATCGGCCATGTCGACGCGCAGCACCGGCGTGTGGCGCACGAAGGGTCGGATGCGTGGT
This sequence comes from Mesorhizobium sp. M1142, assembly GCF_040318565.1. Taxonomy (NCBI): domain Bacteria; kingdom Pseudomonadati; phylum Pseudomonadota; class Alphaproteobacteria; order Hyphomicrobiales; family Phyllobacteriaceae; genus Mesorhizobium; species Mesorhizobium sp. M1142. The sequence goes on from NZ_JAMYMK010000003.1 coordinate 354,910, forward strand.
TCCATCGCCGCAATGCGCTCGCGTGTGATCGTGTGGCCGTGCAGCATGCTTTCACTCCCAGGGCTGACATTCAGAGTTGACATTACTTAGTAACTTGGCAAAGTGGCTAAATGCAAGAGGTCGACCTCTTCAAAGCGATTGCCAACGAGCGCAGGCTGCAGATCCTCGACTGGCTCAAGGACCCGCGCGCGCATTTTCCGCCGCAGGCGGACGGCGATCTGGTCGACGACGGAGTCTGCGCGCTGCTGATCGCGGAAAAGCTGGGGATCACCCAGGCGACGCTCAGCGAACATATGCGCGTGCTGACCCAGGCAGGGCTTTTGCGCAGCAAGCGCATCAAGCAGTGGACATTCTATCGCCGGAACGAGAACAGGATCGCCGAAACCAGGGCGCTCATTCAGCACCGCCTGTAGCTGCAGAGTTCTACTCCAACCAGTCCGGCACCGAGTCCAGTCCGATCAGCTCGTCATAGGTCTGGCGCGGGCGCACAACGTGGAAGCGGTCGCGGTCGACCAGCACTTCCGGTACCAGCAGCCTGGTATTGTAGGTGCCAGCCTGGACGGCGCCATAGGCGCCGGCGGTGGCGACAGCGATCAGGTCGCCGGATTTCAGCCGGGGCAGGTCACGGTCGAGCCCGAGATAGTCGCCGGTCTCGCAAACCGGGCCGACGACGTCGACCTTCATGCGCGGTGCTGCGGCCGGCTGCTGCACCACCGGCTTGATGTCGTGGAAAGCGTCGTAAAGCGTCGGCCGGATCAGGTCGTTCATCGCGGCGTCGACGACGAGGAAGTTCTTGGCGTCGCCCTCCTTCACGAAGATCACCGCCGAGACCAGGATGCCGGCATTCCCGACGATCAACCGGCCTGGCTCGAACATCACTTTCAGCCCGAGCTCGGCGACATGCTTTCTGACGATCCGGGCATAGGCATCGGGCAAAGGCGGCGGGTTGTTGTCGACGCGGTAGGGAATGCCAAGGCCGCCGCCGAGATCGATGTGCTCGATGGCATGACCGTCGGAGCGCAGGGCGCCGACCAGCTCCACCAGCAGCGCAAAGGCCTCGTCGAAGGGCTGCAATTCGGTGATCTGGCTGCCGATATGGGTGTCTATGCCGGTGACCTTGATGCCCGGCAGCTCAGCCGCGCGGGCATAAACCTTTCGTGCCTGCTGCCAGGGAATGCCGAACTTGTTCTCGGCCTTCCCAGTCGAAATTTTGTTGTGCGTCCTGGCATCGACATCCGGATTGATGCGCAGCGAGATCGGCGCGATCTTGCCCAGCGCGGTCGCGCGGGCCGACAGCAGCTCCAGCTCCGGTTCGGATTCGACGTTGAAACAGAGAATGCCGGCCGAGAGCGCAAAATCCATTTCGCGCGCGGTCTTGCCGACGCCCGAAAACAGGATCTTGCTTGCCGGAATGCCGGCCGCCAAAGCGCGGCGCAATTCGCCCTCCGAGACCACGTCGGCGCCGGCGCCGAGTCTTGCCAACACCTTCAGCACGGCCTGGTTCGAATTCGCCTTCATGGCATAGCAGACGAGGGCGTCGAGCCCGGCAAAGGCCTCTGTGAAGACGCGAAAATGCCTGGTCAACGTCGCCGTCGAATAACAATAGAATGGCGTGCCGACGCTGGCGGCGATGTCTGATATCGCCACGTCCTCGGCATGCAGCGCGCCGTCGCGGTAGTCGAAATGGTTCACGAGATTGGTCCGAAAAATCAGAGCAGCGGGTCGAGGATGAATTTCTTGTCCTCAACAGGTTTTTCCGGCTCCGGCGGCAAAGGTTGCTTGGCCTTCTCGGCGTCCTTGCGGGCCTGCACGGCGGCCGCGTAGGGCGTATCGAGCGCAGCCTTCCTGCCGCAGGCCGCAACGGTGGCCATTGCTGCCAACAGCGTCAGCGTCACCAAAATCCTGCTTCCGGTCATCGTGCCATCCGTCCGAAACTGTTGCCCGCAGCCGCTTCTAGCCGAGTTTTGCGGCCATTGCACCCCGCGTCTTACGCCTTGGCGAGCCGCTTTTTCCAGTAGCGGATCTGCTTGCGCACCTCGGACGGCGCGGTGCCGCCGAAGCTCGTGCGGCTCTTTACAGAATTCTGCACGGCAAGAACCGAAAACACGTCGGCGCTGATACCGGGGTGAATGGACTGCAGATCCTCCAGCGAAAGCCTGTCGAGCCCGATCTTCCTGTCGTCGGCCAGCGCCACCGCCCGGCCAGTGATATGGTGCGCCTCGCGGAACGGCAGGCCGAGCGTGCGCACCAGCCAGTCGGCGAGGTCGGTCGCAGTCGAATAGCCGGCGCCGGCAGCCTTTTTCATCGCCGCGGTGTTCACCGTCATGTCGCGCACCATGCCGGTCATTGCCGCCAGCATCAGGTCGAGCGTCTCGGCCGCGTCGAAGACGGATTCCTTGTCTTCCTGCATGTCCTTGCCATAGGTCAGCGGCATGCCCTTCATTACTGTCAGCAAGCCGACGAGGTGCCCGGTGACGCGGCCGGTCTTGCCGCGCACCAGTTCGGCAGCGTCGGGATTCTTCTTCTGCGGCATGATCGACGAACCCGTCGAGAAACTATCCGACAGCCTGACGAAGCCGAATTGCGGCGTCGACCAGATGATGATCTCTTCAGCCAGTCGCGACAGATGCGTCGCGCAGATCGCTGCTACGCCCAGGAACTCGAGCGCGAAATCGCGATCCGAAACGCTGTCGAGCGAATTGCGCATCGGCTCGCGGAAGCCAAGCGCCTTCGCTGTCTCGTGCCTGTCAATCGGAAAGCTGGTGCCGGCAAGGGCGGCAGCGCCGAGCGGGCTTTCATCCATATGCTCAATCGCATCGCGGACGCGAGACAGGTCGCGCGCAAACATCTCGACATAGGCCATGCAGTGATGGCCGAAGGTCACCGGCTGCGCCGCCTGCATGTGGGTGAAGCCCGGCATCACCGTTGCCGCATGCTCCTCGGCGCGATCCAGGAACGCCGTGATCAGGCCCTTCAGCGCCTCGGCGACGCGAAAGCACTCGTCCTTGACCCACAGCCTGAGGTCGACCGCCACCTGGTCATTGCGCGAGCGGGCGGTATGCAGGCGGCCAGCTGCGGGCCCGATCAAATCGGCCAGACGGGCCTCGATATTCATGTGGATGTCTTCCAGCCTGGTGGAGAACTCGAATGTGCCGGTCTCGATCTCTGCCAGGATCGTGTTCAGCCCGTGAGTGATTTTTTCTTGATCGGCCGCCGAAATAATGCCCGTTTGCGCCAGCATCTGGCAATGGGCGATCGAGCCGCGAATATCCTGCGCATAGAGTTTGCGGTCGAACGAGATCGACGCGTTGATCGCTTCCATGATTGCGGCCGGACCCGAGGCAAAACGTCCGCCCCACATCTGGTTGCTGGCCTTCTTGTCGTTCATCGCTATAACCCGTGCTCCGGAGCAGTTTTTAAAAAATGGCAGACGGCAATAGATTCTTCCCGGCTTTGCGTCTCATCCTCGCCGCTTTGGTTGCGGGCGTGCTGGCCGGCGCGGTCGCGGTATATGTCAGGGAAAGCAGTTCTGGCAACAAGGCGCCCGCGCAAGTGGCCGCCGGCGGCGGCAAGGACGACGCCGCCTGCGTCGCCAAGACCGACCGTGCCAAGAAGATCGCCGCCGCTGCTACCGGCCAGGTTGCCGCGCTTTTGCCGGCGGATCCGCCGCAATCGCTGAAAAGCCTTGCCTTCAACGGCCCCGACGGCAAGCCGACGACGATCGCCGATCATGCCGGCAAGACGGTGCTGCTCAATCTGTGGGCGACATGGTGTGCACCTTGCCGCGCCGAAATGCCGGCGCTCGATGCGCTGCAGAAGGAGATGGGCAGCGATGCGTTTCAGGTTGTTGCCGTCAACGTCGATGCCGGCGACGATGCCAAACCGAAGAAATTCCTGGAGGACACCGGCGTCAAGTCGCTCGGCTACTATCGCGATGCCACGATGTCGCTGTTCAACGACGTCAAGACGCGCGGCCTGGCGCTAGGTCTGCCCGTCACCATGCTGATCGATGGGCAAGGCTGCCTCATCGCCCATATGAACGGCCCGGCCGAATGGTCGGGGCCGGATGCCAAGCGTCTGGTCGAGGCGGCGCTTCAGCCGGGATAGGCTCAGACCGTGCGCAGGCGCGGCTTGAGCACGGCAATGCTTGCGCCGCGTCGGCTGGCTGTGCGGATTGCCGGAGCAGCCACGCCCGTCAGTTCGCCGAACGTCTCGATCGGAGCCGGTTTGCCGAGGTAATAGCCTTGCCCGATCTCGCAAGCCTCGGCATCCAAGAACTGCAATTCACCCGGCGTCTCGATGCCCTCCGCAAGGACCGGTAGGCCGAGACCGCGTCCAAGCCCCAGCACGGCGCGGACGATCGCCGCGAACTGGGCGTTCTTGTCGACCGATTTGATGAACGACCCGTCGATCTTGATCTTGTCGAAGGGAAAGGCGCTAAGGTTGGACAGCGAAGAGTAGCCGGTGCCAAAATCGTCCATCGCTACATGCACGCCAAGCGCCTTGACCTGCCTCAAGGCCGCCAGCGCGCGGGGCATATCCTTCACCAGGGCTGTTTCGGTGATCTCCAGTTCCAGCCTGCCGGGTGCCAGGCCGGACCTCGCCAGTGCATCATGCACCTTGCGGCTGAAGTTCGGATTGTGAAGCTGCACGGCGGAGACGTTGACGGCGACCATCAGCGGATTTGTCCAGCGAGCAGCATCGTTACAAGCCGTCGTCAGCACCCAGTCGCCGATCTGGGCGATCGCGCCACTGTCCTCGGCCACGGGGATGAAAACAGCCGGAGAAATATCACCCCGCTCAGGGTGCTGCCACCGGACCAGGGCTTCGAAGCCGATCATCCTGCCGCCGCGGATTTCCTTCTGAGGCTGGTAGACGAGGTGGAACTCCTTGCGGGCGATGGCCTGGCGCAATTCATGCTCCATCACGCGCTTGTCGCGGGCCGCGGTGCCCATGGCTATCTCGAAAAACCGGTAAGTGTCCCTGCCTTCGGTTTTGGCGCGATGGAGTGCCGTGTCGGCATGGCTGATCAGGCCGGCCTGGTCTTCGGCATCCAGCGGAAAGAAGGCGATGCCGATGCTGGCCGAGACGAGGCCGGAGCCGACCGAAACCCTGTTTTCCTCGCGGATCGCCGCCAGCAAGTCCTCGGCTATCCGGCCTGCGGCCAAGGGGTCGGGGAGGTTCGGAGCTATGATGGCAAATTCGTCACCGCCGAGACGCGCGAGCATCTGTCCGTTGCGCGGGATGCCGGAGATGCAGTGCGCGAGCTTCTGCAGCATCGCGTCACCGGCGCTGTGGCCGTAGAGGTCGTTGACTTGCTTGAACCGGTCGAGGTCAAGCAGCAGGAGCGCCAGATATCCATCCTTGCCGCCACGATCCATCGAGGCGACTTCTGCTTCCAGCCGGGAAGAAAAGCTCCGCCGATTGGCAAGCCCGGTAAGCGGATCGAAATGCGCGAGGCGGAGAATCTCTTCTTCTGCCTTCTTGCGCTCACGGATGTCGCGAACGGCAAGCACCGTATGAGGCCTGCCGCAGTAGGTGATCTTCCTGGCGATCAGCTCGACAGGAATTCTCGCGCCGTCGCTGCCCCTTAATTTCGCTTCCTGCGCCTGTTCGCCGAAGCCGGACATAGCGGCTGCGCTCTGTCCGTCGAAAAGCTCGCCGAGTTGCATCGTGTTCAGGGTGGCTGTCGCTGTTCCGGTCAGCTTCGCCATACTGTCATTGGCGCTGACGATGCGGGTGCCATCGCAAACGATCAGACCTTCCACCGCCGCATTGGCGAGATCGTGCATGCGCTCGGCCTCGAGCTTCTGGTGGCGAAAGCGCAGATCGATCCACAGCGCGGCACCTGACAGCACAAGGATTACAAGGCTGGCGACCGCTGCGGCAAAGGCCTGGGAAATGGGCTCGATGGAATGTTCGGATATTTCAATCGAGGAATCCGGAATGATCGACACCGCGGCCATCGCGATGAAATGCAAGCTGCAAATGGCCAGCGTCAAAAGCGCGGCGCCGCCGAGAGTCGCGACTGCTGACGGGCGGCGCAAAACGACCAGGAGTGCCAGTGCCGCAAGGGTCACGCCGGCCAGAAGCGACATCGCGACAAGGAGCAGGTTCCATACGACCCGGCCTTCGACCTCGAAAGCCGCCATGCCGATGTAGTGCATCGTCGCGATGGCGCCGCCCAGAATGGCACCACCGACGAGGAAATGGTCGATGCCGCGGCGCAAGGTGGCGACCCACATCCCAAGCGCGGTCAGGATGACGGCGGCGGCAAGCGAAAAGGCGGATAATCCCGGATTGTATGCGTTCGGTATTCCCGGCGTAAACGCGGTCATGGCGATGAAATGCGTCGCCCATATGCCGAACCCGGTCGAGGCCGCGGCGATCATCAGCCAGACAAGCCGGTTTCGCTCGGTCGATCGGCCGACATGCTTAAGGAGATTAACTGCTGAGAAACAAGAAATTCCACAGACGAGTGCGGCGAGCGCAACCAGTCTCAGGTCGTGCTGATTTACGATACAATTATAGACCGTCAGCATTCTGGTTCACTCGGTCAAAACTAACAGGGGAGGTGTGACGGATTAGCTCTTGGAGATTTTAACGAATAGTTAACCCGTAGGCCATGAGGCGGGTCTTTTCGGGGGAAAACCGATGCCGCTGCGCCGAAAAGGCGGTGATGTCGTTTCTGACGCCCGGTTTCGGTAGCGAGTGCACTTTAGGAAGGAATGGTGTTCATTGATCGGCAACAAAACCGTTGTCCGATTGTCATCAGCGCCACATATTGGCTTTGCGGAGGTGCCCCTTTCGCCAATGACAAACGGGAGATGAAACATGAAGTTCTTCGGCTTTGCGGCCGGTATCGCCGCCACCGTGACCCTGCTTTCCACCACCTCCGCCTTCGCCGTCACGCAGATCAGCTGGTGGCACGCCATGACCGGCGCCAACGCCGAGGTCGTCGCCAAGATCTCCAAGGATTTCAACGCCAGCCAGAGCGAATATGAGCTCGTTCCGGTGTTCAAGGGCACCTATCCGGAGACGCTGAATGCCGGCATCGCTGCCTTTCGTGCCGGGCAAGCGCCCGATATCCTCCAGGTGTTCGACGTCGGCACCGGCGTGATGATGGCGGCCGAGGGTGCGATAAAGCCGGTGGCCGATGTGATGACCGGCGCCGGGATGACTTTCGACAAGAGCCAGTATCTGCCCGGCATCGTCGGCTATTATTCCAAGCCGGACGGCACCATGCTGTCCTTCCCCTATAACTCCTCCTCGCCGATCCTCTACTACAACAAGGACATCTTCCAGAAGGCAGGCCTCGACGTGAACAATCCGCCCAAGACCTGGAACGAGGTTTGGGAAGCCGCCAAGAAGATCAAAACGAGCGGCGCCGCCTCTTGCGGCTATACCTCGACCTGGCTGACCTGGATCCATCTGGAGAATTTCGCGGCGTGGAATGACGTGCCTTGGGCGACCCAGCAGAATGGCCTGGCCGGCGGCGACGTCGAACTCAAGATCAATGCGCCGATTTTCGTCAACCACTTCCAGGCGCTCGCCGACCTGGCCAAGGACGGCACGTTCAAATATGGCGGACGCACCTCCGAAGCCAAGCAGATATTCCTCGCCGGCGAATGCGGCATCTTCACCGAATCGTCGGGCGGCCTCGGCGATATCGTCAAGTCCGGCATGAATTATGGCATCGGCCAGCTTCCCTACGACAGTGACGCCAAGGGTGCCCCGCAGAACACAACGCCGGGCGGTGCCAGCCTATGGGTGTTCGGCAACAAGTCGGACGAGGAATACAAGGGCGTTGCCGCCTTCTTTGCCTATCTGTCCAAGACTGATGTGCAGGAATACCTGCACCAGAAGTCGGGATACCTGCCTGTGACGCTCGCCGCGTACGAGGCGACCAAGAAATCAGGCTTCTATGAAAAGAACCCCGGCCGCGAGACACCCATCCTGCAGATGATCGGCAAGCCGCCGACCGACAATTCGAAGGGCGTGCGCCTGCCGAATCTGCCGCAGGTGCGCGATATCCAGAACGAGGAGCTGGAGAAGATGCTGGCCGGCCAGCAAACCGCCCAGCAGGCCCTCGACAATGCGGTCGCGCGCGGCGACGCCGCAATCAAGGAAGCCCTGGACAACTAACGAGATCGTCTCGGTCAGTCGGTTGGAATATCGCCCACGCGCGCGCGTGTGGGCGATGCCTGGATAGCGAGGGAAATCAGCCTGTCTCCACGCGTCGTCTTTCCCAACAATATCCTGCCCTACCTGCTGGTGGCGCCACAGCTCGCCATAACCCTGGTTTTCTTCTACTGGCCGGCCGGTCAGGCGCTTTACCAGTCGATGCTCAGGCAAGACCCGTTCGGGCTGAAGAGCAGGTTCGTCTGGTTTGCCAATTTCCGGAAGGTGCTGGCCGATCCGGCCTATCTCAACTCGATCAAGGTCACGGTGGTGTTCTCGCTTGCGACCGCGATCGTTGCCATGGTTGCGGCCCTGCTGCTCGCGGTTATGGCCGAGAAGGCCATGCGCGGCAAAGGCCTCTACCGCACACTGTTGATATGGCCTTATGCCGTGGCGCCGGCGATTGCCGGCATGCTGTGGCTGTTTCTGTTCAACCCTTCGATAGGCTCGTTGGCCTATTTGCTGAGAAGCCTCGGCATCGCATGGGACCCACTGCTCAACGGCACCCACGCCATGATCCTGCTGGTGTCGGCGGCTGCCTGGAAGCAGATCAGCTACAATTTCCTGTTCTTCGTCGCCGGCCTGCAGGCGGTGCCGAAAACGCTGATCGAAGCGGCGGCCATGGACGGCGCCGGCGAAACCAAGCGCTTCTGGACCATCGTCTTCCCGCTGCTTGCGCCGACAACCTTTTTCCTGCTGGTCGTCAACACCGTCTATGCCCTGTTCGACACGTTCGGCATCGTTCATGCCGTCACCGGCGGCGGGCCGGGCAAGACGACCGAGACGCTGGTCTACAAGGTCTACAATGACGGCTTTGTCAATCTGATCCTGGGCGACTCGGCGGCGCAGTCGGTCATTTTGATGGCTATCGTCATCGCGCTCACAGCGATCCAGTTCCGCTATGTGGAACGCAAAGTCCACTACGGCTGAGGGCAGCGATGATCGGCCAGTCCCCGCTCCGCACCTTCATCGCCCATGCCGTGCTCATCCTCGGCATATTGATCGTGGCTTTTCCGATCTACTACACCTTCGTTGCCTCGACGCACACGCTGCAAACGATCCTCAGGCCGCCGCTGCCGCTCTTGCCGGGCGGCCAGCTATGGAACAACTACAGTGAGGCGCTGTTCGGCGGCATCGGCCGTATCGGCGGGGTCAGCGTCGGCAGGCTGCTCCTCAACACCACGATCATGGCGCTCGGCGTTGCGGTCGGAAAGATCTTCATCTCGATCCTGTCGGCCTACGCGATCGTGTTCTTTCGCTTTCCGCTGCGCATGACCTTCTTCTGGCTGATCTTCATCACCTTGATGCTTCCAGTCGAGGTGCGCATCCTGCCGACCTACAAGGTGATGGTCGATCTCGGCATGATCGACACCTATGCCGGCCTGATCGTCCCGCTGATCGCCTCAGCCACCGCAACGCTGCTGTTTCGCCAGTTCTTCATGACCATACCGGGCGAATTGGTCGAGGCGGCGCGTGTCGACGGTGCCGGGCCATGGCGCTTCTTCTTCGATATCCTCCTGCCGCTGTCGCGGACAAACATCGCCGCGCTGTTCGTGATCCTCTTTATCTATGGCTGGACGCAGTATCTTTGGCCGCTGCTCGTCACCAACAGCAACGACATGAACACCATCGTCATCGCGCTGAGAAAGATGGTTTCGTTCGCCGACGCCGACACCCAATGGCACCTCGTGATGGTCACGGCAATGCTGGCCATCGTGCCACCGATCCTCGTCGTGGTGATGATGCAACGCTGGTTCGTGCGCGGCCTGGTCGAATCCGAAAAGTGAGACTCTGATGGCGACCGTCGATCTGAAGGACGTGAAGAAGGTCTATCCCAGCGGCGTCGAAGCCGTGAAGGGCGTCTCCATCGCCATTCCCGACAAGGAGCTTTGCGTGCTGGTCGGGCCGTCAGGTTGCGGTAAGTCCACGCTGCTGAGGATGATCGCCGGGTTGGAGACCATTTCGGCCGGTACAGTCGCCATCGACGGCAAGGTGGTCAACGCCATCGGCCCGACCGAGCGCGACATCGCCATGGTGTTCCAGAATTACGCGCTCTACCCACATATGAAGGTCTATGACAACATGGCCTATGGCCTGCGCAACCGCGGCACGCCGAAGGACGAGATCGATAGCAGGGTACGCTCGACGGCCAAGGTGCTGGAGCTTTCGGCGCTGCTCGACCGGCGCCCGCGCGAGCTTTCAGGCGGTCAGCGCCAGCGCGTCGCCATGGGTCGCGCCATCGTGCGCAACCCGAAGGTCTTCCTGTTCGACGAACCACTGTCCAACCTCGATGCGAAATTGCGCGGGCAGATGCGCATCGAGATCAAGAATCTGCAGCGCTCGCTTGGCGTCACCTCGGTTTATGTCACGCACGACCAGCTTGAGGCGATGACGCTGGCCGACATCCTCGTCGTCATGAACGCCGGACTGGTCGAGCAGACCGGCGCTCCGCTTGATGTGTACGAGAAACCGGCTTCGACCTTCGTCGCTTCGTTCATAGGCGCACCGCCGATGAATCTGCTGGCGCTCACAGGGGCCTCCCCAAGCTCGGTATTGGCCGACGGTACGGTGATTGGCTTGGCGCCTCGACAGGGCAAGGTGGTGACACTAGGCTTTCGTCCGGAGGACGCCGATATCACCTTCGCGGCAGAGGCGCCGGCCGGCGCGCTCGCGCTGCCTGCGACAGTGGAAGCGGTCGAACCGGTCGGTGCCGAAAGCTTTCTCCATTGCGTGGCAGCCGGCAGCCGCATCGTGGTGCGCGTCTCAGGCCGCGCCAACGCCAAGCCAGGTGACCGATTGCGCGTCGTGGCCAGGTCCGAAACGCTGCATTGGTTCGATCAGGCGGGCAAACGGGTCGATTGAAATCGGCCTTGCGCAAAACCGTTCAGGCAAACACATGCGCCTTGCCCGACACGGTCAGCCGCACGATCTCGCCGACCGCCGGCGCGTCCATGCCCGGCTTGCGCAGGATCAATGGCGTGTTGCCGATGGCGGCCGCGTCGGGCGGATCGGGACTGTTCAAGAGACGCACGGCGATGGTGCACATCGAGCCGGCGAACTCGGATTCCGTGACCTCGCCGAACAGCATGTCCGGCGTGCCCGACATGCCTTCACGCGAGGTTCGTTTCAGCAGCACCTGCTCGGGCCGCAGCATGATGCGGGCAATGTCGCGCCGCTCGGTGCTGTCGACGGCGATGCGGCCGAGCGGCGAGGTAGCGAAGCCATCGGCGATCCTGGCCGGCAAGACGATGGCGTCGCCGAGGAACTCGGCGATCATCCTGTCCTTCGGCCTGAAATAGAGCTCGCGCGGCGTGCCGATCTGCGAGAATTTGCCGTCGCGCATCACCGCGACCTGGCTGGCGAATGACAGCGCCTCGGCCTGATCATGGGTGACCAGGATGGTGGTGATGCCGGCGGTTTCAAGGAGCTCGGCCACGGCCTTGCGCATCGAGGCGCGCAGGCCGGTGTCGAGCGCCGAGAACGGCTCGTCGAGCAGCATCAGCCGCGGCTTCATGGCCATGGCGCGGGCGAGCGCGACGCGCTGCTGCTGGCCGCCGGAGAGTTCGTGCGGACGGCGCTTCAGGATACCTTTGTCCAGCCCGACGACATAGGCGAGCTCGGCGATGCGCTCGCTGCGCTTTTCCTCGTGACGCCCCATGCCGAAGCCGATATTGGCGGCGATGCTCAGATGCGGGAACAGAGCGCCGTCCTGCGCCACCAGCCCGATGCCGCGGCGATGCGCCGGCACGGCCGTGTCGCCATCGGCCAGCATCTCGCCATCGAGCACGATGCGGCCCTGGTCCGGCGCCTCGAAGCCGGCGATCAGCCGCAGCAACGTGGTCTTGCCGCAACCGGATGGCCCGACAATTGCCGTACGGCTGCCGCTGGCCACGCTGAGGTCGACGCCGGCAAGTGCTGCGACGGGGCCGTAGTGCTTGTGGATGCCGCTCAGCTCGAGAAAGCTCATCGCCCGGCCATCCGCTTCGACTGGACGTAGAGCAGCCAGGTCAAAGGCAGCGACATCGCCACCATGATCAGGGCATAAGGCGCCGCCGACGCATAGTCGATCTCGCCGCTATAGGACCAGAACGCCATGGCCAGCGTGCGGGTGCCGTTGGGCGCCAGCATTTGGGTTGCGGTCAATTCGTTCATGATACCAAGGGCAACCAACGCCATGCCGGCTGCGGCGCCCGGCGCCGACAGGCGGATGGTCGTCGACCACAGCGCCTTGAGCGGCGACCGGCCGAGGCTGGAGGCGGCGCGTTCGAGCTCGACTGGCGCCTGTGCTATCGACGCCCTGAGGCTAATCAGGGCGCGCGGCAGGAACATCAGCGCATAGGCGACCAGGATGGTGAACAGGGTCTGGTAGAGCGGCATGGCGACACGCACGGCGATGGTGACCAGCGCCAGGGCGATGACAACGCCGGGCAACGCGCCGACGATATAGTTGCAGCCCTCCAGGACGCGTTGCAGCCGCCCCGGTGCGCGGATCGAAATCCACGCCATCGGCATTGCCGCGACGGTGGCGAGCAGCGCCCCGGCAATCGCCAGGAACAGCGTTTGGCCAAGCGCCAGGCCGATCTCGTCGAGCCGCCAGACATCGGCGCCGCCGGCCATGAGCCAGCGGCCGATGGTGGCGAACGGCACGCCGAGCGCCAGTAGCGTGGTAATGGCAGGCAGCAGCAGGCAAGGAATGGTGGCGCGCCCAAGGCTCGTGCGCTGCTGCTGGCGCGCGGCACCCGAACCGACGCGGGCATAGCGCTCTTCGCCGCGCACCAGCACCTCCAGCCCGAGCAGCACAAGGCAGCAGGTCACCAGCACGCCGGCCAGCATGTTGGCGGCGGGACCGTTGAAGGTCGACTGAAACTGGTCGACGATCGCGGTGGTGAAGGTGTCGAAGCGGATGAAGACATAGAGCCCGTATTCGGCCAGGAGGTGCAGGCCGACCAGCAGCGAGCCGCCGCAAATGGCGAGTCGGAGCTGCGGCAGCACGACACGCCGAAACACGCGCCATGGGCCAAGCCCGAGGGCCGCTGCTGCATCTTCGAGAGCGGGATCGAGCCGGCGCAAAGCTGCCGCTATCGGCAGATAGAGGAACGGGAAATAAGCGATGACGGATACAAGCACGCCGGCCCACAGGCCGTGCAGTCTGGGCGCCATGGTGATCCAGGCGTAACTGTGGACGAAGGCGGGAATGGCGAGCGGCGCCACCGACAACCAGGCCCATAGGCGGGCCCCCGGCAGATCGCTGCGCTCGGTGAGCCAGGCCAGCGCCACCGACAGCACGATCGAAATCGGCACGGTCAGCACCACCAGCAGACTGGTGTTGACCAGAAGTTCGCCGACGCGCGGCCTGAACACCAGCGCCACCACTGTTTCCCAGCCAGTCTGCACCGCCACCCAGACGATGAAGGCAAGTGGCAGCAGCGCGAAAAGCGAGACAAAGACGGCAGCCAGCGCAATCCATGAGACCGACCAACGACGTGCCCGCACGGCCGTGGTATCGGCTGGCAAGCCTGAAGGTGCGAGATCGATCGCCGACTGCATCAGATCAGACGTTGTGCCGTTTCCGCCCGAAGGCGGAAACAATCGTCGGCGAATGCGGCGAGCAGCTTGTGGTCATGGACAAATGCCATCTTGAAAACAGAGCGCTCCCGCGGAAAGCGAATTCCACAGGAGCGCAGTCGGTTGCCCTTTTAGGACGAACGCCGGCTAAAGCAAGCCGGCCGCCGTCATCAGGTCGGTCACCTTCTTCGAGTTCAGCGTCGTCGGGTCGACTTTCGGCGCCTGCAGATCGGCTAGCGGCACCAGCTTCGGATTGGACTCGGCGCCCTTGCCGACTGCGTATTCGAACGAATCGCCTGTCTTCAGTACGTCCTGGCCGCCCTTGCCGGTGACCCATTTCAGGAAAGCCTGCGCTTCCTTCGGGTGCTTGCTCGACGCCAGCACGCCACCGCCGGAAACCGAGACGAAAGCGCCGGGATCCTGGTGCTTGAAATAGTGCAGCTCGACGTTCTTGCTGTTCTCGCCGGTCTTGGCCTGATCGCCGTAATAGTAATAGTGATAGATCACGCCGCCTTCGACCTCGCCGGCATTGACCGCCTTCATCACCGTGCTGTTGCCCTTATAGGCGGTAAAATTCTCCTTCATCGCCTTTAGCCATTCGGCCGTCGCTGCCTCACCCTTGAGCTGCAGAAACGCGCTGACGATCGCCTGGAAATCGGCGCCGGAGGGCGAAGCGGCCCAACGGCCCTTCCAGCTCGGATCGGCGAGATCGAGAAGCGATTTGGGCAGCTGGTCGGCGGCCAGCTTGGTCTTGTTGTAGGCAAAGACCGTGCTGCGCGCCGCGACGCCGACCCATTTGCCGCTCGCCGGCTGGTACTCCTGCGGAACCTGGGCCAGCGTCTCGGTGTCGACCGGTGCGAACAGGCCGGCCGCCTCGACTAATGCCATGGCCGGCGAATTCTCCGTCAGGAATACATCGGCGGGCGAAGCGGTGCCTTCCGCAACGATCTGATTGGAGAAATCGCTGTCGCCGCCATTGCGGACGGTAACCTTGATGCCGGTTTCCTTGGTGAATCCCTCCGCCCAGGCCTTGGTCAGGTTTTCGTGCTGGGCGTTGTAGACGACGATGCCCTCGTCCTCTGCTATTGCCGGGCCGGCGATCAGGCTGATTGCAAGTGCTGTCGCACCGGCAAGGGCGGAAAGAGCGTATTTCATGGCGTCGTCCTCGATTTCGATGGTCGTTGGCTTGGCACGCTGCACCTACCAATACATGACTAGCGCAGTCAACATTGCTGGCCCACTCAATTGCTCAAAAGGGAAACTTTCGTGATGCTCAGCTAATTGCCTTGGACATTATTTCGCCGGCCCCGTAACAAATCAGCGCCGAGACGCGAATATCGGGGAGTGAACTCTTGTGAGCGGCAAGGACGAAGCCGAGCTTTCACGGCTGCTGCGGGCCGCGATCGCTGGAGACGAAAGGGCCTATGCCGACTTTCTGCACCGGATCGCCGCGCTCGTTCGTGGCTTTGCCCGGCGCAAGATCGTGCAGGGTGGGGTGGATCCCGAGGATGTCGTGCAGGAAACCTTGCTGGCCATTCATGTGAAACGACACACCTGGCGCCATAATGCGCCGGTGCTGCCTTGGGTCTATGCAATAGCCCGCTTCAAGCTGATCGACGCATTCCGGCGGCGCGGCCGGCGGATCGAGGTCGAGATCGACGAAATCGCCGAGACCTTTGCCGAGCCGGAATCGGAGACGGTGAGCGAGCGCGACGTCAACCGGGCGCTCGACAGCCTGTCGCCGGCACAGCGTTCCGTCGTCTCGGCCGTATCGGTCGAAGGCCGTTCGATCGGCGAGACGGCGGCCAAATTCGGCATCAGCGAGACGGCGGTGCGGGTGTCACTGCACCGCGGGCTTGCCGCCATTGCCAAACGGTTCGGGGCGGGGCGGGAATAAAAATGAGGACTGAAGATCTCATCAAGGCGCTCGACGCCGATGCCCGCAGCAAGGCGCTGCCGCTGGGCGCCGCCTGGTGGCTTGCCGCCGGTTCGGCCATGGTGATCGCGGCGGCGATTTTCTGGCTGACGATCGGCCCGCGCCCCGACATTGCGATCGCCATGCACACGATGCGGTTCCTGTCCAAATTCGTCTTCACGATCGCTCTTTCGGTCAGCGCCTTTGCCCTGGTGCATGCGCTGTCGACGCCCGGTGCATCGACCCGCCGAGCGGCAAGCTGGATGATCGCCGCCCCGCTGCTGGTGATTGTGGCCGTGATTCTCGAACTCTTCGCCGTGCCTGCGTCCGACTGGGGCACACGCCTGGTCGGCACGAACCTGGTCATCTGCCTGACCTTCATTCCGTTGATCGGGATCGGCCCGCTTGCCGTCTTTCTCGCGGTCCTGCGCCATGGCGCGCCGACAAGGCCGGTGCTTGCCGGTGCGGCCGCGGGCCTGCTTGCCGGCGGGCTGGCGGCGACCTTCTATGCGGCGCATTGCTTCGACGATTCGCCGCTTTTCGTCGCCACCTGGTACACGATTGCGGTCGCCATCCTTGCCGTGCTCGGGGCGCTCGGCGGACGACTTTTTGTGCGCTGGTAGCGATAAGAATCAGCGTGTCGGAACGGGATGCTCGCCGCGATAGTCGTAAAAGCCGCGCCCGGTCTTGCGTCCGAGCCAGCCGGCCTCGACATATTTGACCAGCAGCGGGCAGGGGCGGTATTTCGAATCCGACAGTCCGTCATGCAGCACCTGCATGATCGACAGGCAGGTATCGAGCCCGATGAAATCGGCAAGCTGCAGCGGCCCCATCGGATGGTTGGCGCCGAGCTTCATGGCGGTATCGATGGCGTCGACCGAGCCGACACCTTCATAGAGCGTGTAGATCGCCTCGTTGATCATCGGCAGCAGGATGCGGTTGACGATGAAGGCCGGGAAATCCTCCGAGACGGTGATCGTCTTGTCGAGCTGCTTCACATAGGTTTTTGCCGCCTCGAAGGTCTGGTCCTCGGTGGCGATGCCGCGCACCAGTTCGACCAGCTTCATCACCGGAACCGGATTCATGAAATGTATGCCGATGAAGCGTTCCGGCCGGTCGGTCTGCGAAGCCAGCCGTGTGATCGAGATCGATGATGTGTTCGTCGCCAGGATGGCCTCGGGGTTGAGCTGCGGGCAGAGCTGGGCATAAATCTTGCGCTTGACCGTCTCGTCCTCGGTCGCCGCTTCGATCACCAGATCGGCGCCCGCAAGGTCGGCCATGGCCGGCGCCGCCGAAATGCGCGCCATCGCTTCATTGCGCAGCGTTTCCTCGAGCTTGCCGGAGCCGACCTGACGGGCCATGTTGCCGCTGATCGTAGCGATGCCCTTTTCGATGCGGTCGGGCGAAATATCGTAAACCAGCACCTTATAGCCCGCCAGCGCCGACACATGGGCGATGCCGCCGCCCATCTGGCCCGCGCCGATGATGCCGATCGTCTCGATCTTGCTCATTACCCGATCCCGTCGAGGCCTTTGCGGCCCGTTTTTTGTGCAGTGCAAACTAAAAGGGCGGGGCGACTTCGTCTACCCCACCCCTCAGAATTTAATACGCTTTGGCAGAAGGCGTCAAAGCGCCTTTTGCAGTTCCGGCAGAATGACGAAAAGATCGCCGACGAGACCGTAGTCGGCGACCTGGAAGATCGGCGCCTCCTCGTCCTTGTTGATGGCAACGATCACCTTCGAATCCTTCATGCCAGCAAGGTGCTGGATGGCACCGGAGATGCCGACGGCAATATAAAGGTCGGGCGCTACCACCTTGCCGGTCTGGCCCACCTGCCAGTCGTTCGGCGCATAGCCGGCATCGACGGCGGCGCGAGATGCGCCAACCGCCGCACCGAGCTTGTCGGCGACCGGCAGGATGACCTCCTGGAACTTCTCGGAGGAGCCCAGCGCACGGCCACCCGAGATGATGATCTTGGCCGAGGTCAGCTCTGGACGGTCGGTCTCGGAGAGCTTGTTCTCGACAAAACTCGACAGGCCGGGATTGGCCGCCGCCTGAACCGTCTCGACCGGCGCGGAACCACCCTCGGGTGCTGCCTGGAAGGAAGCGGTGCGCACCGTGATAACCTTCTTAGCGTCACTCGACTGCACCGTCTGGATGGCGTTGCCGGCATAGATCGGCCGCTTGAAGGTGTCGGGCGACACGATTTCGATGATTTCCGATATCTGGGCGACATCGAGCAGCGCCGCCACGCGGGGCGCGACGTTCTTGCCCGACGAGGTCGCCGGCGCGATGATCGTCTCGTATGGCTCAGCAAGCGAAACGACTAGTGCCGCCAGCGGTTCGGCGAGACGCTCGGTCAGTTCGTCAGCGTCGGCGAGCAGCACCTTGGTAACGCCCTTGAGCTTGGCGGCTGCGTCCGCTGCCGGCTTGGCATCTTTGCCGGCAACTAGCACATGCACGTCCGAACCGATCTGCAGCGCCGCCGAAAGCGCCTTGGCGGTCTGGTCGGAAAGCGCAGCGTTGTCGTGTTCGGCAATCAGAAGAATTGTCATTTTTTATCCCTTCCTGGCCTACAGCACGCCGGCTTCGTTCTTCAGCTTGTCGACCAGTTCGGCGACGCTCTTGACCTTGACGCCCGCCTTGCGGCCGCCCGGCTCCTCGGTTTTGATCACCTTCAGCCGCGGCTTGACGTCGGCGCCGTAGTCGGCAGGGCTCTTCTCGTCGAGCGGCTTCTTCTTGGCCTTCATGATATTGGGCAGCGACGCGTAGCGTGGCTGGTTCAGGCGCAAATCGGCGGTGACGATTGCCGGCATCTTCAGTTCCAGCGTCTGCAGGCCGCCATCGACTTCGCGCGTCACCGTGGCCTTTTCACCGTCGAGCACGATCTTGGAGGCGAAGGTGCCCTGCGCCCAGCCGAGAAGTGCGGCCAGCATCTGGCCGGTTTGGTTGGAATCGTCGTCGATCGCCTGCTTGCCGAGAATGACAAGGCCGGGCTGTTCTGCCTCGACGACGCCCTTCAGCACCTTGGCGACGCCCAGCGGCTCAGTCTGCTCGTCGGTCTTGACCAGGATGGCGCGGTCGGCGCCCATGGCGAGCGCCGTGCGCAAGGTCTCCTGTGCCTGCTGCGGCCCGATCGACACGACGATGATCTCTTCGGCCTTACCAGCTTCCTTCAGCCGGATCGCCTCTTCCACCGCGATCTCGTCGAACGGGTTCATCGCCATCTTGACGTTGGCGAGTTCCACCGCCGAACCGTCCGCTTTCACCCGGACCTTGACGTTCGCATCCACAACCCGCTTCACGGGCACAAGGATCTTCATTTGCCTGTCACCTCTTTCACGATAGTCTCTCACGCGCGTCGGACGCGCTATAGCAGCGTGCACCTCTTCAGAGTTGTCGAAAGCCGACATTCCGGACGGAATTCTGGTCTTCGCCACGCCAGTAGGGTGGCGCTTGCGTAGTTGCGGCGACGCCGCGCGTCAATATCCGGGCGCACTCGGATCCTCGGCGAAGCACTCAAATCAGTTCAGTCCGGACCGGAAACGCTTCCCCGGCCCCAGCGCGGCGCCTGCTGCGCAGGTTGTGGTTCGCTTGGCGCCGGCTCTACGGCAACGGGCACATGGCCGGCGACCACCACAGTCTCTTCATCCGCAGCGGCGAGCAGCGGCACGCCGCGGCTGCGCAAGACAAGCACCAGCACGGCTCCGGCGATGATGCCGCCGATATGGCAGGCCCAGGAAACCTGATCCTCGCCTCCTTGGGCAAACATGAAGATCTGGAACAGGATCCACAGGATGAGCGGGATGAAAGCCGGGATACGCAACGGGATGCGGGCGAAGGCCAGCACCCACACCTTCACGCGCGGATAAAGGATCAGATAGGCAGCGACGACACCGGCGATGGCGCCCGACGCGCCGATCAGCGGCACTTGCGAATCCCAGGCCACCAGACCCTGGAAGAAAGCGCCGGCAATGGCGCAAAGCAGGTAGAAGATGAGGTAGCGGATGTGGCCGAGTGCATCCTCGACATTGTCGCCGAATACCCACAAGAAAAGCATGTTGCCGCCGAGGTGGAAGATATCCGCGTGCAGGAAGGAATAAGTCAGGTAGCTCAGGCTCTCGGGAATGACGACGAATTGCGGATCGAGCTCGACGCTGTCATGCACGACCGACGGGATGAAGCCGAGGCCCAGCACCGCGGCGTTGGAGAAGTCCTCACCGCCAAGCGTGGTGACAAGGTAGATCAACACATTGAGCGCGATCAGGCCGATGGTCACATATTGCAGCTTGATGTGCCGCAGCCTGTTGGTGTCGTAAAGCGGGATGAACATCGGGTCCCCAACTCGGCGGATTTCAGCGGTTCTTGCCAGGAACCCATAGCACGTCGGCGTTTCCGTTGTCATTGACCGCGCGCGCGGCAACGAACAGGAAGTCCGAGACGCGGTTGATGTACCTTATTGCCTCGCGGTTGACGGGCTCGTTTGGGTCTTGCGACAGCGCCACCATGATGCGCTCGGCGCGGCGCGCGACCGTGCGGGCGAGGTGAAGGGCGGCGGCGGCCGGCGTGCCGCCATTGAGCACGAAGGATTTGAGCGGCTGCAGATTTTTGTTGAGGAGGTCGATGTCCTGTTCGACGCGGTCGGTCTGCGAGGCTACGATGCGCAGCGGCTCGTAGTCCAGCGGCTTGCCATTATCGGGGACTGCCAGATCGGCGCCGAGATCGAAAAGATCGTTCTGGATGCGGCCGAGCATCGCATCGATCGCCGGATTTACTGCCGCTGTATGGATGCGGGCCATGCCGATGCAGGCATTGGCCTCGTCGACCGTGCCGTAGGCGTCGATCCGAAGGTCGGATTTCAGCCGCCGCTCGCCGGAGCCGAGACCGGTGGTGCCGTCGTCGCCAGTGCGGGTGTAGATCTTGTTGAGCTTGACCACGGGGTACCTCCCGACTGGTGCTGCGTCACTTACGGGTGAAATACACCGCCAGCATGATCAGCACCAAGGCCACGAACTGCAGGAGCACGCGCGTCTGCATCAGCTTGTTGGAGGTCATGCTGGAGCCGCCGCGCATCATGTTGATGAGGCCGCGCATCAGCACGATCACCACTGCGACCATGACAAGAACGGCGAGGATGTTGAAGACGGTTGCCATGGTGTGTTCCAGTTGGATTGCGTTCAGGCGCGTTTGGCGAGCAGACGGTAGAGTGCAGATGCCGGCAGGATGCGTTTAAGGATCGCGCCGATCCTGGCCGGCACTGTTACCACATAATGCGGGCGCGGGCGCCGCGACAGAAGCGCATGGTGCAAGGCGGCATAAACCACCTCCGGCCCGGGCTTCAGCCGCGATGTGCTGCCGCCGGCCCGCAGCCGTTTGAGTTGCGCCGCATAGGCGAGGCGATGAACGGAATTCTCGTGATCGATATTCGCCAGGAACCACGCGAGGCTGTTGCTGGCGATCTTCGATTTTACCGGCCCCGGCTCGATCAGCGAAACATGGATGCCGCTACCCCGGAGTTCTTGATAGAGGGACAGCATCAGCCCTTCGATAGCGTGCTTCGATGCCGAGTAGGCGCCGCGAAAAGGCACCGGCGCGAGGCCGAGGATCGATGAGCAATGAACGAGACGACCATGGCCCTGGCGGCGCATCACCGGTACGACGCGGCGAGTGAGATCATGCCAGCCAAAGACATTGGCCTCGAACTGCTGCCGCAAAGCCTCGACCGGCAGGTCCTCGACGGCGCCGGGCTGTCCGTAGGCGCCGTTGTTGAAGAGCGCATCGAGCCGGCCGCCGGTCCGTTCCAGCACCGACGTCACCAGCGCCTCGATCGATCCGGGCTCGGTATAGTCCAGATAGAAGGCCTCAATGCCGTCGGCCTCGAGCGCGGCGATATCCTCGGGCTTTCGGGCCGTTGCGAACACCCGCCAGCCTTCCTTCTTAAGAGCATGGGCGCAATAGGCGCCTATACCGGAAGAGGCACCTGTGACAATGATGGTGCGCAACTCTTTTCCGGGAGGAATGGTGGTTTGACCTAGGGTTGTCATTTACTGCAAACCCTTCCCATATTCGCGGCGTCCGGACAATCGAAGGGAACGCGGTTCTTGTTGCGGAAGATCGTAGCCCTTAAACGCGTCCTCTATGACGCGCTCGGCCATTTCAACACCGACGACGGCTGGGCAATGGCCAGCCATCTGGCGATCACCGCGCTGATGGCGCTTTTTCCTTTCCTGATCTTCGCTACGACGCTGGCGAGTTTTTTCGGCGCGCAGGCTTTCGCCGACACCGCCGTGCACCTTGTGTTCGACACATGGCCCGAGCAGATCGCCAAACCAATCGCGCGCGAAGTGCTCAACGTGCTTACCGTTAGGCGCAGCGACCTGTTGACGTACGGTATCGTGCTTGCCGGATACTTCGCCTCGAACGGCATCGAGGCGCTGCGGACTTCGCTCAACCGTGCCTATCGTGTCTCGGAAACGCGGGGCATCATCTACCGGCGGGTGCAGAGTATCATCTTCGTGCTGATCGCGACGGCGGGGTTTTTGGCGATCAGCGTGCTGCTGGTCTTCGCGCCATTGCTGGCCCGGCTGGCCGAGTCGCATTTCGAATGGATAAAACCCTATATGGGCACGATCACGCTGTGGCGTTACGTCATCGCCTCGGTCGTCATCATCGGCGGCCTGTTCGCCGTGCATTTCTGGTTGCCGGCCGGCAAGCGCCGCTTCGTCTCCATCGTGCCGGGCATCATCTTCACGCTGATCGGCTGGCTTATCGGATCGACCATCTTCGCCGCCTATCTCGATCATTTCTCGTCCTATGTGACGACCTATGCCGGCCTCGCCTCGATTATGATCGCCGTCGTATTCCTCTATATCGTCTCGGCGATTTTCATCCTCGGTGGCGAGCTCAACGCTGCGATCAGCCGCTATTTAGAGGCGCGTGCGAGAGTCGGCTGAGTTAAGCATGATCTTTTCCGAAAACCGGTTCCCACTTTTTGGGATCATGCTTTTGGCGGCTGAGCGGTCGCCAGCCCGACGCCGAGCGTCGCGATCGCCATGCCGGCGATCTGGAGCGGGCTCAATTGCTCACCGAACAACGCCCAGGCGATAACCGCGGTGACGGCCGGCACGAGGTAAAACAGCGAGGCGACCTTCGATATCTCGCCGTCGCGGATCATCACCATCAACAGGAAGATGGCGCCGATCGATAGCACCAGCACGAGCCAGGCCATGGCGAAAATCAGTTCGCCGTTGACGATGACCGTTCGGGTCTCGAAGGCGAGCGAGGCCAAGACCATCACCGATGCGCCGCCGACATATTGCCAGAACGTGGCAGCCACCAGATCACCGCCGGAGGCGAAGCGCTTCTGCCAGATCGTGCCGGCGCTCATGCCGAGCACGGAGACCAGCGAGGCGCCCAATGTTTCGGCCGTCACCCCGCCGCCGAGCGCGCCGAGCTTCGGCCAGAGCACGATCACCACGCCGATCAACCCGAGGCCGAGACCGGCCCAGTGGCGCGGCAGGATGGCCTCGCCCAGAAGCCGACCGGCGAGCACTGCCGTGATCAGCGGCTGCAGGCCGACGATCAAGGCTGAAAGCCCAGCGGGCATGCCCCGGTGGATGGCCCAGAACACGCCGCCGAGATAGACCCCATGCATCAGGATGCCGGCGCCGGTCGCGTGCAGCGCCTCGTCGCGGGTGGCGCGGCTCGAACCAAGTGCGGCCATCAAAGCGACAAGCAGGATTGCGGCCAGGACAAAGCGCGCGGCCAGGAAAGTAAAGGGCTCCGCCCACGGCATGGCATAGCGCGCGCCGATGAAGCCGGTCGCCCACAGGACGACGAAAGAGGCGGGGATGAACCGCTTGAGGCTGTGCATTTTCAGGAGGCCGCGGTGAATTCGGGTGAGGGATCGACTGCGGCGACTGCTTAATGCCGTTCGGGCCGGCAAGCAAAACCAAACGGTTGATCCATAGAGTCATTTGAATTGAAGGAGCGCCATTGATGGCCGTCAGCTCGCCGGTCTAGCTAGAGACCGACCAGCCGCCTAACATCGTCGGGCGAGGCGCCCGCCGCACGCTGGGCGGCAAGGCTGGTATCGCCAAGACTCTTCGAGAGTTTTCGTCCGTCCGGGCCGAGGATCAGGCGATGGTGAAAATAGGCCGGCTGCGGCAGGCCAAGCAGCTGCTGAAGCAGCCGCTGCACGCTGGTCGCGGAATAAAGATCCTGGCCGCGCACGACATGGCTGACGCCCTGCAGCGCGTCATCCACGGTGACGGCGAGGTGATAGCTGGTCGGGATTTCGCGGCGCGCCACGACCACATCGCCCCACTCCTGCGGATGGGCTTCGACACGACGCGCGGCGGAGAGCGTCTCGTCCGTGTATTCGGCCCATGACAGGTCCTTGCCGGCGCGCTCTATTGCCGCATCGATGTTCAACCGCCAGGCAAATGGCACATTTTCAGCGATGCGCCGTTTGCGTTCGCTCGGCGGCAGCGCCTTGTCGGCGGCGGGATAGAGCGGCACGCCGTCCGGGTCGCGCGGCCAGTCGCGGCCGCGCTTTTCGCTGTCGGCGATGAAGGCGCGGATCTCACTTCTGCTCATGAAGGCCGGATAGACAAGCTCCGCTTCGATCAGCCGCTCGAGCATCGCCCGATATTCGGCAAAATGCTCGGACTGGCGGCGCACCGGCTCCTCCCAGCCAAGCCCCAGCCATTTCAGATCGCGAAAAATGCCTGCCTCGAATTCCGGCGTGCAGCGCGTCGTGTCGATGTCCTCGATGCGCAGCAGCAAGCGTCCGCCCACCGCCTTTGCCAATTTCTGATTGAGCAGCGCCGAATAGGCATGGCCGAGATGCAGTTCGCCGTTCGGGCTCGGCGCGAAGCGGAATGTCAGCAGTGTCATTGTCCGGCGGGCAATCGGGTTGTGCGGCGCTTTCGCCAATTGCTACTTTGCGCCGGCAGCGTCGTGCGTCCAGAGGGACACGTGACGAACGTGCGGCACTTTTGATTTTGGAATAAGCAGACATGCAACGCATCGCCAGCCTCGACGACATTGCGCAAGGGCTGGATAGGCTATGCTTGCTCGACCCACGCCTGGAAAAAGTGCGCGGCATGGCCGGCGAGGTGCCGCTCAGGCTGTCGGAGCCGGGGTTCAGGAGCCTTGCTTCCATCGTCGTTTCGCAACAAGTGTCCCGCGCGAGCGCCGATGCCATCTTCGGCCGCCTGACGGAACTGCTCGATCCGCTGACGCCGCAGGCGATCCTTGCCGCCGATGAGGCGATCTTTCGCAACGCGGGACTATCGCGGCCCAAGCAGCGCGGACTGATTGCCGTCGCCCAGGCGGTGGCCGACGGGCTCGACCTCGATCACCTCTGCCGGCTCGATGCAAGCGAGGCTATCGCGGCCATGACCAGGGTGCCGGGCATCGGCCCGTGGACGGCTGAAGTCTACCTTTTGTTTGCCGCCGGACACCCGGACATCTTTCCGGCGCGCGACGTTGCATTGCAGAGCGCGGTCGGCCATGCGCTCGGCATCGACCCGCGTCCGCCGGAGAAAATGCTGATCCGGCTTGCCGAATCATGGAGCCCGTGGCGCGGTGTCGCATCGCGGCTTTTCTGGGCTTATTATCGCGAATTGAAGGGCAGGGATGCCGCGCCTCCGGCCTGAATCCGCAAAAAAGCATTGAAATCATGCGTTTTTGAGACCCGGCATGATCGACAATCCGCTTCACATCCCTGTCATGTCGGGCTTACAGTATCCGCGTCGACCGGTTCTAGGGTGAAGGAGGTCAACGACGTGACGGTTGCCGTATCTCCGGATGGGCTTCCAGCGCTGGTGCTGAATGCGGATTACCGTCCGCTCAGCTATTATCCCCTGTCGCTCTGGTCCTGGCAGGATGCCATCAAGGCGGTGTTCCTCGAGAGGGTGAACATCGTCGCCGAATACGAACACGCCGTCTCTTCGCCGACCTTTTCGATGAAGCTGCCGAGCGTCGTCAGCCTGAAGGCTTACGTGAAGCCGTCGAGGCATCCGGCGTTTACCCGTTTCAACGTCTTCCTGCGCGACCGTTTCCAGTGCCAATATTGCGGCACACCGGACGATCTGACGTTCGACCATGTCATTCCGCGCCATCGCGGCGGCGCCACGACCTGGGAGAATGTCGTCGCTGCCTGTTCCCCCTGCAATCTGAGGAAGGGCGGCATGATGCCGGCCCACGCCAAGATGTGGCCGCTGCAGAAGCCCTACCAGCCGACGGTGCATGATTTGCATAATAACGGCCGGCTGTTCCCGCCCAACCATCTGCACCAAAGCTGGATGGATTATCTGTACTGGGATGTCGAACTCGAACCATAGAGTTCGGCAGAGATCCGCCATGCCGGTCGCCTGACGCAGCTTTCTGCGCTTCCGGCCTTCGCCGGCCGAAGCATTCATGAGCGGTCGTGGCGTGGTAGTGCACTCCGGCCTGACGAATTTCTGAACGAATTCTGCGTTGTGCCACTCAGTCGCGGGCAAAGGCGCCGCGGAACGCGACGGCGGCGAGGACAAAGCTGGCGATGGCATTCCAGCCCGCCAGCGACAGGCCGAGGATGCGAACCGCCGCCTTGTCGCAGGAAGGCGGGACGAATTTGTCGAGCGCGTCGAGCACGCCCTTGCCGCCGGTGTCCACCGGCCCGGCGGCTGCGCTGCAATCGGTCGGGCCCGGCCACCACCCCCATTCGACGCCGGAGTGATAAACGCCGAGATAGACGCCGTAGAGCATCAGCAGGCCGCCAATGGCTAGCAGGCCACGGCTTACCCAGGCTGGCGCCCGAAGCGCCGACGCAAGCACCGCCAGCAGCATCAAGGGCACGCCGACGTAGTAAGGCGTGCGCTGCTCGAGGCAGAGCTTGCAGGGGATGTAGCCGCCGAGATACTGGAAGGCCAGCGCCGAGCCGACCGTGGCGGTCATGGCGACGGCGAGAAACAGGGCGGTGCGCAGCCGCTGGCGTCCGGTATCGGCATTCACGGTCGCTGTCATCGGGCTCAGTCCGTTCGGTTCAGACGGCGTATTTGACGACGATATAGAGCAAAATCAGGGCAGCGGCGCCGGCGCCCGCAATCTGGCCAAGGCGCTTTTCGATGAAGTGGCGGATCGGCTCGCCATAGCGGCGCAACAGCCACGCGAGAAACAGGAAGCGAGCACCGCGCGCCACGATTGCCAGCACGATGAACAGCAGCAAAGGAACACCGATGACGCCCGACAGGATCGTCACAACCTTGATCGGCGGCAGATGGGCGAGGCCGGAGGTGACCAGCATCAGGATGATGAAGCCGACACCCGATGAGACGCGCATCGCCTCGAACTCGTCATATTTGCCATAAAATTCGAGGATCGGCCGCGCCACCGCATCATAGGCATAATGGCCGATGAACCAGCCGGCGATGCCGCCCAGCACCGAGGCGACGGTGGCGACCAGCGCGTAACGATAGGCGCGATCCGGCCGCGACAGCGCCATCGGCAGATAGAGGACGTCGGCCGGCACCAGGAACACCGAGCTCTCGACGAAGGCGATGAAGGCCAGCCACCATTCGGCGGATTTGCTCGCCGCCAGCGACAAGGTCCAGTCGTAAAGTCCGCGAAGCATCGGCACTCCTAATGCACGCCCAAACCAGAAGTGGTCTTGGGATCACGACATGTACAAACAAGACTTGGAAGCGCCCCGCATCAACCTCGTCGGACAAGGTGCGCTTCAATGACATGCGCCGCCTGTCTAGAAAGATTTTCCGCGCTGCACAATGGCAGCTGCTTCACGAAATCGAAAGGCTGAGGCTTGAGCGAGCCCAGATGTCGGGATTTGGCCAGTTGACGAACAGGCCTCCAACCGTATAGTCCGCGCCCATCCAGGCCGCCCGGCCTGAGCCCCTATGGCGGAATTGGTAGACGCGCTCGACTCAAAATCGAGTTCCGCAAGGAGTGCTGGTTCGATCCCGGCTAGGGGCACCACTTTTTAAATTCCGACGCGGCTTCTTATTAAACCTAATGGCGTGGGTGGGATCGTCCGCGACGCCCTCGACGGCCACCGAATGGTTGCGTCTTGCCTGTTGCCGCAAGCTGCCCAAGCTTCCGCTGAACGGTGCGCGGACCAGCCCCAAGCGCAATCTGGCGTTCCTCACCGCACGCGATCAGGCGTGCCGCGGTCCCGCAAAAAGACGTTGCCGCAAAGTCGATCGCTGCCCGACAGACATGTTTCCTCCCGCGAACTACCCACCAGACCCGGCCCACAGATGCAACCTCGGGAGGTGAGATATGCGGTAACATTATGGCACGATGCGAAACAGCTTCGTCTTGGATCGTGCTGCGGGCCGGAGCCGCCGCCGTGCCTAGCGCAGGGCCGCCACGACGTCGGCGAAGTCGGCCCGCTTGCCATTGCCGGCGCGACGCAATTGCACCTCGACCGGCTTGGCGTCGGATTGGTCGCAGTAGACGATGGGTCCGGGCCGCACCCATTTGTCGCCCCACTCGGTCAGCGCGATAATGACCGTTTTGAATTCCAGCCCCTTCCGGGTCAGGACATAGTCGGCCTGCTCGCCGGCGGCACCCGGGCGACGGTCCATCAGGCCGGCCTCGACGAAATCCTCGAGGCGCTTGGCCAGGATGTTGGTGGCGATCCCCAGGCTCTTCTGGAATTGCGAAAAGCGCGTGCAGCCGCCGAATATCGCGTCGCGCAGGATCAACAGGCTCCAGCGCTCGCCGACCAGTTCCAGGGCGCGTGAGGCCGAGCAGTTTTGTTTTTCATAGAGACGACCAAGCATGGAGTGAACATACCCTATTGACTTGCATCATGCAAGTATGCATTGTGCTTGCATGATGCAAGCGACAGAGGTCGAGAGAGCGTCGCTCCACTTCATCGCCCGAGATTTCGGGTGTCCATCAACCAATCAGATCCAGACAGGAGATATGTCATGAAAAAGGAAGAAGATTACACGACGTCATTTGTCGTCGAGCAAAGCCCGGAAGAGGTTTTTGCCGCGGTTATCAATCCGCGCGCCTGGTGGTCGGAAGACATCGATGGCGATACCAACAAGCTAGGTGCGATATTCTACTATCATTTCAAGGATATCCACCGCGGCACATTCAAGGTCACGGAGCTCGTGCCTGGCAAGAAGGTCGTCTGGCACGTCGTCCAGAACTACTTCAACTTCGTCAAGGATGCGACCGAGTGGACCGGCACGGACGTGGTCTTCGAGATCGCGCCGACTGATAAGGGGACCGAACTGCGTTTCACCCATGTCGGG
The DNA here is from genome assembly GCF_040318565.1 of Mesorhizobium sp. M1142. Classification (NCBI taxonomy): domain Bacteria; kingdom Pseudomonadati; phylum Pseudomonadota; class Alphaproteobacteria; order Hyphomicrobiales; family Phyllobacteriaceae; genus Mesorhizobium; species Mesorhizobium sp. M1142. The sequence goes on from NZ_JAMYMK010000003.1 coordinate 383,842, forward strand.
CTGAAGCCGAGTGAAGAATGCTACGATGTCTGCCATGACTCGTGGCGCTTCTATGTCGCGAGTCTTCGCGACCTGATTTCGACGGGCAAGGGGCAACCCAACAAGGGCGAAGAGAACGCCAACCCAACGGTTGTGCCGCAAAACGAGGACCTCGGCGCCGTCGAGCGCAAGGCGGCAGGCGATGGCGCCGAGATGATCGTCATGACGACGGCAGCGGCGAAGCCCGGCATCGAAAGCAAGGTGCGGAATGCCCTGCGCGACGTAGCGGGGGCGGCCCGCAAGCAAAGCGGGTGCATCGACTATAGCGTCTTTTGCTCGGAGGCAGAGCCCAACGTTACCATCTGCGTCGAGCGCTGGGCATCGAAGCAGGAGCGCGACGCTTTTCTACGCTCGGCGGACGCGAAGAATTTCGTTTCGGCCATCACCGGCGCCTTCCTGGAGCGGCCTTCGCCGATCTCCTACACGACATTGGAAGTCGGGTCCTAGTTGCAAGGGTTCGCCCGGCGATAGCGCCGGCTGCCCTGGAGCAATGCACGGGGGAGACGGCGTCCAAGCGTGGAACAGAAAACCATAGCCTACTTGCATGATGCAAGAACGAATGGCTTGCATTCATGCAAGAGGAGGAGAGATCGCCGTGCCGAAATCGATGGAAGTCACAAACAAAGCCGTTCTCGTGACCGGAGCCAACCGCGGCCTCGGCAAGGCGCTGGTCGAGGAAATATTGAGACGGGGTGCCAAGCGCGTCTATGCCGGCGCGCGCAAACCGCTCGCCCACGCGGATCGGCGCGTCACGCCGCTGATCCTGGACGTGACCGATGCGGTGCAGATTGGGGCGGCTGTCGAGCGGATCGGGTCTCTCGATATCCTCATCAACAACGCCGGCATCGGGCTCTACGACGATCTTGGCGATCGCGCCGCGCTTGAGCGACACCTCGCCGTCAACCTGCTCGGCGTGCATGGCGTAACCCACGCATTCCTGCCGCTGCTCACGCATTCGCGCGGCGCCGTGGTCAACATCCTGTCGGAAGCGGCTCTCGTTCCCTTCCCGATTATTCCGTCTTACTCACTGTCGAAGGCCGCCGCGTTTTCCATGACGCAATCGCTACGTGCTCTCGCCGGCGCTCGTGGCGTGAGCGTTCATGCAGTCCTGTCCGGTCCCATAGACACCGACATGAGCAGAGACGCCGATATACCGAAGAGCTCCGCGGAGAGCGTCGCGAAAGGTATCCTGGACGGCATGGCGCGAGGGGAGGAGGAAATTTTCCCTGATCCAAAATCGGCATCCATGGCCGAGAGCTGGCGCGGCAGCGCGTTCAAAGCGCTCGAACGCCAAATGGCGGCTTTCGTCCAAGCCATGCCCACCAAGCCATAGGCGACCGCCGCCATCGATAGGCTGCCAGCATTTGCAATTCAGCGTCCCACAGTGGAGCGGAACGTCATGCTGTTGAACGCAACTTCCCCGGTTTTCACCAGCGGATCACGATGACTTTGTCGGTCCCGTTGGCGAGTTCGACAGCTTCGGTGCCATCCGGTTTGCGGCTTTGGATTCTGGCGCTCTCGACAGCTTCAACGCCAACAACGTTGACTGCAAAGGCTTCATCGATTTCGGCGGCACAGACCAAGGTGTCCGGCGGCAGGTCCTTTACTTGGTCCAACAACTCGCGAAGCTTCATGGTCGAATCTCCTTGGCGATAGCAGGAATGAGCAGCACGCTTTCGCCGCACATTCGGAACCATGTCCCTTGAGAAAGGTTCCCGATGAGGTGGAGATGCCGCAGAATGGGACGAGCGCGGCGATCCGCCCGTCACAATGATGTGAACGCGCCGTGCGAAGCATCTGTCTCAAATCCCTGTCCCTAATGCTGCCGGCGCAATTCCTTGTTGATCATGCCGCCCATCGCTAGACCGATCGCCATCACCGCAAAAGTCGCCGCGATAGATCGCTTCGGCAGCACCGTCTCCCAACCTGGCGTCAACCGCTTCGGCACGAAGCCATAATCTGTTGCCGCGGCAATGGCCGCTGCCGCCAACGCATCGCGAAATATCAGAAGCGACGGACGCGGCGGCCTCGAGGCGAGCCATAGTTCGAAAAGGAATGCCCAGAAGATGGAGGAAGCGTGATGCGTGCCATAGCCGACGAGCGTGTGCGCCACATCACCGCGCCGCACGGACGCGGCCTGTTCGCCGTAGAGCCAGTGGCTGGTCGCATTCGTGGGCTGCAGGGCGCCTTTGCCTTCCCGCCTTGCAAGCAGGGCCAGCGCAGCTGTCGTGGCGAAGCTGACGATCGTACCCGAAACGGCTGCGGACAATCCTGTCTGGATCAGGCTTTTCACTTGGTCCTCCGTCGTTTCGCGGTCGGCTCCTTGGAACGCCTTTTGTCAACCCGCGGCAGGGTCGAGTCGTGATTGCCAAACGGCGAAACGAGTCCGAAGGTTCCGGGAACGGGCTTTTGGTTGGACGTTATCCCAGGAGCGTCCTCCGGGATAACGCCTTTGAGGTCCGGCTGCCTTTCCTGGTAGGCTCGGATCGTAGCCCGGCCGCTATTACATCGGCCCCGGCACCATCTTGGTCGGCTGCTCAGGCATCGGAAACGGATAGTTGTCGCATTTCACGTCCGGGTTCGTCGGGCTGAACATTCCGAGCGGGTTGTCCTTGAACAGCCAGGCGTGAAGGTCGTAGTGGTGGAACTCCTTCGGGATGAGCGGGTAATGCCCCTCCATCGGCCCCTGGAATGTCTGGCCGAAGAGCTTCGGCGGCTCCTTTGTGTCCGGCGTCAAGGGCACGAGCCATTCCGCGCCGACCAGGCGCAATTCGCCGCCGACCGGCTCATAGATCAGCACATTGGGGCGCGTCGGATCCGCGGTCGGGCCGACAGTCGTGACGTTGACGAAATGGATGCCCATCGCGCCCTTCGGGTAGTCCATCGCCCCCTCTACCTTTTCGCCGCTGTAGAAAACGCATCCTACCGTCGATAGATAAAGCTCGCGAATGGCAACCTTGTAGTCTTCATACCTGGACAGCGATTTACGCAGGGCATCGATCTCGGCTTTGTCGGGTTCGGCCGCCCGGGGAGCGGCGGCGTTCAGACACGCGCCAATGAGACCTGCCAAGGTGAGGATACCGACACGCCTGAGGTGAGTTGTTTTCATCATGCATTCCTCCCAGATTTTTTTCTTCTGGCCGTGCAGGACCGAGGCGGCAGTGATGCTGGACGCGCGGCCGTAATTGATCGCCTCATCCCGGTTGGGACTGCGTCGATGCTAATCCTTTCCGCTGATCGGGAGAATTAACCCTGACGACCTAGGCCCGAGAGAGCCGACGGTGCAGAGACGGACGGTCGGGCCCACTTTGGACCCCAAGTCTACCGCCGGCGCAGCAGGCTCCTCATCCGGTTGCGCAGCAGGCGCGCCATGTTGCGGGTCTCGCGATAGAGGTGAAGCTGCGACGCGGCCTGGCGGGCGGGGCGGTCGGCATCCGGCGTCAGCCCGATCACCAGCGTGCCCATCGGCCTGTGTTCGCTCCACAGCCGGCTCATCACCGGATGGTCGGGCACCGCGCAGGAATCGGTCATCATGATGTTGGGGTCGTCGAGATGCTGTCTGGTCACCTCGATCATCAGCAGCGTGCCCGGCGAATAGGCGGCGAGCGTCTCGTCATAGGCGGTCTTCCAGGTGTAGGCGACGCCGGCCTCGACGAAGACGATCAGGCAGGCGACGGTGCGGCCGTCGAGCGTCAGCGAATGGATGCGGCAGAGATCCTGCTCGGCCAGCCGGTGCACCGCTTCGCGGGCGAAGGCGGCGCGGTAGCGGTCGATGGCCATGGCGGTGCGCTCGCGGCCTTTCCAGCCGGCAGCCTCCAGCGTCAGGAAATTTTCGATGGCGTGGCGGATCTCGTCAGGCCCGCGCGCCACGACATGCTGCAGCCGGCCGAGGTCGGCGAGGCGGCGCTTCAGGCGGCGGAACTCGCGATAATGGTGGGCGCGCAGCGAAGCTTTCAGATATTCCTCGCCGTCGAGCGCGCTTTCGAGCACCGGGCGCTCGGCCTTGCCGGTGGTGACCAGCGTCAGGCCGCGCGTTTCGGCGACGCTGGCGAGCAGGCTCGCCACCGGGCCATCCAGCCTTATGTCGGGCAGCACGAAGACCTTCGGCAGCTTGAGATGCGGCCTGGACAGCATCGAAAAGAAATCCTCGATGACGCCGATCGGATCGTCGCGGTCGACCAACGGCGTGCCGATCGGGCCGAACGGGCTCGACCAGGTGCGCATGACGGGAACCCCGAGCGGCATCACCGGTCGCTCGACCGAGAACGGCACCAGCAGGCGCAGCCGGTTGCGATACTGGTCACCGTCGCGGATGACGGCCAGCCGCACCTCGCGGTCCTCGAGCCTGGGCATGGCCGGCGCCAGGAAGCGCGGATTGAAGAAGACGTTGGGCTCGATCGTGCGGGTACAGAGATAGTCGAGCTCCTCGACCAGGTCGAAGCCGGCGGAGGCCGGATAGATGGCAAGCTTGCGCTCGGGCCGGTTGTTAGCGAGGATCTCGACATGGGCGGGATCGGCTTCGCGGGCAAGCCCGGCAAGGCCGGACACCATGGCGCCGGCCGGGCCGCCGCTGGTTTCCTCGAGCAAGGGGACGGCAGCCATCAGGCGGCTCCTTTGGCGGGCACGAAAATGACCATGACGATGCCAAGCTTGCGCCAGACCGTGAAGGACAGCGCGCTGGCCTCGAAGATCATGGCGAAGACGGTGGCCATCGCCGCGCCCCACAGGCCGAAGAGCGGGATCAGCACGACGCTAAGCGCGATGTTGAAGGCCAGCGTCATGGCGTAGACGGCGGCGCAGATATTCTGGTTGCCGCTCATGGTGAGCAGGCTTTCGCAAGGGCCGACGGCGGCCCGCGCGACGACGCCGAGCACCAGCAGGAACAGCAGCGGATAGCCGGCGGAAAATTCCGGGCCGAACAGGGTCAGCATCGGCTCGCCCAGGGCCAGCACGAGCAGCGCCATCGCCAGCGACGGCCAGAAGGTCCACGACACGGTTTCGCGGGCGAAGGCGGCGAGCTTTTGCGGCTCGCCATGGGTGAACTGCGCATAGCGCTGGGCGACGCCGGCCTTGACCGCGAAATAGACGAAATGCACCAGCGCCAGCGTCTTGACGGTGGCGAAATAGACGGCGACGTCGTTGGGATCGAGATAGGCGCCGACCATCAGCACGTCGGCATTGGTGAGCAGGAAGAAGAAGCTCTCGACCAGGAAGATCGGCAGCGAGACGATGAACCATTGGCCGAAATGCAGCTTCATCGGCCCGGCCGGAATTCTTTTGTCGATGCGCGAGGTGACGCCGACGAGCTGACCGAGCGTGGTGGCGTAGGTGGCGGCGATGGCGGCGAAGATCGCCGTTCTGGCATCGGGCGCGTAGCCCGCCAGCAGCATCAGCGCCATGAACGCCAGGATCAGCAGCGGCCGCACCAGAAAGGTCGGCGACAGCGCAAACAGCGCCCAGGAATTGGCCCGCGCCAGCCCTTGCAGAAGGTCGGACATGGCGATCATCGGCAGGCAGATGATGCCGAGGATGAACGGCACGACATAGTAGTTTTCGATATAGGCCGACAGCAGCCAGACGCCGAGCGCGCCGAGGCCGGCGATCAGCGTCGAGGCAACCAGCACGAACAGCCGGCTGGCCCGCACGATGCCGCGCAGTTCGGCCATCATGCCGCGCTCGCGATATTCGGGAATGAAGCGGATGATCGAGGTGTGGAAGCCGAGGCAGGCGAGATTGCCGACGATGACCATCGTCACCCACACGAGCACGAAAATGCCGTATTCGAACGAGCCCATCCAGCGCGCCATCAAAACCTGGCTGACGAAGGCGATGACGGCGCTGACGATGCGGACCGAAAAGGCGATCAGCGACATGCGGCCGGCCTCGCCGCGCGCGCCGGCGCTGAACAGCACGGCATCGATCAGGCCAAGCAGCGGCCTGATGCGCAGCGCAAGGCGCTGCGGCAGGAACCGCCCGGCTGTCGTCGCCGCGGAAAAGCGCACCCCGATCACACTCCGTTTTCCGCCAATTTACAGGGGCTGGGTGTAGCGGAGACACATTAAGAAACGGTTGGGTGGGCTTTCCTTCGCCCGTCTCTATGCGGGGAGAAGGTGCCGGCAGGCGGATGAGGGGCGGCGCTGGCTGCTTCATATTCATCATTCGCGCAACCCTTCAACCTGCTCGGGAGTGTCTCAGTTTGAAATCCGCGGAAACGCCTATCCCGTTTGCCCCATATGCGAAACGCCTATATGCTGAGCGGAACGCACGGCAGCAACAATGGTCTACACTGTCATCTGGTATGGAAGGCAGGGCATCGTCGACAAGGTGATCTTCGACGACGAGAAGACCGCGAAAGATCATGCAACCTCCATGTTTCAAACCCGAAAGGGTGACGATGGAATCGTGTCCGTTGAAGTTCGTAAGGACAACGGCGCTGTCGTCTTTAGCCATGCCGAGAACTAGGAATGCCAACCGGACCTAAAGGCCAGAAGCGTCCTGCCGACGTGATCGGCAATGCCGTCCACGTCATGCGTATTGCTACAGGCGAGGAATCCGATGACGTGGTTGACGACGGTAAAGACCTGCCGCGAAAGCGCTGGGCGCGAAAGGCGGCCCGAAGCGGACCGAGAATATGACGCCAGAGCGTCGCCCTAAAATCGCCAAAAAGGCTGAGCGCCCCCTCTGGCCTGCCGGCCATCTCCCGCTCAGGTGCGGAGATTGGCTAATTGCCAACGCCTCCGCTGCCCCTCATCCGCCCTTTGGGCACCTTCTCCCCGCGAACGGGGCGAAGCAAAGCAGCGCCTTACGCAAACGCCCCGTGGCAATGCTTGTACTTCTTGCCTGACCCGCAGGGGCAGGCTTCGTTGCGGCCGATCTTGCCCCAGGTGGCCGGGTTCTTCGGGTCGCGGTTTTCGGGGGCGACGATGGCGTTGGTCTCCTGGCGGACCAGGACGGCCGTGTCGCCGCCTTCGAAATCGTCCTCGCCGGTCGAGCCGTCGATATGGCTGCCGAACATGTCGGGCGCCTCTGGCGGCGGCGCTTCCGCCGCCTGGCGGACCAGCTCGACGCGCATCAGCTGCGCCGTTACCGCCTGGCGCAGATTGCCCAGCATCGCCTGGAACAGCTCGAACGCCTCGCTCTTGTACTCCTGCAGCGGATCCCGCTGCGCATAGCCGCGGAAGCCGACGACCGAGCGCAGATGGTCGAGATTGACGATGTGCTCGCGCCACAGGTGGTCGAGCGTCTGCAGCACCACGGAGCGCTCGACATACGTCATCACGTCGGGGCCGAAGCGCTCGGCGCGCTCCTTGGCGGCGGCGTCGGCGGCCTGGCTGATGCGCTCGCGGATGTCGTCTTCGGCAATGCCTTCTTCCTTGACCCAGTCTTCTACCGGCAGGTCGAGGTTGAGGAATTCGGCGATCTCGGCCTTGAGCCCGGCGACGTTCCACTGCTCGGCATAGGCGTTTTCGGGAATGTTCTTGGCGACGATCTCCTCGATGACGCCTTCGCGCATCTCGGTGATGGTCTCGGATAGGCCTTCGCCGTCCATCAATTCGAGGCGCTGCTCGAACACCACCTTGCGTTGGTCGTTGGAGACGTCGTCATATTTCAACAGGTTCTTGCGGATGTCGAAGTTGCGCGCCTCGACCTTCTTTTGCGCCTTTTCCAGCGCCTTGTTGATCCATGGATGGATGATCGCCTCGTCTTCCTTGAGGCCGAGCTTCTGCAGCATGCCGTCCATGCGCTCGGAACCGAAGATGCGCATCAGATCGTCCTGCAGCGACAGGAAGAACTTTGACCGCCCGGGATCGCCCTGACGGCCTGAGCGCCCGCGCAACTGGTTGTCGATGCGGCGCGATTCATGGCGTTCGGTGGCAAGCACATAGAGGCCGCCGGCGGCGAGCGCCTTTTCCTTCAGCCGGGCGATGTCGTCGCGGATTTCTTTTTCCCGGGCCTCGCGCTCGGGGCCCGCTGGCATGTCGCCAAGCTCCTCGGCGATGCGCATGTCGGCATTGCCGCCGAGCTGGATGTCAGTGCCGCGGCCGGCCATGTTAGTGGCGATGGTGATGGCGCCGGGTTTGCCGGCCTGGGCGACGATCGCCGCCTCGCGCTCGTGGTGGCGGGCGTTCAGCACCTCGAAATCCTTGAAACCCTCCTTGCGCAGGCGCTCGGCCAGTTGCTCGGATTTCTCGATGGAAGTCGTGCCGACCAGCGTCGGCTGACCCTTGGCGCGGGCTTCCTTGATCTCCTTGACGATCGCCTTGTATTTCTCCTCGACCGTCCGGTAGACCTCGTCGTCTTCGTCGATGCGGATGACCGGCAGGTTGGTCGGGATCTCGGTGACGTCGAGATTGTAGATGTTGGCGAATTCTTCGGCCTCGGTCAGCGCCGTGCCGGTCATGCCGGCGAGCTTCTTGTAGAGGCGGAAATAGTTCTGGAAGGTGACCGAGGCGAGCGTCTGGTTCTCCGGCTGGATCGCCACATGCTCCTTGGCTTCGAGCGCCTGGTGCAGGCCCTCCGAATAGCGGCGGCCGGGCATCATGCGGCCGGTGAACTCGTCGATGATGACGATCTCGCCGTTGCGGACAATATAGTCCTTGTCCTTCTGGAACAGCCGGTGCGCCTTCAGCGCGTTGTTGACGTGGTGAACGATGGCGACGTTCTCGACGTCATAGAGCGACTCGCCCTTGAGCAGGCCAGCATCGCGCAGCATGTTCTCCAGCTTCTCGGTGCCTTCCTCGGTGAAGATCGAGGTCTTCTGCTTCTCGTCGATCTCGTAGTCCTGCGGTTGCAGCTGGACGATGAAGGTATCGATGGTGTTGTACATTTCCGAACGGTCCTCGAGCGGACCGGAAATGATCAGCGGCGTGCGGGCTTCGTCGACCAGGATCGAATCGACCTCGTCGACAATGGCGTAGCTATGGCCGCGCTGCACCATCTGGGCGCGCTCGTATTTCATGTTGTCGCGCAGATAGTCGAAGCCGAGCTCGTTGTTGGTGGCGTAGGTGACGTCGGCGGCGTAGGCGACCCGGCGCTCCTCGTCGGACAGGCCATGGACGATGACGCCGACCTTAAGGCCGAGGAATTTGTAGACGCGGCCCATCCATTCGGAGTCGCGCGTGGCCAGATAATCGTTGACGGTGACGACATGGACGCCATTGCCGGCGAGCGCGTTGAGATAGACCGGCAGCGTCGCCACCAGCGTCTTGCCTTCACCGGTCCGCATCTCGGCAATACCGCCATTGTGCAGCACCATGCCGCCGATCAGCTGCACGTCGAACGGGCGCATGCCGAGCACGCGGCGGGCGGCCTCGCGCACGGTAGCGAAGGCCGGCACCAGAAGGTCGTCGAGGCTGGCGCCGTTGGCGATGTCCTGGCGGAATTTGTCGGTGCGGGCCTGAAGCTCGGCGTCGGAGAGCGCCCGCATCTCGTTTTCCATGGCATTGATCGCCTCGACGCGGGGCCGGGTCGATTTGACCCGACGATCGTTGGAGGAGCCGAAAACCTTACGGGCGAGACCGCCGAGACTGACCATCCAATGGCCCTTTCGATAGCATTCCAAGTCGTTGCGACAGGCGCCGGCTGGCCCCATCAAATCCACGTGAACGCGGACAAACGCAAAAAGCGCCCGGAAAACGGTTCTGGACGCAAAGTCGTTGGACAGATAAGAGGGGGCTCATTCGATGTCAACGCCGCGCTCGCCCTGTCGACCGCGCCAAATTCCGCCACAATCCTGCTGGTCTGGAAGCCATTCCGCTCTAGCTACCCCGCTTTGGAGATAATCGTAATGTCCTTGTTGTTCCGCCGTGCGTCGCTCGCCAGCCTTGGTCTGGCATTCGGGCTGTCGGCCCTCTCGCTGTCGCCGCTGATGGCACAGGAAGCCGCCCCTGCCCAGCCGGCAGCACCCGCCCCGGCGGCCAAGCCGGTCGATCCGAACGCCGTGGTCGCCACCGTCAACGGCCAGACGCTGACCGAGGCAGACCTTGGGCTTGCCGAGGGCGAGCTGTCGCAGCAGTTCGCGCAGCTTCCGCCCGAGCAGCGCCGCGCGGCGGCACTGTCGGCGGCGATTGAAATCCGCGTCATGGCGGCTCAGGCGGTGACCACCGGCCTCGACAAGGATCCCGACTTCCAGCGCCGCATGGCCTTCCTGCAGCAGCGCGCGCTGCATGGCGAAATGGTCGAGAAGGGCGTCATCGACAAGGTTACCGATGCCGAGGTCCGCGCCCGCTACGACCAGGAAATCGCCAACACGCCGCCCACCAACGAGGTGCACGCCCGTCACATCCTCGTGAAGACGAAGGAAGAGGCCGACGCCATCATCAAGCAGCTCGACGGCGGCGCCGACTTCCAGAAACTCGCCAACGAGCACACCAGCGATCCGAGCGGCAAGACCAGCGGCGGCGATCTCGGCTGGTTCGGACCTGGCCAGATGGTGCCGGAGTTCGACAAGGCGGCGTTTGCGCTGGCGGTCGGCAAATACACCGAGCAGCCGGTGCAGTCGCAGTTCGGCTGGCATGTCATCAAGGTTGAGGACAAGCGCACCAAGCAGCCGCCGGCGTTCGACCAGGTCAAGGACCAGGCGCGCCAGGCGGTCATCCGCGACAAGTATTTCGCGCTGGTCAAGTCGCTGCGCGCCAACGCCAAGGTCGACATCCCCGATGCGAACCTGAAGAAGACGGTCGACGCGCTGGAAAGCGCCAAATAGGCCAGATTGGGCTACGACAGGGCGCGCTGCCGCCCTGTCGCTTCTATTTGGTAGGGCGAGCGATGATGCGTTAACGCCGCCGCCGGACCGCCGTGGCGTTGCCGGCATCCTCAGCGACGATGCCTTTCAAGACATAGCCGACCGCCCTGCGCAAGATCGCCTCGTCCTCGTCCAGGCGGTCTGTCAGAAGGTGCGCCCAGGCAAACGAGGCGATCAGGTCGGCGACGACAGTGGCATCGACATCGGCTGTCACCTCTCCCCTTGCCTTGGCGCGTTCGACCATCTGGCCGGTGTGGATGCGACGGCCTCTTGCGTATTCGGCGAGGGCGGCGGCGGCTTTTTCGTCCGACTGCGCCTCGGCAATCAGCGATCTGAACACGCTACCCGACGACGTCTCGCGCCAATGCGCGAACAAGCTCTTCAGGAAGCCGACGAGATCCTCCGCAAGGTTCCCGGTGTCGGGATTGTCGACGCGCTTTTGCCGCTGGTAAACGTCGAGCAGCAAGGCGGCCTTGCTTGGCCACCAGCGATAGATCGTCGGTTTTCCGGCGCGTGCGCGGCGCGCCACCGCCTCGATCGAGAAGCCGGAATAGCCGGCTTCGACCAGTACCGCCTCGGCGGCATCGAGAATGGCATCGGCGCTTTCCGGGCTGCGCCGTGCGCCAGCCGACTTGCGCCCGGGATCGGTGATTTCGCCCATCTTTTCTTCCTTACCCGCGGTTTCAGCAGCCATCATATACAACTCTTGACGAAACGGAACGATCCGTTTTATATGTAACGGAACGTTCCGTAACGATAAGGAGAGTTTGATGAACTCGACCGCCGTGACCCGCTTTTCGCGCCTGCGCTTCGCCCTGCTTGTGCTGCTCGGCGTGTATCCGCTGATCACTGCCATTCTGTATGTGGTTTTTCCGCTGATGCAGGAATGGCAAATCTGGCAGCGTACGCTGGTCATCGCGCCGCTGATGGTCTCGATCATGATCTGGGGACTGATTCCGGGCGTGCAGCGGGCGTTTCGCGGGTTCATCAACCCAGCGGTCCGCTGATGTTCATTCCAGCGCTTGCGACGTTTCCGACGCAACGCGCCACGCGCCATCGGCCAGCACGAGTTCCAGCGTCACCCGCGCCTTGCCGGTCAGGCGCTGCGCCGATTTGTCTTTCGGCACATAGTCGTAGCGCATGGCGAAAACCACGTCGGCACGGTCCTTGCCGTGCGGCGTCACCTCAAGGCTGCCGGGCTCGAGAGCGAACGACCATGACGCCCATTGCGCGAACCAGTCGGTCTTGACCTTGACGATCGCCTCGCTGTCGTAGCGCGTGCCGTAGATGGTGGCCGACGCACCGTAAAGCCGCTTGACGGTTTCGCGCATCCTCTTGGCATCCAGCGCCAGATAGTCCTGGCGCAGAAACTGCTCGATGGCGCCCTTGTCGCCGACGGAGCGTTCGAGCGCAGCCACCTGCGACGCGGGAGCCGGGCTGACAGCCGGTTTCGGTTGCCGGGCAGTGTCTGCGCCCGGAACGAATTCGAAACGCTCGAGCAGCGACCCCTGCTCCCAGGGACGCTGCGCCTCGCGCGTTGCCGAAACGACGTCGCGGCGCACCGCGATCATCATGTCGTTGATGCTTTGTCCGGGCTCGGCCATATGCCGCAAAAGAGCCGCCGCAAAGGGCGAGTTGCGCCCCGTCCCGTCCATTGCGACGGCGCCGGGCGCAGTCGAGAAGGCGATGAATGAGCCGCGTGTCGACTCGAACTGGGCGAGGCCGGCGAGAGCCGTCGCCGAGCGCGTGATGGTGCTGCGGCTGAGGCTTCGGGCAAACGGGTTGTTGCGGCAGGCATCGAGGAAGACCAGGCTGACCTTGGTCTGCTGCTCCATGATGTCGAGAACCTCGTCGATCGGCACCGCCTCGAGCTGCAGCTTGACCGGCATGTCCAGCCGGGCGTCGACCGGCACGATGAAGTTGCGCCCGTCGACCTGCAGGCCGTGGCCGGCATAGTAGAACAGTCCGGCACCGGCACCTTGCAGCGCATCGGAGAATTCGCCGATCTTGCGTTCGAGCTCGCGCTTGCCGAGATCGTTGCCTTCGATCACCTCGAAACCGATGGCGCGCAGCTTGTCGGCGATGTCGAGCGCATCGTTGACGGGATTGGCCAGCGTGCCGGCTTCGGCGTAGCTGCCGTTGCCGACCACAAGCGCGACGCGCCGCGCCGTCTGCGCATCGGCGCGCAGCAGCAGAAAGCCCAGAAACGCCAGTGCCAAGACCACAAGCCTGCCCATGGGGCAGGATCATAGCGCTATCGGTCGCAGCGACGCCAACAAATTTGCAACAGCCTGCTTGCTGCATGAGGCGGTGTCAGGCTTCCGGCACCCGTAACGGCTGTGAAACGCCTTGCGCCAGCGCGTGCTATCGGGCAAACCGGCGTTCCTTTCGCGATTTTTCCCGCCCGGGGTCTTCCATGTCCACACAGGTTTCGCCGCTCGCGCCGAAGAAATATCCCAAGATGCCGGTGATCGAGGGCGCGCGCATCGCCACCGCCGAGGCCGGCATAAAATACAAGAACCGCACCGACTTGCTGGCCATGGTGTTCGACGCCGGCACCACCGTCGCCGGCGTGTTCACCAGGTCGAAATGCCCTTCGGCGCCGGTCGATTTCTGCCGGCAGAACCTCGTGGCTGGCAAGGCACGCGTGCTGGTGGTCAATTCCGGCAATGCCAATGCCTTTACCGGCCAGAAGGGCCGCGCCTCGACGGCACTCACGGGCGAGGTGGCGGCGAAAGCGGCCGACTGCACAGCGGGCGAGGTGTTCCTGGCCTCGACCGGCGTGATCGGCGAGCCGCTCGACGCCGGCAAGTTCAGCCATCTGCTGGCCGGGCTGGTCAAGGACGGCAAGCCGGAATTGTGGACCGAAGCCGCCAAGGCGATCATGACCACCGACACCTATCCCAAACTGGCGACCGCGACGGTCAAGCTCGGCGATGCCGACGTCACCATCAACGGTATCGCCAAGGGTGCCGGCATGATCGCGCCCGACATGGCGACGATGCTTTCCTTCATCGCCACCGATGCGCCGATCGCAGCACCGGTGCTGCAGGACCTCCTGTCGCGCGGCACGGCCAAGACCTTCAACGCGGTTACCGTCGACAGCGACACCTCGACCAGCGACACGCTGCTGATGTTCGCCACGGGTGCTGCCGCCAGGCGCGGCTCGCCGGCAATTTCCGACCCCAAGGATGCGCGCCTCGGCGCGTTCCGCCGTGCCCTCGGCAAGGTGCTGAAATCGCTGGCACTACAGGTGGTGCGCGACGGCGAGGGCGCCCGCAAGCAGGTCGAGGTCACCGTCACCGGAGCCAAATCGGCCCGCTCGGCCAAGCGCATCGCGCTGTCGATCGCCAATTCGCCGCTGGTCAAGACGGCAGTCGCCGGCGAGGACGCCAATTGGGGCCGCGTCGTCATGGCTGTCGGCAAGGCCGGCGAACCGGCCGACCGCGACCTTCTGTCGATCTGGTTCGGCGATAACCGCCTGGCCTATCAGGGCGAGCGCGACGCCGCCTATTCCGAGGAGGCGACTTCGGCGTATATGAAGCGCGACGAGATCCGCATCCGCGCCGACATCGGCATCGGCCGCGGCAAGGCGACGGTGTGGACCTGCGATCTCACCAAGGAATATGTCGCCATAAACGGCGATTATCGGAGCTGATGGCGTTGGCTTCCAGACATCCGGCAAGCGTGTTGGCGATCGTGCGCCGCTATGAGGCGGCCGGCTTTCGCGCCTGGCCGGCGGCCGCCGTCCATTATGACGGCACCTGGGTGGTGCGGCTGACGGCCGGCCACCCGGCCAAGCGGCTGAACTCGGTCAATCCGCTCGATCCGGGCGACATCCAGCACATTGCTGAGCGCATCGGTCGCGCCAGCCGCCGCTTCGACGCCTATGGCAGGCCGCTGACCTTTCGCATCTCGCCGCTGTCGGGCCCGGATCTTTCAAAGTACCTCGACAGCGAGGGCTGGAGCATATTCGCCGAATCGCTGGTCATGCGGCTGCCGCTGGCGGACGCCACGCTCGACGACGCCATGGACCAGATTCCGTTGAAGGACATCAGCCGTTTCATCGGTGCCGCACTCAAGGTGAGCGGCTCGGATGTGTCGCTGCGGCCGGGCCTGTCGGAGATCATCGGCGCCATCCAGCCGGAGGCCGGACTGTTTGCGCTGGAGGCCGGCAGCGAGCCGCTGGCAACGTTGATCTGCGTACATGACGGCGATCTTGCCGGCCTGTTTGAGATTGCCACCGACAGATCGGTGCGCAACCAGGGCCATGGCCGCCATCTCATCCGGTCGGCGCTGAAATGGGCGCGGCTGCGCGGGGCGCGGGAAGCCTGGCTGCAGGTCGAGGCGGACAACGCGCCGGCGCTGGCGCTCTACCGTTCGCTCGGATTCGACGAAGTCTATCGCTATCACTATCGCCGGCCACAAGGCGCATGAGCGGCTTGGATACGGTCGGCAAACGCCTGCTCCTGGTCGCGGCCTGCGCGCTGGTCGATGCCGACGGGCGCGTGCTGTTGGCGCAGCGGCCCGAAGGCAAGCAACTCGCCGGCCTGTGGGAGTTTCCAGGCGGCAAGGTCGAGCCCGGTGAGACGCCGGAACAATGCCTGATCCGCGAATTGTACGAGGAGATCGGCATCGAGACCGACATCCCTTGTCTGGCGCCGCTCACCTTCGCCAGCCATTCCTACGATGATTTTCACCTGCTGATGCCGCTGTTCGTCTGCCGTCGATTCCGCGGCATTGCCCAGCCGAAGGAAGGCCAAGTGCTGAAATGGGTGCGGCCGCGCCAGATGCGCGATTTTCCAATGCCGCCGGCCGATGCCCCGCTGATCCAGTTCCTCATCGATCTGCTGTAACGGCCGACCTGCCGTAAATCGGGCAGCGCCGCAACGCGCTGGCAGCAGCGTTAATGAAAGATTTATCTGACCGTGAAAAATTGACGCTAGGCGGTTACGCCGATTCCACCGCTGGGGAGCGATTTGCATGAGCCTTGAAAAGGACTGGGACTCGCCTTGGCCCGACCGCCTTCCTGGCGCCGCCAATGCCGGCATGGGAATATTGCGCATCGCCCTCTTGTTCGGCTCGGCCGCGGTGGCTCTGGCCTTGATCGCGACGCCCTACCTCGACAGCCGGACCCGCTCGCAGTTTGCCCGCGACGGGCTTGATACGATGAGCACCGGCTCGATCGGCCAGCGCGATAGCTATACGCTACGCAAGAGCGTGCTGCAGCCGCTGCCCAGTTCGGTCTGCGTTATACGGGCCGATGGCAGAAGCAGCGGCGACTGCTGACTCCTCAACAGATCTCTAGGATTCGGCTGTTTCCTAGAATGCAGCTGGTTCACCGCGCGTTAAGCCTGTCGCATTAACCTTTCTTAACGGGTCGGCGCTAGGTTCGGGCAAGAGGGATGGGCGCCCATGAAAATCTTGCTGCAACGATTTCTAGAAGACGAGAGGGGTGCGACGGCTATCGAATATGGTTTGATCGTCGCCGTGCTGTCGCTTGCCATTGTCGCTGGTATTGGCCAGGCTGCCGATGCGATTCAGTGGCTGTTCAGCGACAACAGCAGCAGGCTTGCCAACGCTTTTGCGCAGTGACCCGCTTAGCTTTGATGGGATACGCTTAGCTTTTGCGCAAGGATACGCTCAGGGGCCGCCGGGGTTTTCCAGGATTGTCTTCAGCGATATTTTTGCGGAGCCCGGCTTCAGCGGCTTTTGCTGAGAGGCATCGGGCGCCCAGCCTGACATCCAGACCACCGAGAAACTCGCCCTGACGCGGCCATCGGCATCCGAAAACCGCTCCGCATAGATTTCGGCGGCGCGCGCGAACAGCGCTCGCGTGCCCGGCCGCCTGCTGCGGTCGACAAGCGCGCTGGTCTCGCCCATGGCGCGCAGGTCGGCGACCAGGCCAAATAGCGAATCGTAGCGCACCGTGATCGTCTCGACGTCGGCCACCGGCAGTGCCAGGCCGGCGCGCTGCAGCAGCGCGCCGGCGTCGCGGACGTCGGTGAACGGGATCACACGCGGGCTAGCGCCGCCATAGAGCTCGGTCTCGGCGGCAAGCAGGCTTTCGCGCAGTTCGGAGAGCGTGCCTGTGCCGGCGAAGGCGCCGAGGAAAAGCCCGTCCGGCTTCAGCGCCCGGCGGATCTGCACCAGCATGCCGGGAATGTCGTTCATCGCCTGCAGCGACAGCAGCGAGACTGCGAGGTCGAGGCTTTCCGGTTCGAATGGCACGGTTTCCAACGGCGCTACCACTCCTGGCTGGCCGGCCAGGAAAGCGGCGTCGGCCTCGACGCGCACGTTTTCCGTCACCTTGCCGCTTTCAGCGAGCACCTCTGCTGCTGCCGGCGTCTGGCAAAACAATGAGGCCGTCTTGCCGAACCTGCGTTCGACGGCGTCGAGCCGGTCGGCAAGATCCTCGGCCGCCCGCCGCATGAGGAAATCCGCGCCGACGATGGGACGGGCCAGTGCCCGGCGCTTGCGCGCCAGCCAGAGCGAGGTGTCGATTACAGGCTGCAATGGGCAGGTCCTTTTGCTTCGCTCTCTGATATAGTGATGCGAAGGACCAACCACGTGGCCGATCCCATGCCAGAGATCAAGCGTATTGCGATCAAGAGCATTGCCCGCAAGGCATTGGGCTGGCCAGCGCGCCTCTTGTTCCCGCCGGTCTGCGCCGGCTGCCGCCGCCATGTCTCGCAGCCCGGCGTGTTGTGCGGCGCCTGCTGGCCGAAACTCAGGCTGCTGGAACGGCCGTGGTGCCCGGTGATGGGCACGCCGTTCACCCACAGTATGGGTGAGGGTTTCCTGTCGGCGGAGGCGATAGCCGACCCGCCGCCGTTCGAACGCGCGCGAGCGGCGGTTGCCTATTCCGGCGTTGCCCGCCAGATGGTGCAAGGGCTGAAATACCAGGACCGCACCGATCTGGCGCCGTGGATGGCGCGCTGGATGCTTCGCGCCGGTGCCGAGCTCATCGCCGAGGCCGACGTGGTCGTGCCGGTGCCGCTGCACTGGCGGCGTTTCTTCCGACGGCAGTTCAACCAGTCCGCGGAACTGGCGCGGGCGGTGGCGCAGCTCGGGGAGCGGCCTTTCGCGCCATCAGCCATCAAGCGCGTCAAACTCACGCGCCAGCAAGTCGGGCTGGAGCGGCGGGAACGCGAGGAAAATGTTCGCGCCGCATTCAAAGTGCCTGATGAGGCGGAGATCGAAATCGCCGGCCGCCGGGTGCTGCTGATCGACGATGTCTACACCACCGGCGCCACCGTCCGCGCGGTTGCCAGGGCATTGACGAAGGGCGGTGCCGGCGCGGTCGACGTACTGACCTTCGCGCGCGTGCTGCCGGGGGACTTTCGGGCCGACGAATCGGCGCCTATATAGCCTATATGACAGCAGAACGAGGCAGGATTGCTGACCGATGGTCGATGTGACGATCTACACGCGGATGATGTGCGGCTATTGCACCGCGGCCAAACGGCTGCTCGACAGGAAGGGCGTCGCCTATACCGAGCACGACGCCTCCTTCTCGCCGGAACTGCGCCAGGAAATGATTTCCCGGGCCCATGGCCGTTCCACCTTTCCGCAGATATTCATCGGCGACACGCATGTCGGCGGCTCTGACGATCTCCACGAATTGGAGGCGGAAGGACGGCTGGACGGATTGCTCGCCAACGGCTCGACCAGGTAAGGACATGACGATGGGTGCTTTCAAGGCCGCGGCGATCCAGATGCGTTCGGGAACCAGTCCGGAGCGCAATGCGGTCGATCTGGAACGGCTGGTCCGCGAGGCGGCAGGTCTTGGCGCGTCCTATGTCCAGACGCCGGAAATGACCGGCGCGCTGATCCGCGACAGCCAAGCGCGGGCCGCTTCCTTCACCTCCGAAGACAAGGACATCGTCGTCTCGACGTCGCGGAGGCTGGCCAAGGAGCTCGGCATCTTCCTGCATATCGGCTCGACCGCCATTCTGCGCGCCGACGGCAAGCTTGCCAACCGCGCCCTTCTGTTCGGGCCGGACGGTGCCACGATTGCCACCTACGACAAGATCCACATGTTCGATGTCGATCTCGACAATGGCGAGAGCTGGCGCGAATCCGCCGCCTATGAGCCTGGCACCGAGGCCGTCGTCGCCGAAATCAATGGCGTGAAGCTCGGCTTTGCCGTCTGCTACGATCTACGCTTTCCGCAGCTGTTCCGTGCCGAGGCGCTGGCCGGCGCCAATCTGCTTTCGGTGCCCGCCGCCTTCACCCGCCAGACCGGCGAAGCGCATTGGCATGTGCTGCTCAGGGCGCGCGCCATCGAGAACGGCGCCTATGTGGTTGCCGCGGCGCAAGGCGGCGTGCACGAGGACGGCCGCGAAACCTATGGCCATTCGCTGATCGTCGATCCCTGGGGCCGCATCGTCGCCGAGGCGGCGCATGACGAGCCGGCGGTGATTGTCGCCGAGATCGACCCGGTGCAGTCAGTCGCCGCGCGCAAGAAGATACCGAATCTCAAAAACGCACGCGATTTTGCCGTAAACGCCGGTTCGGCGGAGGCAATGCCGCTCAGGGGTGCCGCCTCTTGATCCGCTTTTCCCTGATCTGCGAACACGAGCACGAATTCGAGGCCTGGTTCCGCAGCAACGACGATTTCGACACACAGAAGAGGCGCGGTTTCATCGATTGCCCGGCCTGCGGCTCGCACAAGGTCGAGAAGGCGCTGATGGCGCCTGCCGTCTCGACCGGGCGCGGCCAGGAGAAGATCGCGCTGGCCATGGGCGAGGCACAAAAGCAGGCGCTGGCGCAGCTCAAGGCGCTTGCCGAGAAGGTGCGCGAGAACGCCGATTATGTTGGCGACAAATTTGCCGAGGAAGCGCGCAAGATCCATTTTGGCGAGAGCGATCCGCGCGGCATTTATGGCGAGGCGACGCTGGAGGAGGCCAAGAGCCTCGCCGAGGATGGCGTCGAATTCTTGCCTATTCCAAGTTTCCCCGACGACCGCAACTGATCGGTCAACTTGCTCCGGACATCAGGAGGCATCTCTGCGCGCCGTGAGGGGTCGGGGCGGCGCCGAGGGGCGGCGATGCCGCGACCCCTGCATAAGCGTCCGCAGTTTCAGGCCGAGCAGCAAGGATGGGGCTCGCGGGCAATCGTTTCGCTGCTTCTTTCATGCCCACTGCCTGACGGGCTTGCTTCACTTGACGGACTTGCTTCCGCATAGGCTGCAAACTGGCGCTCAAGCGCCTTGACCGCACTGCTGCGCCAGCCCTCCGCCACGGATTCCGACATGGGATCGGGGAAGATCTCTTCCTCGCCATTCTCCACGCCGTCCAGGATCGCCCGCGCGACAGACTCCGGAGAAGCCTTCGCGATGTCCAGGCCCCGTGTCATGTCCGTGTCCACCGGGCCGGGAAGGACCCTGTGGACGCTGACACCCCGTCCGGCCAGGAGCGTGCGCAACGACTGCGACAGCGAGAACGAGGCCGCCTTGGAGATCGAGTAAGCCGGACTGAACGGCACGGCGGCAATCGAGGCCAGCGACAGAATGTTGACGATGGCTCCCCGCGACCGGGCCAGCAACGGCAGCAGAGCCTGGGTAACGTCGTACGAGCCGAAGAGGTTTACGGCGAGCTGTTGTTCGAGCACACGACGGTCGCTGAGGTCATCGAAGGGCGATACGCCGGCGTTGTTGATGAGGATATCGAGAGCATCGATCTTCTCGACGGCCTCCCGGATCTGCGCAACGTCGGTCACATCCATGGTCAGGGACGTCACACGCCGGTCCGGGTGGGCCATGGATTGGCGAGTTGCGGCATAGACGCGCTTTACGCCTCTGCTCAGGGCTTCCTCGACCAGTGCCCGACCGATGCCCCGATTGGCGCCAGTCACCAGGATGGCTGTACCTTCGATCTTCACTGCGTCTCTCCTAGTGCTTATCGTTGCGTTCGAGCCCAGTGCACAATCTAGCCGCGACTCAAGGTTGGCGCGCCGCAACTCAGGTTGGCTACAGTCGCCGTTGTCGATACGACTGGTTGGTGAGATGGACTTAGCGCCGGATGTCGAAGCCATGGGAGTGACAAGTGTGACGGGATTCCGATGGACTCGCTGATCACGGCCGCGGCGCATGCGCTTGCGGCGGGCGATCCGCTCGGCGCCTTGAAGCGGGTTGCGCTGCGCGACGATGCGCCGGCACTGGCGTTGCGCGGTATCGCAATGGCGCAGCTTGGCGACCTGGTTCGGGCGAAGGTTCTTCTAAAAAGGGCGGCACACGCATTCAGCCCGAGGGAGGCCGTGGCCCGCGCGAGGTGTATAGTCGCCGAGGCCGAGATCGCGCTCGTCTCGCGGGACCTCGCCTGGCCGGCCAAGACACTCGACGCCGCGC
Source organism: Mesorhizobium sp. M1142 (assembly GCF_040318565.1). Taxonomy (NCBI): domain Bacteria; kingdom Pseudomonadati; phylum Pseudomonadota; class Alphaproteobacteria; order Hyphomicrobiales; family Phyllobacteriaceae; genus Mesorhizobium; species Mesorhizobium sp. M1142. Next base: position 404,976 of record NZ_JAMYMK010000003.1, read on the forward strand.
GGGCGACGCTTGAAAGGCATGGCGACCGCGTCAATGCCGCACATGCGCGCAACCTCGAAGTCCGGCGCTTGCTGCTGATCGGCCATCTCGACGAAGCCGAGCGCAGGCTGGACGGCTTCGATCCCTCGCCGCTGCCGCCGGCATCGCGGGCCGCCCACGAGCTGGCTGTCGCCGGCATCGCCATCCGCCGCTTGCGGACCGGTCCTGGGGCGGGCCCCCCCACGCGCCGGGGCCGCGGGGGCGGGCCGCGGCCGGGACCCCCCCCCCCCGCCGCGGGGGGGCGAGCGGCGGCGGGGGGGGGGGGGGGGGT